>CAZRHF010000091.1:0-9605 GCA_964599835.1 uncultured Eubacteriales bacterium | reverse complement strand
GCAAAGTGTCATTTGATTTATGCGAATAAAAAACGAGAGAGACAACTTCTTTACGAAGTGTCTCTCTCGGGCGTTTTTTGATTTTGAAATTATTTACCGATTTCGATGTTTGCGAGATTGTCGCCGTCGACCTCGTTAACCTTGATGGTCATATAGCCGAACTCGGGAACCTCAGCCTGAAGCTCTTCAAGCATGGTCTCGAAGGAGCCGGACATAGCGTCGTAAGCGGACTGAAGAAGCTCCTTCTGCTCTTCGGGGATCTCGTCGAAGCCTTCGATGTTAACGTTGATAACCATACCGTTGTCGATAGCCTCAACGGTTACCTCACAGCCCATACCGGAAGAAGCCGAGAAGCTTGATTCCATAGCAGAGATAAGGTCGGCCTTATTTTCGTTAACGTACTTGGCAACCTTCGCGCTGTCGCTGTTATTGCCGCCGCAGGCAACGAGGGCAAGGCAAAGCACGAGGGCGAGACAGATAGCTATTAATTTTTTCATAACACAACACTCCTTAAAAGATTGTACTATCATAATACCACAAATATACTTCTTCCGCAACAGAAAGTTAATAAAAAAGGCAAATTTAAAGATTTCCCGAACACCTCAGCCCTGCTGCAACCTGAAACCTGAAACCTGTAACCTGCCCCGCCTATTCCTCCGCTACCTTTTCCACGAAGAAATAGGGGTCGGTCTTCAGCTTTTCTACGCCCTTTTGCCAGACGGCCTTTGCCGACATAAGGTAACATTCGGCCTTAAGTACGGGGGCGAAGGTGTAATCCTCCTTGTCAAGAAGCTCAAGGATGCGGCCGTATTTCTGGTCGTAGTAAAAGCCTTCCTTGTGAAAATCGTGACGGAGGGAGGGAAGGACGGTCTCTCTGTCGCCGTCCTTTAAAATATAGTTTACGGTTTTGGCTCTGTCGAAGATATAGGGCGCCCCTGCCTTTTCCTCCACCCCGTGAAGGGTGGTGTTGTGGTCGGGGTGACTTCCTAAGATCAGTATCTTTCCGCCGATAAGGGGCAGCTTCGAAATGGGGGAATTTTCTCCCACGGGGGTGGCGTCAAGCTCGTGACCCTTTATAAAATAATCGGCGTTTTTTCCTATCGCAGTGCAGGAATGGGTAGCGTGAAGACTGCGCTTTACCCCCTTCATCTCGGTTCTGAACCACTCGGGCAGAAAGCCTACACAGGAGGGGGTCAAGTCTCTGTCGAAAAGGGGCTCGTCATAGGTTACGGTACGGTAGGAAAAGGCAGGAAGAATAAGGGTTCCGTCCTCTCCTAAAACCTCCAAAAAGGCGGCGAAGAACTCCTCGGGAGAGACCTTTTCGCCCAGAGCCTTGTAGGAGCAGTGCATCATAACGCTGTCACCTTTTTTTATTCCTAAATTTATAAGATCCTTTTTAATTCTTTCGGTAGCTGTCATAAGTCTCGTTCCCCTTTATGAATGATTTTTTCTGCGTTTAACGATCTTGGCAAGACCTGCGATTATAATTATTCCCGCCGCAAGGGCACCCGAAAGGCTGAGGGTGGCGATACCGCGCTCCAAAAAGCCGTCGGCCTGACCGAGAAAGGCGTTGGTCATAGTGTAGTAAAGAGAGCTTCCCGGGATAAGAGGGATAAGACTCGTGATAATAAAGGTAGTAGTCGGGGTCTTAAGAATGCGGGCCATAATTTCGGCATAAAGGGATATGAGAGCCGCCACGATGAAATACCGTGCCACCTCGTTAGGCAATACCGTACCCAGGGCTAAAAAGGCCGACCAGGAGAAAAGACCGCCAAGGGAGGCGAAGATAAACCGTATGCCTCGGATATTATAAAGCACCGCAAAGCCGGTGGAGCCGATAAAACCGGTCACTATCTGAAGAATGGGGTCGGCCTTTCCTCCCGACATTCCCCCCACGGCGTCCCCCGAAATAAAAGCCGAAAGGAAGTATCCTCCCGCGATCGCCAGAGCGAAAAGGGCGGCTTCGATGGTGCGAAGAAGTCCGGTTATGCTGTCTCCCACGAAAAGGTCCCGAAGGGCGGTGGTAAGTCCCACTCCGGGAATGAGGGTCATAATGTTTCCGATGATTATGTTATCCACCGTCTCTACGGTGCCTATGTGTAAAAAGCCGAAGGCCAGGATAGTGGCGGCAAAGGAGGAGATAAGGCGGGCGAATATTTTATTAAGTCCCGTTTTTGCCGTAAGAGCAACCACCAGAGAAAGCACAGCGCCTATCAGGAAGGAGCAGGCGGCTTCGGTAATTCCGCCTCCGAAAAAGAGGGTAAATGCGCCCGAAATAAAGGCATAGGAAGCAATCTCAAAGCCGAAGGGGTAACGCTTCTGCTCTAATATCTTCTTAAGCTCGGCCTCGGCCCCGTCGCAGGAGAGCCTTCCTCCCGCAACCCTTCGGGCAAGGTCGTTTAACCGGTGGAGGCGGCCGATATCGGTGCCAATGCTCTCGACCCTTCGGGTCTGGGTCAGGGCGTCCTGCCCGTCGGCGTGAAGGGTCACAACCATACTGGAGGTTATAATAAAGGCGTCTACACGTCGGGCACCAAGGGCTTTTCCCATAAGCTTAAGGGAATATTCGACCCTACTGACCTCTGCGCCGCAGAGCAGCATTTCCTCGCCGATATCAAGAATTGTCGTAAGAACCTTGTTCATAAGTTATCACCACAAGAATAATATACCAAAAAGCAAAAAATTTCAATAGTATATTAGATTTTAAACAAATATTGAACTCGGCAACAAACAGTTGCAAGAAGGGTGTCGGGTGGTGTATAATAAAATAAATAAGAATCCTTAAAGGAGATATATAAATGGATACCTTTTTCGAACAGATCATTAAAATAAAGCTTACCGGCAAGGTCAAGGCAATAATCGTGGGCGCGATACTGCTGGACCTTGTTATCGTCGCACTTGTGACCCTGTTTGCCCTTATGTTTTTATCTCCCGCCTTCACCTTTCTTATTGTCGTTGCCGTGGTCTACGGCTCCTATAAGCTACTCTCCTCCCTTTCGGTAGAGTTTGAGTACATCTTTACCAACGGTGACCTTGACGTTGATAAGATAACCGCAAAATCCTCAAGAAAGCGTATGGTCTCGATTAAATGCTCCAAGGTCGAGAAATACGGGGAATATAAGGGTCAGCCTGCCCCCGGCTCGGTCAGACAGGTGTATAATTTCTGCAACCCCGACAGCGAGGGACAGATGTATATGATAGCCGAAAACCGCGGCGAGGGCACCGTTATGATAATCTTTGCCCCCGACGAGCGCATCCGGGAGGCTATCGAAAAATACCTTCCCCGTACCGCCCGCTGACAGCCTATGTATATTCTGTCCAAAGAGGGTATGAGGCGGGCCGAAGCGGCCGCCGACCAAAGGGGAATAAGCTACTATACCCTTATGCAAAACGCGGGTAAGGCCGCGGCAGAGGAAATACTTCGCAGGGAGGCGGTATCGGGACGCCGCGCGGTGATCCTTTGCGGAAACGGAAACAACGGCGGCGACGGCTTTGTTATGGCCGATCGCCTTTTTAAAGAGGGCGCCGAGGTCACGGTCGCCCTTCTTTCGGGTCCGCCCCGAACCGACTGCGCCAAGACCGCCTTTTCCGCCATGGATAAAGAAATAACGGTCGTTTCGGCAGAGGAGCTTTATAAGCTTGAAAAAACAGATATCCTTGTGGACGCCCTTTACGGCACCGGCTTTAAGGGAGAGCTGTCAAGTGATATTATTGCCCTTTTCGGCCGTTTAAAATCCATATCCGAAAGGATATACGCGGTAGACCTGCCCAGCGGGGTCGACTGCGATACGGGCAAGGCTTCAAGGGGCACACTTCCCGCAGGCACTACCCTCACCTTTGCCGCCCTTAAATACTGCCACCTGCTTCCCCCTGCAAACGGGCTTTGCGGAGATACGGCGGTGCTGGATATCGGCATAGAAGAGGATATCTTAAAGAAAAACTGTAACGGCGTTTTTGAGATACTTCCCCCGAGCTTTAAAAAGCGGGACAAAAACTCCCATAAAGGAAGCTTCGGCACCACCCTGTGCGCGGTGGGAAGCTACGGTATGCCCGGTGCCGCGGTGATTTCGGGCAGAGCCGCCCTCAGAGGCGGAGTCGGCATACTTAAGATGGCCTCAAGCGAGAGAAATTATTCCGCTTTGTCGGCCGCCTGCCCCGAAGCCCTGCAGATACCCCTCGCGGGGGACGAAAGCGATAAGGAGCGGCTTAAAGACGCACTTTCGGGGGTTACCTCCCTGCTTATAGGCTGCGGAATGGGAAGAAGCGTATCGGCCGCCGAAAACACCGAATTTCTGCTTAAAGAAACCACCGTCCCCACCGTTCTCGACGCCGACGGAATAAATAATATAGCCTCCCGCATAGACTTAATTAAAAATGTTAAGGCGCCTTTGGTGCTCACTCCTCATCCGGGAGAGATGTCAAGGCTTTGCGGAAGGACGGTTGCCGAAATAGAGCAGGACCGCTTCGGTATTGCCCGAAGCTTTGCCGCCGAAAACGGGGTATGGCTCTGTCTTAAGGGGGCAAACACCGTGGTTGCCGCTCCCGACGGACGACTTTTCGTAAACCGAATCGGAAACCCCGGTATGGCTACGGGCGGAAGCGGAGATATGCTGGCGGGTCTTATGGCCGGCTTTGCCGCCTATACCGACTTTGAGCAAGCCATACTTTCGGCCGTTTGGCTTCATTCCTATGCGGGCGATAAGGCCGCGGCTAAATGGGGAGAGATATCCCTCACCGTTTCGGATATGCTGGAGGAGCTGTAAGGTGCTTTGGGAGGCACTTTATGAAGAAGATCTCAGCTCTGATTTTAATATTTTTGCTTCTTTGCGGTTGCGGCGGCGGAAAAGAGATAACCCCCAGACTCACGGGTATTTCCTTCCGCGCCGAAATGACCTACTATAACGAGGAATATTCCTTTCTCGGCGAAATTTCCGGGGAGGGAGTCCTTACCTGCGAAATGACCGCTCCCGACGGGCTTGCCGAAATGGTCTTTACCGTCGACGGAGGGGGTATTTTAACCGAGTATAAGGGGCTTACCTACTCTCCCGCTGAGGGAAGTCTGCCCTTTGCCGCCGTTATAGAGCAGTTTTACAGCTGTATAAAAGAAATAATAAACGACCCCGAGGCGGTTGCCGACCAAAAGGGGGTTCTGAAAACAGAAGCCTATACCCTTACCGTATCGCCGAGCGGCCTTCCCCAAAGGCTTACGGTGCGACGGGACGGATTCTATATAAATTTTTATAACATCTCGGTAACAGAGGAATAAAATGACACGGGAAAGATATCTTAAGATCAAGGAATTTTTAAAGCAGAATAAGCCTCTTCTTTATATTCTCGCCGCGGCAGGAAAACTGTTAGCGCTTGCGGTCTATGTTTCCTATCCTCTTTTTCTTCTGATGCTTATAATAAATAAAAACCTGTACTGCATACAGTCGGTGGCTGTGTGCGGTATAGGTTTCCTGCTTATTACGTTTTTTCGAAAATATTTTAATGCCGAGAGGCCTTACGAGCGCTTCGGCTTTTCTCCCATCATAAAAAAAGAGACGCTGGGCTGTTCCTTTCCCAGCCGTCACGTATTTTCAGCGGCGGTAATAGGAATGAGTCTGCTTCCCGTATACCCGATGTGGGGAGCGGCAGTTTTGGTCGCGGCGGTCATACTGGGGTTGCTCCGGGTGGTATTCGGCCTGCATTTTATAAAAGACGTATCGGTAGGTCTGGCGGCAGGTCTTATCTTTGGGCTTTTTTCCTTTATATAAAATAAAAAACACCTCTGAAGGTGTTACCGTAAAATTCGTATTAACTTGTCCTGACAGGCTCTGCGTTTTCGGCGCAGAGCCTGATTTATTGACAAGTTAAGCCTTTGCTTTGTTCATGCTGGAAACGAGAGCGGACTTCTTGCGGCTAGCGGTGTTCTTGTGGAGAATACCCTTAGCAGTAGCCTGGTCGATCTTCTTAACAGCAACCTTAACAGCTACGTCCATATCGGCAGCACCGGATTCGATGGCAGCGTTTGCCTTCTTAACGGCGGTACGAAGACCCGAACGGTAAGCCTTATTGCGCTCGTAATTTGCGGCGTTAACTAATACACGCTTCTTGGCAGACTTAATGTTAGGCATAGTGACACCTCCTAATTTATTGTTAAAGCACTTAGTATATTAACACAAGTTAAGGAAAAATGCAAGGTTTTTTTAACGGAATATATTTTTCCCTTGTTTCATACATATAAAAGAGAGAAAAAAGGGGGTATAATATGAAAAAAGCAGCCGCTTATTTTCCGATGATAGTATCCGTTGTTTTAAGTCTTGCCGTCTTTTCCTCCTCTGCCCTTTCGGTGGTGACCGAGGAGAAGCCGCAGGCGTCAGCGGTTATTTCGGGTTCGGGGGAAAGACCTCTTAAGGAGCTTATTCCCGAAATGTATTCCTCCTCAGAGGTCTCCTCCTCGGTGCCCGTATCTGCAAGCAGAGCCGACGCAATAGGCAGTATCCACGAGCAGTTTTTATCCCCCTATTCGGCGGGCACCTCCTACGGCGGAGTCTATCTTAAAAATTCCACGGGTCTTACGGTGGATATAAAGAAGGAGCTTTCCGTCCCCATAGCCTTTAAGATCGAAAAAAACGATCAGCCTCAGGTGCTTATCATTCACACCCACGCCACCGAATGTTATATGGAGGAGGAACGTGATTTTTACACCTCGGCTGACAAGGCCCGAACCACCGACAACTCCAAAAACGTTACCGAGATCGGTCAGATAATCGCAGACAGGTTAGAAAGCGGAGGAATAAAGGTCATCCACGACCGCACCCAGCACGACTATCCCGCCTATAATTCAAGCTATTCCCGTGCGGCCGAAACAATAAAGGAATATTTAAAGAAATATCCGTCAATAAAAATAGTAGTGGACGTGCACCGCGATTCCATCGCCATGAGCGGAAACGACAAGGCCAAGCCTACTGTGACGGTAAACGGCAAAAAGGCGGCACAGGTAATGCTGGTGGCGGGAAGCGAAACGGGAAGTGTTACGGGATTTCCCAACTGGCGGGAGAATTTTCGACTTGCCCTTAAATATCAGCAGACTATGGAGGCACTCTATCCCGGGCTTGCCAGAACAATGAATTTCGCGTCACGGAAATACAATATGCACCTGACCACCGGTTCCATGCTTTTGGAGGTGGGAACCGATTCCAACAGCTTTGAGGAGGCTTGCTATTCGGCAGAGCTTGCGGGGAATGCCCTGCTCAGCCTGCTGAACACCCTGAAATGATGAAGAAGCTTAAAACAAAGGAAGCAAGGGCGTTTTTCCGCGCCTTTATACTTACCCTCGTATGCATTTTTTGCCTTGCGGGAATATATCTCGGCTTTTGCGGAGCCTACGAAGGGGTAAGGCAGATCGGCTTCGGCGACAGCCGCGGAGCCGTAATGATCGGCGAAAATTATATAAAATTTTTCGACGCTGAATTATACATTAATCTTCCTGCCGACAGCGGTTGACATAAAACGACCTGAATGGTATAATTAGGGTCGGAGATGATATAATGACCCTTTCAAAGTTCAGAGTTCCGTTGCCGGTCTTTTGCGCCGCCTCGGTGGTTTATATGGAGCTGATACTACGGCTCTTCACAAGTCGTGATTTTTTATCGATAGGACTTCTTTTAGTGCCTCTGTTCTCCTGCGCCGTGGGATTTTTCGCCTACGCTCTTACCACCCGCTTCGGTGAAAAGGGAGCCCGAATCACGGTAGGCATATTCACCTTTCTCCTTGCGGTGCTGTTCTCTACCCAGGAGATCTACTATTCGGTATTCAACAGCTTCCTTATCGCCTACTCCCTTACCGCAGGGGGTACCGACCAGATAATTCAGGAAGGTATTCTTGAAAGCACCATCAACGCCATCATCCGCGGCATTCCCGCAATTCTTCTCTTCCTTCTGCCCACGATACTCGTGCTCTGCCCCCTCTATAGGAGGTTTGTTGCTCATAAGAAAAAATCGGTGAAGATAACCTTCGGCTGGCTTGGAATAGGCGCCGCCTGTCATATTCTGGCGCTGGTCATAATTCTGCTTATGCCCTCGATATCCTCCCTTCAGTCGGGTATGTTCGACCCCAACCGCTCGGTAAACTGCTTCGGTCTGCTTCGCACCGAGGTGCTGGATATTAAATATAACCTTATCGGCATTGAGCAGGAGGTAGTTATCGAAGAGGAAAAGCCCATCGGTACTCCCCCGTCGCAGGAGCCGACCGAGCCAAGCGAGCCCGAGCCTCCGAAGCCCAACGTTATGGATATCGATTTTGAGGCGCTGAGTAAGGGGGAGACCGACGAGACTCTCCTTCTTATGAACGAGTATTTCTCCTCCCGCCAGCCGTCCTATCAGAACGAATATACCGGTATGTACGAGGGATATAACCTTATAACCGTCGTGGCCGAGGGCTTCTCTCCCTACGCCATCGACAAGGAGCTTACCCCCACCCTCTATAAAATGCAACAGGAAGGCTTCAATTTCGAAAACTTCTATACCCCCATCTGGGGCGTTTCCACCTCCGACGGAGAATACACCACCTGCACGGGACTCATCCCCAAGTCGGGCGTGTGGAGCTTCTACCGCTCAGCAAATAACTATATGCCCTTCTGTCTCGGCAACGTCTTCAGAGCAAACGGCATTAAAAACACCTACGCCTACCACAACAACACCTACACCTACTATCACCGCGACCTTTCTCACCCCAATATGGGCTACACCTACAAAGGAATGGGTAACGGTGTGGAGAAGTACGTTAAAAACGTATGGCCTCAGAGCGATCTTGAGATGATCGCAGGCTCGGTCGACGATTATATCAACTCAGGGGAGCAGTTCCACGCCTATTATATGACGGTAAGCGGACACCTTCGCTATACCCGCATCGGCAACTCCATGTCAAACAAAAACTGGGATAAGGTAAAGGATCTTGACTGCTCCGACACCCTTAAGGCCTACTACGCCTGCAATATTGAGCTTGATCTCGCTATGGAAGAACTGCTGAGCCGCCTTAATGAGGCGGGCATTGCCGACAAGACGGTTATTATGATAACCCCTGACCACTACCCCTACGGCCTTGAGCAGGATACCGACACCTACGCTATATGGCGTGAGCTTTTGGGACGCGACGTTGAGACCGAGTTTGAGCTTTATAAGAGCTGTCTCCTGCTCTACTGCCAGTCCACCGAGAACGCCCCCACCATAGATAAATATTGCTATTCGGTAGACATTCTGCCCACCCTTTTAAATCTTTTCGGCTTTGAATACGACTCGCGTCTGCTCATCGGAAACGATATCTTATCCTCTGAGCAGGGTCTGGTAATATTCTCGAACAGTTCTTTTATTACCGACCGCGGCAAGTATAATTCTGCCACGGGACAGTTTACCGTCTTCCCGGGCAAGGAATTTGAAAACGAAGAGGAAAAGAAGGACTACGTCAAGAATCTGAAAGCTATTGTAAACAACAAATTCAAAATGTCCACAAAGATCCTCGAAAAGGATTATTACAGATATATTTTCGGAAAATGAACAAAAACCGCCCGATGTGGCACCCTCCGTAAGGAAGGTGCCACAGTTATATTCGCCTTGCGGCGAGTG
>CAZRHF010000090.1:0-9657 GCA_964599835.1 uncultured Eubacteriales bacterium | reverse complement strand
CTATGACGCTTTCAAAAAGAGGAAGTGTCATTTCTATTGTAAAAATAAACGGGCGAACACTTCTTTGCAAAGCGTCACCCGTTCGGCTCCCTTCTTTTTTATATTTTTTTGCTTGGTTGTTCCGCCACTTTAAACAAAAGGGCTTATATAATTATGCCAAAGAATTATTTTTTTGCCGGTTGTGGTGACATTCCCGTATAACGGGCAGATATAATCGACCTAAAGAATTAAAACGGAGGAAGGCTTATGATACGCAGTATAAACTTCAGGGTCACCGAAAAGAAGGTGGAGCCTGCCAACAAGCAATGGCTTGGTATGCAGAGGGAGGATAACGCCACCGATATCGTATTTGATATATCGGGTATGCCGGGCTTCAGGGACTATGACTGGCGAATAGATCTCGACAACGCTTCGGCAGGCTACAGCGCGGGAGCGCAGGTCGAAATCGGAGAAGGTTTCAAGGTTTCGCGTCTTCTTTCCTATAGTATGACGCGGTTCGGCGGTGACGTGCAGATAACCCTTGTGGGCTCTAAGGAGGGTGAGATCGTCTATTCGATACCCGTTAAAGGATATCTTACGGCGGTGGCACAGAACGAAACGAGTGAGGACAAATCTGCCGTAGATATAACTGCGGCGGAGGTAAGCGCGAAGGATGCGGCCGCTAAAGCCTTGGAAGCCGCCGAAAAGGCAGAGACAGCCGCCGAGGATGCCGAGGAGTCGCAGGCTCTTACCGAGCTTGCAAGGAGGGCGCTTGAGGCAGGAAGCGAATTTGTCTTTTTAGGCGGTGATGCATCGGGTGCGGCCAAGGTGGAGCTGGTGGTGGACGAGGAGCTTTCGGAGTTCAGCCGAAACCCCGTGGAAAACCGTAAGGTCTTCGAAAACTTTTCGAAGATAGATGCAGACTTAAAAGAATATATTTCAGCCGCCTTCGAGGATTTCAAAGGAGATTTTACCGGCAAGATACTTGACAAAGTATATCCCGTCGGCAGTATTTATATTTCGGAAAGCGCGACCGACCCGGAAACACTCTTCGGCGGCGTTTGGAAGCGGCTCCGCAATACTTTTATTCTTGCGGCAGGATATGAAGACGAAAAATTCCCTATGGGCTCCTCCGGGGAAGCCGACGAGGTCACGCTTAAGGTGGAGAATATGCCAAAGCACGTGCATAAGCTTTCAGATATAACAATAACGACTGCTAGCGGATCCGTAGGTCCCGAATATCAATTTACGGCAAATAAAAACTGGGGCACAAATTCGGTTGGACGCTTCAGTGTGGCTAAAGGTACAGATTATACGGTTATGGGGGCAAACATAGCGGCTGACGATTACGAAAAAAATAAGGATATAGTTGCAAAAGATCAAACAACCGCAGCAGGTAACGGCGAACCCTTCAGCATAATGCCGCCCTACGTGACCCGTTACGTATGGCAGAGAACAGCATAGGGAGGGATGAACAATGAATAAAATTTATTTAAACGGACGGATAGCCTACAGGGAGGATACCCTCTCTGATTGGGAAGCGGAAAATCCCGTACTTGAAAGAGGCGAGCCTGCTATTATCCGAGACGGAATCGGCGGCAGATGGCTTAAGATCGGCGACGGCGAAACGGCCTTTAAAGACCTTCCGTATAAGATCGTAGGCGGTGGAGATTCGGCCTCTTCGGTTCTTATAAGCCCTGACGGGACGTCGGTCGTTATGGGTGATCTCGAAAACAGCTTCGCGGGAACCAAGGCCTTCCGTATAATTTCGGGAAACTCGGCCGAAAAAAGCTATATCCTCGACTCGGTAGAAGGCCTCGAAGGCTTCGAGGCGTGGCCCGAAGAGGACAGATATCTGTCTTTCTACGTGGTGGCTCCCGACGGAAACTCCTCCCACCGAAACGACAACACTATCAGACTGGTCGGCGTGGACGCGGCCAACAACAAGATATACACCTCCTCCTTCTATGCCGGGTGGCCCGTATCAGGCTTCGGCGAAGGCTCTTATCTCAGGGTTATAGCTCGTCCCGAACTCGGAACTTTTTGGGCAGAGCTTTACGCTTTTGCCGCAGGCTGTAATAACCGCGCACTCGGAGACGGTGCTTTTGCGGTGGGAGCAAATAACCTCTCAAACGGAGCATATTCCTTTGCCGCAGGACGAAACAATACGGTGCAGTATTGCTCGTTTGCATTCGGAAGATTTAATGAGGTTCCTGCCCAGCTTTCGGTTGCCCTCGGTCAGTATAATCAGCTACGGGGACATAACAGCATAGGTCTCGGTTGCGGTCTTAAAACCACCGAAGTAAATCAGATAGCCGTAGGAAGATATAACCTTCCCGACAGCAGTATGCTGTTTATGCTTGGTAACGGTACCGACGATAACAGCCGCAACAACCTTTTCGGACTTGATAAAAGCGGTAATGCGTATATCAACGGGCAACGGGTTAAAAAATCCATAGGTGTGCGGGTCTACGCTTTGCCCGACGTGGGAGAAGCCGATAAGATCTACTGCCTCAGGTCTTCGGAAGGCTTGGGGAGTTATATATTCCTCGAGACCGAGCATACGGTCGGCACACCCTGGGACGGAACCATAGCCAAAGGCTATGCAGGCGGAGCGGGAACCGAAGCAGACCCATATATTATCGAGACCCCTGAGCAGTTTGCACGGATGATAGACACCTTCGGAGAGGGCGGAAAATATTACTGCATTACAAATGACGTCTATTTAAACGACGTCTCCGCCGCGGATTGGTATGCGAACGAAGAAAACAAGCCCTGGTTTGAAGCGGTAAACAACACCGACAAATATCAGTATATATCCCGATCGGGAATAGCTGATACCTTCAGCGGCAATATCGACGGCGGCGGACATATTATTTACGGCCTTTGGTACCCCGACGATACTGCGTTTTGGGGTGGCGGACTGATCCCAACAATTTTAAACGGCACCGTTAAGAACCTTGGTATAGGGAAAAGCAGGGTCGTGGCCACGTTAAACGCCGGAGCTTTTTCGGGAGCAACCGGAAGAGGCGAAAATGGAACGGTTATATTTGATAACTGCTTTACGGATGGGGACGTTTATGTAAAGGCAAGTACAGTCAGCGGTGCCGCGTCCGGATTTGTGGGATATGTCACAGTAGGAATAAACACGACCTTTACAAACTGTTACTGCCTTGCAACGAGCATCATAGCAAACGAGGGATATAAGGCCAACGCCTTTGTTGGGCAGACCTGGAATAGTCCTTACCGCATACTGAATTGCTTTTCGGTAATAAGACCTTTCAATTCTTATAATCTAAAGGCAAGACTTTCAAGCCTTGTGATTTGGGAATATCAGGTGGGTGAAAACAGGCCCACGGTAGATCGGCCCGTAGAGTATGCCCATGTATACAGCAACATATATACCTTGGATGCCTCTGCGCTGTATGATAACGAATACGGTTTTCTGAACGGAGAGCCGATCTTTACTCAGCGTACCGATATAACGGGATCGGATGCTCTGACTGCTTTAGAGAAAATGCCCGGACTTGGCGAAGCCTTTACTGCTACCGAGTGGTATCCCGAACTGAAGGTATTTATCGGCGAATGGGTGAAACTGGGAGGTGCGGAGATATAACGAGCGAGACGATCATCGTAAGCCTTATTTCCCTTATCGGAACCCTCGGAGGCACCTTTGGAGGAATACTGGTTGCAAACAAGCTGACTAACTATCGCATTGAACAGCTGGAAAAGAAGGTGGAAAAGCACAACTCTGTTGTGGAGAGAACCTTCAAGCTCGAGGGCGAGATGTTAGAGGCACAGCACGATATACGCGACATAAAAAAGAAGATCAATTAAGGAGGAACTGCATATGTTCAAAATAGCACTAACCGCAGGGCATTATAAGTACACCGCAGGAAAGCGGTGCCTTAAAGCTCTGGATAAAAACGAGACAAGAGAATGGGTCCTTAACGACCGCATCTGCGACAAGATCGAGCAGAAGCTGAAGGCCTATGAGGGCTACAGTCTGCTCAGGACCGACGACACCGGCGGCGAAAAGGCAATATCGGTGGAGGACAGAGCCGCCGCAGCAAACAAATTCGGCGCGGATATCTATATTTCCATCCACCACAACGCAGGTATAAAGGGCGGAACCGGCGGCGGGATCGTTGCCTACACCTATACGAAGGTAGACAAGGAGACCGAAGCCTGGCAGAAGGAGCTCTACGACGCTCTTATAAAGCATACGGGACTTAAGGGCAACCGCGCCGCACCGCTGGCTAAAGCCGATCTGGCCGAATGCAGACTCACCGCAATGCCTGCCGTGCTTTTGGAATGTGGCTTTATGGATTCGGCTACCGATGTCCCCGTAATTTTAACCGAGGAATATGCCGAAAAGTGTGCCGAAGGGATAGTTGAGGTGCTTGTAAAAAGGCTTAGCCTTACTAAAAAGCCCGTGGCCGCCGAAGCTGAAAATCACTATCGCGTTCAGGTCGGTTATTTCTCTGAAAAAGAGAACGCCGAAAGGCTTGCCGCCGAGCTTAAAGCGAAGGGCTACAGTGCAATTATAAAGGAGGAAAAATAAATGGAATTTATAAATCAGTTTTCTATACCTGTAATAGTCGGTATCTGCCTCTGTGTCGGATATATCCTTAAGAACGTGGTTACCTCCGACAGGGTGAATAAATTCATTCCCCTTATTATGGGGGTTCTCGGACTCGGCCTCAATATGTGGATAAACCTTGGGGTTTCCCCCGATATCATCCTCGGCGGCCTCGTTTCGGGTCTCGCCTCCACCGGCCTTTATGAAGCCTTTCATCAGTTTATTAAAAAAGAATAAAAAAAGCCGCCTCTCCAAAACGGAGGGGCGGTTAGTTATTGCCTAATAAGATTATTTGCTTATGTGTACAAAATAGATGTTAAGAGCCATTACCAAAGGAGTTATATCACAAATAATTGCTCCTAAAAAAGAAATCCAATATCTCTTATACAGTTTTAACGTGTTAAGAGCCATAGGTATCAGAGATAGGACAGGAAGTGCGCAAAAGGCAACCCCGACAACAAATAAGATCCAATGAAGAACTGTCAAATCTGCAAAAATGCAGAGCAAATTTCCTAAGAAGTACAGAAGGCCGGTTGTAAAAAGACTGTTGCCATCTTTGACAAGTTCATTTTCGATATTTTCAATAATGTAGTCCGTTCCTTTAACCGCACGGTTAAGGACGTTAAGAAAAATGATAGTCAACCATCCTCCAAGCCATAAAATAAGCAGCATCCACCAAGTCATATTTATTCCTCCTAAAAATCTTTTTCTGTCGGCGGGTTACCGAATGTCTTCTGCTTTTTTAAATTTTTTATAAAAACAGCCGTTTCTAAAAAAGCTGAAAACAAAATTATAACGGACATAACTACGTTGGCGATCAAATGCCAAACATCAAAAGAATATTCTTCTTGCACATCCGAATGATATGCTTTTTGGTTTGTAAGCCTAATAGTCCAGTAGCGCTCCTGGCGATCAAATGAATTAACTGTTTCGTCAAACTCAGCGTATTCGTCGCCAAAGGTTAAATATCCGCCGTTGGAAAAATACACCCGATCAACACAATACTCACCTTCGTGTTTATAGATTTTTGCAGGCAACAGATATGTTTTGTCTGATTCGCTTGTTATGTAAACCTTTCGGCAGTACGTTCCTTCGGGCATAATACGCATATCTTCACAGCCCAGCATATAAAGGATCTGCGTGCTGTTAAAAATTAAAAGCACTGAACAAAGCACGTATAAGAAGATGGCAAAAATATGCAACACTTTTTCGTATTTCAGATTCTTAAGAAGTGGTAAGACAAGAGATTCGGTTTCTTCTTCTTTTTTTGCGCCTAAAAAGATTTTTATATTAACGCAACTGAACATTAATACAAAAAACAAAATAATAATAATCGGCGTTGACGTTGCAAATCTGTAAACATCATATAAAGACATATTCTACCCCCAAAAACAAAAAGTGCGCACAACCGAAGCTGTACGCACGAAAAATGCAATGCTCCGATTGTCGCCAAACGAATCTCTTCTCTACATAAAATAAGATGTGTAAAGTGAGCCTGCATTTTTACCGAAGCAAAAAATACAAACTTATTTTATGTAGTAAAATATTAAATTCGTTTGGCAAATTAAGTTTAACATAACTTTCAAGAAAAGGCAATAAAAACTCGCCCATACTCGGAACTGAATATGGGCGGAGAGGTTACGGCTTGCTCGTCATATTGCGCTGAACGTATGTAACCAGATAATCCAGAAACTCGGATACGGTGGGCTGATAGGTCAGATCGCAACGGGATATTTCGATAAGACGTTCGGGATGCTCGTCCCAGATACGCTTTATCATGGTGCGGATATTGCGTTCAACGTTGTCGGAGTTGCAGCCGTAGAAATCGGCTACCTTCGGATAAAGCTCACGGGTGACGCAAAGCAGAAGGGTCTCGTCTTTATCGATAAGCTCACAGGCCTTGGTGGTAAGCTGATAGCCGCGATAATTAGCGGTCGCGCCGAGATACCTGAGAAGCTCGTGGATATGTTCTCTCATTCCGGTCTGCCCCCTTTCTGTGTTACGGGGAGATTATATGCTTTTTTCGTGATTTTTCTCCCATTACGAAAATTCTTCATCGAAATTCGACATTTTAACAATAAGATCAGCTCTCTTTACATGAAATTATCTGAAGTATTTCGTGCAAGAATTATGAAAGATAAATGTAAATTCCCCTCCTTCGGTGATAAAATCATTTGATAGAGCAAAACGGAAAAATGTCCGAAAATAAAGGCTTCAGGTGACAAAAACAGACGTTATCTCAGCTTCAAAACGTCCTTTTTTGTCCTCCTCAGGTCCACCAACAAAAACGCACTTCTTTCGAAGTGCGTTTTTTGAATAATGCGATCCTAACGGAAGGTTGGTTGCTTTTATTCGTAGCTTAGCTTTAAGGCTATGGAATATTCGTTCATGTTAAAGCCGGAGGGGCTTTCCAGCGTGTAGGAAAGGAAACAGCTTCTGCCCTCTATGACGATAGGCTGGGCGTTTTCGATGCAGATACTCTCCTCCGAGAGCCATTTTCCGATGATATTTCTAATGGCCTCGTCGGTGATGCCGTCAATACCCTTCACTTTTTCGGCGTCCTTACTGCCGATACGGCAATAAAGCTCCGAGCGGTCGCCGATAAGGGCGGCGAATTTTTCAACATCCATCTTTGCGGCGGCAAAAACCGCCTCCTTACCCTCTTCGGAAAAGGAGACCTGCGGCAGATAGAAGCTTGCGGTTATTTCCTTAAGGCCGTTTTGGTCGGATGATATGGACAGGCCGCCCCAGAGTTTGCCGTACATTTCTTCTTCGGTAAGACCGTATCCGAAGAGATCCATGGCCTTAAAAACGGCGTGATCCTCGGCCAGGTCTTCGGGCAGGGCTATGAGCTTTTCGGCTTCAAGATCGGAGAGACCTTCGACCTCGGAAAGAAGGTTCAGAATAAATCCGTCAAGGCTTTGACTGCTGTTTTTCACTCTTGACATATCATAGCCTGCGACCCCGTCGGTCTTAAGAGAAAGTATTTTATTGGGACGTCCCTCGTGGCGGTTATACTCTATCTCGGCGGCAAATACGGGCATATAGGCGGCGTGACTGCCGCTTGCGGTATAATAAACGGTGTATATGTTTCCGCCCTTATAAACGCAGGAGCTCAGCATAAGGTTTGCTCCCTGATAATCGAAGGAGACTTCAAAGGTTTCGTCGGGGCGTATCTGCTTCATTTCGCCTATAACCTCGTCGGTGAGGGTGAAGTATTGTCCCAGCTTATCAAAATATTCCTCTGCGCTTATCTGAGTCGTCGGCTCTCCCGTCTGAACGTAGTGGGGCTCGGAGGCAAGAAAATCTCCTGCCGCAAAAAGTCCGTTTATATCAAAGGGACCGTCAGAGACCGACGCGATGTCGAAATATCGGTCTAAAAAGGTATAGTCTTCACCGCCGAAGTGGGTACCTAAAAATCCCCACCTGTCGTCAAGGTCGCTGACCTTTTCGGTCTCCTTGCAGGAGGTACAGCTTCGGGACTTGGATTCCACCTTAATTACACCGAAGCTTTCCTCGGTCACGGTCCATTCGCCCCATTCGTGGGTGTGGGCAGAGTTGCCGTCACCGGCGCTTGGGGTACTTATTGTGGGACTGCTGTCGGAAGGATTCCGGTCGGATGGAGCTTTGTCCCCGCCGCCGATCACGGCCGCGGCGGATATGCCGATTACGACAGCGGCGGCAATCGCACCCGCAACAAGCTTTGCGGCCAGTGGTATTGCGGCGAGCTTTGCTCCGATACCGACGCCGACAGCAGAAGCTGCACCGCCTGCTGCGGCGGATACCGAAACCGTGACCCCCGAAGCGGCCGAAACGCCCTCGGCAAGTGCTGTCGCCGCAGAAGCAGAAAGACCGCCCTCGAAGGCTCCGTCGAAAAGCCACTTGAAAAGGGGCAGGAAGGGAAGAGCGTGTAGCTTTACGCCGTTTTTCTTCTCGTATTCCTCAACGGCGGTTTTAATGGATCTTCGGGCGTAGTTCAGTCGGCTTTTGACCGTTCCTTCCGAAACGCCCTGGATCGCGGCGATCTCCTTAACCGACATTTCGTCGAAATAATACATCATCGTAGCCGAGCGCTGTTCCTCTGAAAGCCCGTCCAGAATGGATAGGATGGTTTTTTTGAAATCTGCCTTATCAAGCGCCTCGTCGGGGATAAAGTCGGCGCTTTCTTCCTTTACGGTGTCGAAGATACTGCCGCCCTCTTCGTCCTCGTCCACAAGGATGTCCTTTTTCTTTTTGAAATAACGGGTGCATTGGTGATAGACCACCTGCTTTGCCCAGGTCACGAAAGCGGCGGGCTCCTTCAGGGCGCCGATAGTGTTCATTATTTCGATAAAGGCCTCCTGAGTAACGTCCAACGCCGTATCTTCGTCCTTCACCGTCTTAAGGGCAAAATAGTAAAAATCGTTATAAAAGGTGTTAAACAGCTCGCTCAGTGCCGCATTATCACCCTTTTGAGCCTCGGTCACGAGGGATATAAGTTTTTCTTTTTCAATCGTCATACTTCCTCAACTCCTGTTTTAATTATAACAAAGTATTTGACATTTGGCAATGCCCGTCGTAACTAAAGGGGAACGGGAAGGCGGTTTGGTTTTAAAAGGGAGAATATTTTTTGCCGAAAGGCGAATTATATCATAAATAACTTTTTAAATCAGCGCTTTGCATAGCAAAGCGCTTTTTCTTTTTGGCAAGGTAGTACAAATTCAATGCCCTTTGAATTTTTGACCTATGTGTTCGATGTCGTTCTCTTTAAAATATAATTCGCAAGAATTGCTCTTTGGAACAATGTTTCTATCTAAAAACGATTTCCAAATTCCCTCGTCTTGAAGAACAAGTCCTTCTGTTAAAATCATATTACCGTCATTATCAAGCACCAGGTCTATACCGAACAAGTCGTGATAAAGTTTTTTCGATTTTTCTATGTCTCTAACAACAATCAGAAAGTTCTTCAATTTCATATCATTTCTCTGTTGAATTGAATTTATCAGACCGATTATATCACAAATTAAGCCTATTTGCAAATAAGTGATAAGTGATGCAGCTTTGCTGTGATAGGTGATGCGATGCGTTCCGCTCACGCGCCGAAGGCGTGCATCACA
>CAZRHF010000089.1:0-9670 GCA_964599835.1 uncultured Eubacteriales bacterium | reverse complement strand
ATGACCCATTGTCGCAGATACCGTCGCAAAATCGCCGTAGGCGGGATCTCGGCGGAAGCTTACTATGATATACCTCGCTTATGCTCGGTGCGATATGTTTGCTTCGCAAACGCGATATAACCGACCTTATCGGTCGATTGCGATATGATATAAATCCCCTTGCGCCCCGCAGGGCATATCGCATCGAAGATATATCGCAGGCGTCAGCCTATATCGCAAATCCCGTTAGGGATTTATATCGCGGCGTGAGCCCCTCGACCGTGCCGAAGGCACACATTCATTCTGCATTTTGCATTTTAATAAAAACAGGAGGAACCAACTGATGAGCATTGATAAATATATCGAGGACGTAAGAAAGCAGACCAAGGCGGCCAAGGATGCGGAGATAAAGGCCAAGACCGAGGTCGCGGATGCCAATAAGCAGCTTGTTACGGATTCATATAACACACAGATCGCCGGCACCAAAGAGGAATACGACACTCTTTTTCAGAAAAACGAGATACAGAAGGTCTTAAACGAGCGGTATTTAGAGCGCAAAGCCGCCGAAATGGGACTTACCGATTCGGGGATGAACCGTACCCAAATGACAGCAAATCAGCTCTCTTATGCGAGTCAGGACGCCGAATATTCGCGGCAGAGGCAGAAGGCGGTGGATACCCTTTCGGCCGCAATGAAGGCCAAGCTTACCGAGATCGATACAGGCCTTAAGACCGACGTTGCGAACATAAATTCCACCTACGAAAAGAACGCCGTGACTCAGGGTACCGAAAACTATAACACCGCGATAGAACAGCAGAATGCCGCTATCGAGGCACAGCAGACAGCCCTGACCGATAACTTTAACGATCTTTATACGCGAATATATAAAGAGCGTCAGGATTTTGCAACAAAAGACGAACTTGGAAACTTGACGTATAACAATAACCCCGTTCACGCTTCGATGATATACGAGTATCAGAAGCAGAGCGGTCTTGATACAAACAGCACCCAGATGAAGATGCTTCTTAATGCGGCGGGAATATCGGCTGAGGATTATGAAAAAGAGCGTCAGGTTCTTGATATGACTTCGTTGAATGGAGAACAACTCAATGAATACATAGCAAGCGGCGGCCAGATCAAGCCAACCACAGCATCAAAAGCTCTGGTGGATTCCATCTATAGAAACTTAACCTCAAAGTTTATAAATACGGCCAACTCCTATAAGACTACTACAGGAGGTATAGGAAAAGTAGCCGCAGGCACCTTAGGAATAGCCAATGCAACTGCATACGTCGTTGGGAAGAAATATTTGGAAAACAAAGACGACATCAAAATGATCTCCGACAGGTTAAACAACAGCGGCCTGTCCGATGCGGAAAAACTTATGGTTATGATAGAACTGGATGTTTTAGATAAAATCGCAGAGTTAGAGGAGGATAAGTAATGACGGCACAAGAAATTGCTAAGCTTTATAAAAATCAAAACAACACTCCTAAGAGCACTGCTTCGGGCGTTGCCGCAAACAGCTCGACCAAAAGCGCAATTCAACTTGCAAAAGAAAATAAGGGCAAATTCTTCGGCACTCAGACCGAGATAAACCGCTACGTATCCGAGGTTGAAAAGGTCGCAGCTCTGCTGAAAAATTCTCCGAACAGCGTTGTTGTAGGAGAGGCACCGAAAACTGAGGCGCCAAAAGCACAATTTCCCTCTATTCCCACCTCACCCAAAGAGGCCAAGCAGGGGGATTTTTCTCCAAAAGCAGCACTGCAGAAGCCTGAAATTACGATTCCTGAAGAAAAAACCTACGTCTCGCAGGAAATCTACGATGCGGCGGTCAAGTTTAACGAGGAGTACGATAAGGCATACGCTGAGCAGGAAAAAGCAGAGCGAGACCAAAAACGTAAAAACTTGCTTATAGCTTTTAATGCTAAAAACGGTCTTGTTGTGGCAAACGATCCGAGGCTTAACGAGCTTTTAGATCCCAATAACCCAATGCTCGGAACGGTAGGACAGGCTATAAAGGAGTTTGGCGCCGTTCCCGAAATTGAAAGCGAAGAAGAGCAGGAAAATTTGGATGAGGCAAAGAGGCAAAAGGCTATTGCCGAGACTATAAGGCTTAAAAAGTTTCAAAACCTTAAAAATATTAAAACATCAAATGCCGAGGAAAAAATTATTACCACTCCCGACGGCACAAAGTTTTATAACAAGTATGCATATTATCAATATCTGGATAGCCAAAAAACGCAGGAAACAGAAACCCGTGCTTTTGAAGATATACGCAAAAACCATTATCTGGCAAGCGATATCGAACAGTTTGCAGCAAAATGGGCTTCGGAGACCTTTGCAAAATCCAAAAAGCTCAACGCCGACGTTCACAACATCATTAACGGCCATAAAACGGTATCGGTAAGGGAGGATAATTACAAGTATTCAAAGCTTACCGAGGAAGAAAAGCTGGTCTATAACTATTACGTGATGAAGCAGACCAAGGATATGGAGGGCTCCCTTGCAGGAAAATATCTGAAGGAGATCGACAGTCGTCTGGAGGCCAGAGCGGCGGAAGATCTTGCGGAGGAAATGAACGGCCTTGAAAAGACGGTGTTTCTGGCAGGTCAGGGCATAGAAGGAAGTATGTATAATATAGGCCGATTAGGAGCGGCTATGAAAGGTCAGGAAGCTTCAGGTCTTTATGACTACACCGACGGGGAAAGGCTTGCAAACGAAATTCTCAAAAACGAAGATAACGACTTTGCAAAATTTTTCTATCAGTCGGTTTATACCGTTTCTCAGCAGGCCCCGGCAATAGCCATGGGCGTGGTTTCGGGCGGAGCGGGATACAGTGCTATGCTCACTGCCGGCGTTATGGGCGACAGTATAGCAGAGGCCATGCGTAACAATAAGACCCTCGTAGAAGGCGTTACATACGGTGCAGTACAGGCCACAATGGAAATTGCCCTTGACCGTTTGCTTGGCGGTATAGGCGGCAAATTCCTCGGCAAAGGATCGAGCAGCAAGGTGGTTAAGGTCCTTAATAAAATCGACAACATATTCACCCATAAATTCCCCAAGACCTTGCTTAAAGGCGTGGTTGTGCGTCTTGAAACGGGAGTTGGTGAAGGCTTGCAGGAATTTATACAGGGTGTTGCCGATCCTGCAATAAGAAACGTAATCTATGAAGAGAATAACACCTATTCCGCAGATACCCTGAATGAATCGCTTTATCAGGGGCTTATCGGTATGGTCAGCGGTTTTGTTCTGGGAGGCGGCAATGCAAACGAGGCACAGTCTCAGGCATACTTTGAGTCGATAGGCGAAAGCGTTACCACCGAGGAGGTATTGAAGCTTGCGCGTGATGCTCAGAATATCAAGTCGGAGATTTACCGCGAAATTTCCGAAAAGGTTGCAAAGGGAAAAGAGGTCACCGCTCCGGAACGCGGACAGTTATCTAAAGAGACCACCGACCTTGTTTACAACAACAGCACCTTTACAAAGGAAACCCTTAAATATATTGCTACCAAAGGCACAGAACAGCAGATCGCCGAGACAATGTTCGGCGGAAACACCGAGGCGGCAGAGATATTTAAGGAAAAATACTCAAACGAAGAATTTCTTAATAGCCTCGAGCTTAACGAAACCGAGCGTGTAGGCGAAAACTTTATCGCCGAAAGTCTTAACCCTACCGAAGCAGTTGACGTCAGTTCGGTTAACGGATATAATAATACAAGTATAAATTTAGAAAACGGAGGTTTTGGAAATGAAAATGTTACGCCTTACTCTGAAGAACGGGGACAAGGTGGAAATACCGGAGAACGCGCTGGAGTATTACAAGCAGACCTGGGAGGAAATTATGACCAAGGCCGAACAGCGTGGTCTGAGCAGGGAAAAAGCTCGCCAATTCGAAGTGGTGAAGGTGGAAGAAACAGAAGTATAACACCCGAACAAACGGAGAGTTTAAAATCTTCAGCTATAAAAAACGAGGACGGCTCTCCTAAAGCCGTATATCATTTTACGGATAATATGGAATTTGACGTCTTTGCCAAAGGCGACATCGGCTTTCATTTCGGAAACGAAACACAGGCCGCTGCCAGAGGGAATATTCAGAATAAGACCGGACGCACAATAACCGCTTATCTTGACATAAAGAATCCAATACAGATACCCTCTGATATTATGTGTTGGAGACCGCGAAACTTAGCTTTTAGGTTAGTTAGCGATGGAATCATTTCTGAAAGAGATTTTGATACTGTTTCAGAATTAGATAATACAGAAACTTATGAATACAATTCCCCTGCCGCTGTAGAGCTTCGCCGCATACTTGCGGAAAAGGGCTACGACGGAATAGTTTATCAGAATATGTTCGAGGGTGACGGTGAATCTTACATAGCCTTTTATCCCGAACAGGTAATAATTATTGACGACGGCAGAGGCAACGTCGGCTCTGACACGACCACCGACGCGGCAACCGATTCCCTTATTCACCCTGCTCCTACTGCCGGCAAGATCTTTAAGATGAATCCCGTATCGGCTAAAGCAAGAGCCTTCGTTAAGGATATTGCCAAGCGGCTTGGTACTAACCTCGAATTTGTCGATATGGCGGCAGAGCTTGCGCGCAGAGGGAACAATACCGAAGGACTTATTATCTATCCCGAAGGCTTTTACGACCCCGACACCCATACCCTTTACATCGGAAATGAGGTAGTAAACCCCGTTGAGGTGGTCTTCAAGCACGAGCTGACACATTACGGTGAGCGTTCGGCCCATTATGCCGAATTTGCAAAGGCGGTAAGAAAATCGAAGGCCTTTAAAAAATGGCTGGAGGCACAGGACGGTCTTAAGGATATAAGCCCCAAGCTGAGGGAATCCAAGCTTCACGAGATATACCGCGACAGATACAAGAGCCTTCAGGAGCTTACCGAACCCAAGGCGCAGAGGGAGGTTATTGCACACTTTGTGGCGGAGGTTCTGTTTAAGGGGGACGTAAACACACTTTCCGAGCTCCTTAATGAATCTACTCCCACACATAAAAACGCTATCAGGCGCTTTCTTTCGGACTTTTTCAGCTATTTAAAATCGAAGTTTTCGGACAGTAAGCAGATAGTGAGCGAAATTGTCGACCTTGAAAATATGTACAGAGACCTTATCGCCGATGCGACGGCTAATCCTACACCGACCGAAACGGGTCTTACCTACGATAGTGCGGCAGATACCGAGGCCGCAAATGAAAAAACCACCGAGGAAAACGGTGGAGAGATAAGTTATAGTGTGCCCTTAAGTGAAGTAAGAAATTGGGATATTAATTGGGATGAGGATAATAATAGTTCGATAAAGTCGCAGTTGATAAACCATATGAGCGAAGTAAACTCTATGGAACCTGTAGCGGAAGTCGAATTTATAAAAGAAGCAAACAAAACATATGCTGATTCGCTCCGTGAATTTCTTCTTCAAAATTTCGGCAAAAAAATTCAGACTAAATTATATGGAGATATAATTTTTGATGATGAAGCGATTAATACATTGGGAGGCTACATTAATAATGACGCTGAAGCTGCAGCAGCATTAGCTGCACCGTATGTAATTAAGAAAGGAAAAGCAATATCCGGACATAAGAATCATAAAGGTAAAGGAAGCGTAAGTGTGACGTTTGCCGCTCCGGTACAAATAAACGGTGAGGTTGGAAATGTTGCTGTCAGTGTGCTATATGGAAAAGGCAGAGTTCATTCGCTTAGAGTATTAACACCCGAGGGAAAAACTTTTGAGTTAATAAAAATAAAAAAAGAAGAGGCTACAACTGCGGTTCGCAGTTTGAAAACTGCGGGAAATCCGCACATCACCTCTTCTGAATTTAGCATACCCCAAACAGATTCAAATGTCAAGGAAAATGTTGACGAAGACCTAAGTTTCTCCATCCCTGCGGCGGACAGTCTATACGATAAGGTACAAAAGGGCGAGATAACGCGAGAGGAATTTGACCGCCTTATCAGCGAAGGTTGGAAGAAGGCAGGAGAGACCTACGGGGTAAAGCCCGACGGCGAAATGGTTACGGCGCAGATGAGCGAAGCGGACAGAGCCAAGATACTGAGAGCTAAAAAAGTAAATCTTGTTAATGTTGAAAACGGTGACCCGTATAATGAATTTGACTTTGCAGACTTAGAGAACAACATAAAAAGTAAAGTTGAAAAGTCTTTGCTAAAGAAGTTCCAAGAGTTAGGTTTGCTGAAAAAGTATAAATCGGTTGCTATAAGTGACGTAGAGTTTGATTTTACAGGAAAAGGTGTAAGAAAGAGCTTAAACTCACAAGAAACCGCATACGGTGGAAGTAAGGCAGACTTTGCAAAGGCGGTTATACACTTACAAGAGTTGCTTGATAATTCTGTTTTAATTGAAACCCATACGGATAAGGGCAAAGGAACATTAAAAGAGCAAAGAGGTCTAAAACAAGTTTATGTTTTGCTAAGTGTTATGCGTGAGGGAAACACTGTAATTCCCGTGCAGTTTGAGGTCAAGCAATACGTTGACGAAAACAACAGACTGTATCTCGCGGTTGCATTAACAAAAATAGAGACTGGCGTCGTGGGCAATACGGCATCTGATAAACAGATGGCGACAAGCCTGATACCAATCTCCAATATCAGTATACCCGAATTGTTTTCAAAAATCAACCCCAAGGACGGAAAATTTTTAAAGTATATTCCCGACGAGTTTTTGAACGCATCTCAAATCGAAGCGAAAAAGCAAGCGCTATCTGATGATGAGACTAAATATGGGCTGAGCTTTTCTATCACAGCCACAGAACGGAGCGGTGTTGCAGCAGACACCCCGTTGAATCGGCAGACCAATTACAAAGCAGAACTCGGAAAGCTTTTACAGCGGATGCAAAACGAGGAGATTACTCAGGAAGAGTATATGTCAGAGGTCTCGAAGCTTTATCAAAAGTCGGTTGATGAAAACGGACAGATAAAGCAGGGCGAAATGGTGACTCCTCAAAACAAACCCTACCCGGTTCCGAAAAAGGTGAGAGAAGGGACTGCTGTAAGGGGTTATGTCAGAACCGTTATGGAAGCAGGAAAGGCAACACCGGAAATAGCTTCGCATTTTGAGGCGCTTATTCTTTCCGGTGAATTTGACCATACGCCGACCTCGAACGAAAAGCGAATAAATGCGGCAGTTCAGAAAATAAACAATTTAGGTTATCAGCAGGCACTTAAAGGCTGGCGTGATCAGAACAAAAAACTACTTACCAGCGATAAGAACAATATCGCAACCGGTGAAGCCTTGCTTAACCTTGCATTTGAGCATAAGAACGTGGCGGATATAATGAACCTTACCGCTGAACTTGCCGAAATCGGAACAAGAACCGCGCAGAACCTACAGGCAATGAAGCTGCTTAAAAGAATGGGCGGCATAACGCAGCTTATATACGTTCAAAAAGCGGTTGCTAAGATAAACGAAAATCTTGACAAGCGGTTTAAGAGAAGACTCGAAAGCCGCGGTATACCCGTTCCTGTGGTCAAGATAAACGAAACAATGGCGAATCAGCTTGCCGAGTGTAATACAGAGTCAGAGTATGAGGTCGTTTATGAAGCAATAATGCAGGATATCGCCGATCAGGTACCGCCGACATTTCTTGATAAATTCACCGCCTGGCGATATATGGCGATGCTTTTTTCGACAACTACCCACATTCGAAACTTTTTCGGAAACGCTATATTCCTTCCTGCGGTAAGGATCAAGAACGTTTTAGGCAAGGTAATAGAGCTTACTCAGCCAAAAGACCAACGCACAAAATCTGTTGTGGTTAAAAAAGCCTATAAGGATTTTGCCGAAAAAGATTTTGAAGAGGTAAAGGATCTTCTCAGCGGAAGCGGCAAGTATAATCCTTCCGAGCAAATAGACGAGTATCGAAAAATTTTTAAAACTCGTTGGCTTGAAGCGTTACGAAAGTTTAACTTTACCGCACTTGAAAAAGAAGATATTTTCTTTCTTAAACGTCATTACAGGCATTCGCTCGGCGGCTATTTACAGGCTCAGGGTTTAGACGTAAATAATATCTCTTCGAAAAAATTACATCAAGCCCGGGACTACGCTATACAGGAAGCATTAAAAGCCACCTACCGCGATACAAGCAAGGTCGCTAACGTTCTTTCGGAACTAAGTCACATCTCGATACTCGGAAATATTGCAATAGAAGGTATTATGCCCTTCAAAAAGACACCGATAAACATAGTAAAGCGCGGTATCGAATATAGCCCTGCCGGACTTCTTAAAACGGTGTTGGATGGGATAAGGCTGTTAAGAGGCGGAACGATTACCGCCTCGGAATGGATAGACGGATTAGCCTCAAACCTTACCGGCGCAGGAGTATTTCTTTTTGGTATGTGGCTGTCTTCTCTGGGAATTGTGAAAGCCGGTTTCGATGATGAAGAAGAATGGTTCCGCAAGATGAACGGAGAACAGGAATATTCCATAGAAATCGCAGGTCACTCTTATACTATAAGCTGGGCGGCTCCTATGTGTATTCCCTTCTTTATGGGTGCGGCCGTTCAGGAATATGATCCCGAAGAAGACGGAGATCTGTTTTCTGCTGTTGGAGAGCTTATGCTTTCGGGATTTGAGCCGGTGCTTGAGCTATCTTGCCTTAGCGGTATTAACGATGCTATACAAGGCGTTAAATACGTTGCCGAGGGAGAAATACCGGGACTTGTAATGCATTCGTTAAAATCTTTTGCTTCTCAGCTTCTTCCCACAACACTCGGAAAGGTTGCGAATTTGTTTGACGATACGAGGCGTACCACCTATATCGACAAAACTTCCGACATTCCTGAAATAGTACAAGAAGCACTGGATAAAATCGCGTCTAAATTTCCGGGTGCAACACATACGCGTGCAGAATATATCGATGCGTGGGGAAGAAAAAAATACACCGGAAACTTTATCGAAAGATTTTTCCAGCAGTTTGTTTCTCCCGGATATGCATCTACCGTTGAGGTTTCTGATATTTCCGAAGAGCTCAGAAGGCTTTACAAGGTCACCGGTAAAACAGGAATTTATCCTGATACGCCGAAGAAATATATTACCATCGGCGGAGAGCGTCGAGATCTTACCAAGGAAGAATACTACGATTACGCGGTATTCGCAGGTCAGACCAAAATGGATCTTGTAAATGACGCAATGAAACACGAATATTACGATAAGCTTACCGACGAGCAGAAGGCAAAGGTAATCGGTAAGATATACGAATATTCAAACAAGCTTGCGGCGGTTTCTCAGCTTGAAATTACTCTTGAGGAAGTAAGAGCCAAGATGGGAGACAAGGGCGACGTGCTGACCGCGGACCGCTGGGCGAAATTCACGTCCGAACAGAAGCAGTATTTAACCTACGACGCCTTTATGGACGGAGTTAAAACGGCCTATAAGTATGAGCAGAACGGCGGCTCGGCGGCAGAATACTTTATCTATTCAGCACTGAAGGACAACTAAATCATGGAGGGAGCTTGAGGCGCACTTCGGAAGGAAGTGTGCCTCAGTTATATTCGCCTAACGGCGAGTTATATTGCTTCGCAGTTATATGATGCTTCGCATCGTTATATTGTCCTTCGGACAGTTTTAAGGGCGAATATAATATAACGAAAGCCGCACGGCTTTCATATAACTTGACCGTAGGTCAAATATAACTGCAAACGATAGTTTGCAA
>CAZRHF010000088.1:0-9728 GCA_964599835.1 uncultured Eubacteriales bacterium | reverse complement strand
ATTGTCGGGTCCAATTTCTTGTTTGTCGTTGTTTAATTTTCAAGGTTCGTCGCACCCGCTCTTCAGGGCGCCCGATTATAATACCACAACCGTTTTTAAATGTCAACACTTTTTTTCAAAAAATTTCAAATTTTTTTCGAACTTTCTTTTTTAAACAAACAAGCCCCTGATTTTGGAGCTTGTTGTAGGATTTGACTTAATTTTTTTAAGTATAACGCCTTTCTCACAGAAGCTCCTCATTATAAACCGCTCTTGCTCCTCCGATAAATTTCGGACGAGAGCGGGCGGCCAGAACGGTGGCTTCTCCTATTTTATTATTGTCAAGCCGTACCGGCACAGCTACCTTTTTAATATGCATTCCAATCATGGTAAAGCCGATATCGATTCCCGCATCGGCCGAGATCTCTTCCAGGGCTACGGGAGAAACGAAATCCTTATAGGCGGCGGTAGCGAAGGAGCCTCCCGCCTTGGGCTGAGGAATTACGTTGACGGTGTCGGCGAAGGGTACCGCGGCGGCTTCGGTTATAACGGCGCGGTTTAAATGCTCACAGCACTGCGCGGCGAGAAAGACTCCCGCTTCGTCGCAGGCCGCTTTTATTCCCTTATATATATGTACAGCGGTCTCAGGGGAGGAGTTGGTTCCTATCTTATCCCCTATTACTTCGCTGGTGGAACAGCCTACTACCAAAACTTTTCCTCTTACCAGCCTTGCCTTTTCGATTATTTCCTTTGCGGCGGAATATGCCTGAGCTTTAATTCTTTCCATAAAATCACCTGATATATAATATGTGTATTTAATTATATAACAAAAATTTAAAAAATCAACATTGATTATTTTGCGGTTATTATATATAATGTACATTAGAAGTAAAGACTACGGAGGATATAATATAATGAAACGCTATATATCGTTACTGCTTTGCCTGATTCTTTGTCTGACCCTCGCGGCCTGTGGCGGCGATAAAAATAATAAGGATGCGGCCGAAAGCAAGCCCGCTTCGGGAACACAGTCCACCGTTTCGGAGGAAAACTCTTCGAAGGCTTCTTCGGAAGTCTCGTCGGATGCCTCCTCATCTCAGAGCTCTGAGGCGGCCTCTTCGGAAGGAGAAAACTCCTTCAAGCCCGAAAAGATGCCTGCGGATTTCGATCCCACCAACGAGGAAGAATGTTACAACATCGACTTCAGCTCCTGGCAGATGTATCTTGCAAACCCCTGGAACCCTGTTCCCGACAACTGGCTGAATATGCAGTACGGCGACGCGGGACTCGCAAAGGTCGATCAGCAATACCGTCCCAACCCCGCCGTTAATTCCCAGCTTTATTTCGATGCCCGTGCGGTGGATTATCTTCACGCAATGATCGAGGCAGCAGAGAACGACGGCATCAATTTAGACGTTATCTCGGCCTATCGCACCAACGAATTCCAGACCGGAAACTTCCAGCGTCAGGTAAACAGCGTTAAGGCAAACAACCCCGGCATCTCCGACGAAGAAGCAAAGGAGATCGCCGCCACCGTGGTTGCAAAGCCCGGTACCAGCGAGCATCAGTTAGGTCTTGCCGTCGATTTCAACTCGGTGGAGGACAGCTTCAGAAACACCCGCGCTTACAAGTGGCTTATCGAGAACTGCACCGACTACGGCTTCATCCTCCGCTATGACACCACCAAGCAGGACAAGACCGGAATCATCCCCGAGCCCTGGCATTACCGCTACGTCGGAGTCAAAAACGCAAAGCTTATCGAGGCATCGGGCCTTTGTATGGAAGAATTTATTGAAAAGTATTACGTAAATAATTAAAATATGGAGAACATAATGAAAAAACTTATTACATTACTGCTTTGTTTTGCCCTTTGCCTTTCCTTTGCGGGATGCGGAAAGAAGAAAGACGCCGCAAACGCCCCTTCTTCATCTCTCCCCTCCTCTTCCGAAGAGGTATCCTCCGATTCGGGCAGTTCAGAGGAAGAAGAGGAAGAATATAAGGTGAATTTCGACGGTTGGGAAATGAAGCTTATAAATTCCGAAAACTTTGTCACCGACGCAGACCTACCTCACCTTGCAACCATAAAGAGCAAATATACCGTACACCCCAACACCCGATTTGACGCAAGGGCTATCGGCCGACTGCTTTATATGCTGGAGGACGCCGAAAAGGCAGGCATCGCCCTTAAGGTCGAGACCGCCTTCAAGAGCGAAAACGACCAGCTTGAGATCTTCAACGCCAAGGTAAACGAAGTCATGGACTCGGACATCACCCTTACCCTTAAGGAGGCTGAGGATATCGCAAAAACTATGGTCGCCTTCCCGAGAACAAGTGAACACGAGCTGGGACTTGCAGTGGATTTCGCAGGTGACGGCGCGGCCTTTAAGGAGACCGAGGCCTACAGCTGGCTTACCGAGAACTGCTACGATTACGGCTTTATTCCCCGCTATGAGGATAACCCTGCCCATTTCCGCTACGTCGGAGTCGACAACGCAAGAGTTATAAAGGAATCGGGGCTCGGCTTCGAGGAATACATCAAAAAATTCGGCCCCGAGAAGTAAAATTAATAAATAGTTCTTGTAATCTTAAAGATTTTACTATATTATATAAGGTAGCCCCCCTCCCGGGGCAGAAAGAGAGGACGGCAAATGCTCGACAGAACTCAAACCTTTTCTATCGGAAACGATCAGGAGCAGGAGATACGAAACATTCTGCTCACGGTCTACGACGCCCTTAAGGAAAAGGGCTATAATCCCATAAATCAGCTTGTAGGCTATATCCTTTCGGAGGATCCCACCTACATCACCACCCATATGGGTGCCAGAAATCTTATCCGCCGTATCGACCGCGATACTCTGCTTCAGAATCTGGTCAAATACTACCTCACCCACTAAGCCTCGGAGGGATATTTATGAATTTTATTCCTGCGGGAGCAAACGGTCTCGTGGACTGCTTTTTGCTCGTTAAGGCTTCAAACAAAAAGACCTCTTCAAAGGGCGACGACTATCTCGATATGACGCTTGCCGACAAGTCGGGAGAGATAAACGCCAAGCTGTGGTCCTACGTGGCCGCGGTTCACGGGGAATATCAGCCCGGCGACATCGTCAAGGTCAGAGGTACGGTAAGTCAGTATAACGGAGCCGAACAGCTTCGCATCGACAGAATACGCCACGCCCTTCCTGCCGATCAGGTAGACACCTCACAGCTTGTGCAGTCGGCAGGATATTCGGGAGAGGAAATGTTCGATTCTCTTCTGAAGCTTGCAGAAGGCTTCAAAGACGGCGACCTTAAGCGGATAACCACCGCCCTTCTTACCGAAAACAAGGAAAAACTGCTTTACTGGCCCGCCGCCTTCAAGCTTCACCACGCAATACGTTCGGGGCTTCTGCTTCACACCCTTTCCATCGTGCGGCTTGCCCAGAGGGTCACCGAGGTATATCCCTTCATTGACGGCGAATTGCTTTTAGCGGGTGCGATGCTTCACGACATCGCAAAGACCGCCGAGTACGAAATGACCCCGTCGGGATTGGCTTCGGGCTACACCGTTAAGGGAAATCTGCTGGGACACCTTGCAATGGGCGCAATAATGATAGAGGAAACGGCCAGGAGGTTAGGCATAGAATCGGAAACGGTGGCCCTGCTTCAGCACATGGTCCTTTCCCACCACGGAGAGCCCGAATTCGGCGCCGCGGTACGCCCCGGATTCATCGAGGCCGAGCTGCTTTCTCAGCTTGATATGATGGACGCCCGTATGTTTGAGATGCGGGAGGCTACCGAGGCCGCAAACAAGGGCGACTTCTCGGGCAGACTCTGGAGCATGGATAACAGAAAGCTCTATAATCACGGACGGCTCGACTCGGAGAAGGAGACTAAGGTGTTTTAATCTTAACCGTTTAGTTCTATCGTTAGGGACGAGGGACTTCGTAGGGGTTTGCTACCGCAAACAGGGATGCCTTACGGCATAGTTTTTCTGTGACACCGTCGCCCCTGCAAAACGCAGTTTTGCCCCTGCTCGTCAGAGCCCCTGCGGCTATGCCGACCCTGACCAATAATAAATACAAAGGAGATATAAATTATGACTATTACAAAAGATATGCTTATCGGCGACGTTCTTGATATGGACGTTGGATGCGCTGAATATTTCTTCGCTATCGGTATGCACTGCCTCGGTTGCCCCGCTTCCAGAGGCGAATCCATCGAGCAGGCCTGCGAGGTTCACGGAACCGACGTTGACGCTCTGCTTGAAAAGCTCAACAATTATTTCAAAAACAAATAATGAAGCAGCTTAAAAACAGGCTCTACACAGTATCGACCCTCGTGCCCCGCGGTGCGAGGGTCGCCGACATAGGTACCGATCACGGTCACCTTCCCATTTATCTTATTCAGCAGGGCATCTCCCCCTTCTGCCTTGCCTGCGACATTAAAGAAAAGCCCCTTTCCTCGGCGAGGGAAAACATCGGCAAGGCGGGCATTTCCTCCATCGAGACCCGCTTAGGGTCTGGACTTTCTCCCGTAGGCCCCGAGGAGGTCGACTGTATCACTATAGCAGGAATGGGCGGGGAGGTAATCTCCTCAATTCTGGAGGACTGTAACTGGATAAGAAACGAGAAATACACCCTTATTCTTCAGCCTATGACCTCGGCAGACGCTCTTCGGAGATATTTATGCGAAAAGGGCTTTTCCATAGAAAGCGAAACGGCCTGCGAAGAAAACAAAAAGGTCTATACCGTTATGCTGGTGCGCTTTTCGGGAGAGATCTTCACCCCCGACGAGGCTTTCTCACGGGTCGGAAGGCTCACCCCAGACAGCGAAGCCGCCGTTAAATATATCGAAAAGCAGATACGCATAATAACCGAGCTTATCGCCGACCGAAAGGAAGCAGGTCTCGGTGCCGACGGGTATGACGGTATCTTAGCGAAGCTGCTTGAGATTTCAGGAAAACGATAGACCCATCTTTAGGGATAAGGGGCTTCGTAGGGGTTTGCTGCCGCAAACAGGGATGCCTTGCGGCATAGTTCTTCTGCGACACCGCCGCCCCTGATTCGCAAGCCTTAGCTTAAATAAATTCTAAGGCAAATTTGATAAACAACGGAGACTTAATATGCCGCTCGACGGAATATTTTTACACCACCTGACAAATGAACTTCAGAGCATAGTCGGCTGTCGCGCCGATAAGATACACCAGCCCACAAGGGATGAGCTGGTGATACTTTTGCGCTCTGCGGGCTTTTCGGGCAGGCTTCTTATAACCACACGCTCGGGCAGTGCGAGACTTCATCTGACGAGTGCTTCTATGGATAATCCCGCCGAGCCGCCTGCATTTTGCAGGCTCCTCAGAAAGCATCTTTCGGCGGCAAAGATAACCGCCATTGAGCAGGCAGGTCTCGATCGCACGGTTATTATCCGCTTTATGTCATATAATGAAATGGGCGATACGGTATATCCTTTTTTAGCGGTGGAGCTTATTACCGGAAAGGCCAATATCATTCTCTGCGAAGAATCGGGACGTATTCTCGACGCCCTTCACCGAAGCGATATCGAGCGGTCGACCCGACTTATCCAGCCGGGAGCCGGATATACCCTCCCCGAGGCAAGGGAAAAGCTTGACCCGATTATAACCGAAACGTCGGTCCTTTCGGAGGCGATAGCAAAGAAGGGTGCGTCCCTTTCTTCCGCCATACTTTCGGTAATTGAGGGAGTATCTCCCCTTGTTGCCAGAGAGCTTGCCTTCAGGGTCTCGGAAAACGACCGTTACGACGAGTCGGATAAAAAACGCCTTTTTGAGGTCATCTCCGACTATAAAGAGAGCCTATTTTCTCCGACCCCTTATATAATAAAGGTGGCCGACGGCAGCCACCGCGACTTTTCCTATATGCCCATAACCCAGTACGGCGGAATGTCGGCTCCTGCCGAAAGCTTTTCGGCTCTGCTTGACGGATTTTATTCCGAAAAGGACACCTCCGCCAGAATAAAGGGCATGGCTCAGGATATTCTGAAGCTTTTAAACAACCTTCTTGCCCGCACCGAAAGAAAGCTATCCTACCGCCTTGACGACCTTGAAAAATGTAAAAACCGCGAGGAGATGCGAATTTACGGCGAGCTTATAAAGGCTAATCTTTACCTCATTAAAAACGGCGACAGGGTGGCCAGGGTCCAGAACTACTACGATGAGAATATGGAATATATAGATATTCCCTTAGACCCCGCCCTTTCTCCCGCCGCCAACGCCGCTAAATACTTTAAGGAATATAAAAAATCCTACACCGCCGAGCAGAGACTTTCTATCCTTATCGAGCAGGATAAAAAGGATATTGAATACATCGAGTCGGTGCTGGACGCACTTTCCCGCGCAAAGTCCGCCGCCGAGCTCAGCGAAATAAGAGAAGAGCTTACCGAGGCAGGCTATCTCTTTAAGACTCAGGGCAAAAAGCAACGTCCCGCCGCCCCGAAGCCTCTCGAATTTACCTCCCCCTCGGGCTTTAAGGTCATGGTCGGCAAGAATAACCGCGAAAACGACCTTCTGACCCTTAAGACCGCAGGCAAATCCGACCTTTGGTTTCACACCAAGAACATCCCCGGCTCCCACGTAATTCTTTTTACCGGGGGAAAGGAGCCCGGGGACGCCGACCTGCTCTTTGCCGCATCCCTTGCGGCGGGACATTCAAAGGCAGGAAATTCGGACAACGTTCCCGTAGATTTCACCGAGGTAAAATACGTTAAAAAGCCCGGCGGAGCAAAGCCGGGAATGGTAATATATACCACCAACCGCACCCTTTACGTTAAACCTTTCAAATCGGTATAAATTTCCCTTGTAAAATAGGCCGTTTTGTAATATAATAGGTGTGCAATTTTATTCACGGAGGTTCCGTTTTGAAAGAGATCGATATCACAAAACTTTTCAAGCTTTTACTTTCACATATTTTTCCGATTCTCCTTTCGGGAATTCTGCTGGGCGGCGCGGTCTTTGCATATAACTCCTTTTGGGCAAAGCCGGTATACCGCACCTCCACCTCTATCCTTATAAACAACGGCGGTCTTTCCGATACCTACCACGAGAACGGCACCATCTCCACCAGCATTATGTCGGCCTCCCTTTCCCTTATCCCTACCTGTAAGGATATGCTGGAAAGCGACAACATCCACAAAAAGCTGGCCGCCGCTCTCGACGACAAATATTCCTATTATTCTTTAAAATCCCGCTTCTCGGTAGTTTCCCGTAACGAAAATTCCCTTGTGGTGGATATTTACACCTACGGAAGCGACATCACCGAGACCAAAATGGTGGCCAACACCTTCTTGCAGATCGTTCCAACCTATATTTCGGGCAATCTGCCCTCGGCCGACGTTAAGATAATGGCTACCGCAGATAAGATCGCCAAGACCTCCCCCCGTACCGCCTTCAATACGGTAATAGGATTTCTGGTAGGTGCGATCCTCTGCGCAGGAATCTATATAGTTCTCGAATTCACCAAGAATACGGTTGAAGGCGAAAAAGATTTTAAGGCGAGATACGATCTGCCGCTCCTCGGCACCGTTCCCCTTTTCGATACTAACAGTCAGGGAGGTAAACGCCGTGGACGCTCAAAATAAACAGCCCTTAGATGCGGCCGAGATTCAGTTTGCGGTAGCAGAGTCGTATAAGACCATCCGCACCAACCTCCTCTTCTTACTTTCGCAGAACACAGGCTGTAAGGTCGTAACCGTTTCCTCCCCAAAATCGGGCGACGGAAAGACCACCAACGCTGTTAACCTCGCCATTGCCTTTTCTCAGCTCGGCAAAAGAGTTCTTCTTATCGACTGCGACCTACGCCGCCCCACCATCGCCAAAAAGCTCCGTCTTGAAGACACCGACGGCGTTTCGGGCATTCTTGCCGGCTTTTCCCCCGTTTCAGAGTCGATAATCAGCGTAAACACCTGCTTTGATGTACTTCCCGCAGGCATTACGCCCCCCAACCCTTCGGAGCTTCTTGCCTCCCCCGCTCTGGATAAGCTGCTCGACAGTCTTAAGCTGGTTTACGACTATATCGTTATCGATACTCCTCCTATGGGAATCGTTTCGGATGCGCTGGTCATTGCACCCAAAACCGACGGTCTGCTTATCGTCGTTAAGGAAAAGACCACCCTTCATTCCGATCTGGAAAAGATCCTCGACAGCGTAAAGCTTACGGGAGTAAGAGCTCTGGGCGCAATTCTTAACGGCTCCTCCTCCGAAGAGACATATTCCCACTATAAAAGCGTATACTAACGAAAAACGGAGGCATCTGCCTCCGTTTGTTTTCTTCTTCCGTAGCGACCTGCGACTTGTAACCTGCGACTTGTAACCTGCGACTTGTAACCTGCGACCTGTAACCTGTAACCTGCAACCTGATAAAAACGGTGATAATATGATAAACTCCAAAACCTTAAACCTTCATAAAAAAGGCGAGGTATTATACCTTACCTTTCCTAAAATTGAAAACGTCGGGGGCGTCAGACACGCCTTTTCCACCCGTTTAGGCGGCGTGAGCAAGGGTGACTGTGCCTCTATGAGCTTCGGATTTTCCCTCGGGGACAATAAGGACGACGTGCTTAAAAACTACGAAATATTCTGCGACGCCTTCGGAGCAAAGGCCGAAAACTGCGTCCTTTCTCAGCAGACCCACACCGCAAACCTCAGGATAGTAACCAAAGAGGATATCGGAAAGGGCCTCTACAGGGAGCGGGACTATTCCGATATTGACGGGCTTGTTACGAATGAACGGGGCGTCGTCCTTGTCACCCAGTATGCCGACTGTACTCCCCTCGCCTTTTACGACCCCGTAAAGAAGGTCGTCGCAACCTCCCACGGAGGCTGGCGGGGCACCGTTCAGGAAATAGCCGCCAAAACAGTCGGGCTTATGCAGAGCCGTTTCGGCTGTGACCCCGAAAACATTCTTTGCGGAATCGGCCCAAACATCGGACAGTGCTGTTACGAGGTGGATGATCCGGTTATAAACGAGATAAACAAGCTGTCTTATCTCGACACACCTGCCTGCTACACCGTAAAGGGAGACGGAAAATATATGCTCGACCTCAGAGAGGTCAACCGCGAAATTCTGATCCACGCAGGAATAAAGCCCGAAAACATCGACGTCGCCGACCTTTGTACCTGCTGTAATGCCGACGTCTTTCATTCCCACCGTGCAACCAAAGGCAAGCGCGGCACGCTGGCGATGATGATAGCTTTAGACTGATCGTCGGCTTCGCCGTATATATGCGCCGCAGGCTCCGACCCTTGTCCCTTGGCCCTGGGCCCTCGCCCCTGTTTTATCCGCAAAAGCGGATAAAACAAATGCTTTACAACGCTGACAAATTAAAGTATAATACTTTAATAAGATAACATATAAAAGGATGATATATATGCCCCAGAAGATCAACCCCGAAATGCTGAGTGAAATGTACGAGCTTTTCGCAAAGATCGATGATCCCGAGGATTTCAGACTCTTCCTCGACGACCTTTGCACCTACAAGGAGCTTGAACAGATGGCAGGCAGAATTGCCGCCGCAAAGCTCTTTATGAAGGATAAGACCTACATTCAGGTAAACGAGGTCACCAGCATCAGCTCGGCAACCCTAAGCAGGGTCAGCCGCTGTGTGAAGCATGGCGAGGGCTATAAGAAGATCCTTACAAAATACTGTAGCCAAAGCATTTAAACCCGAACCAGCCTAAAAGCGTGGTTTTAAGGCGTCTTTTGGCTCTTTGTCGCTCATAAGCGACCGCTTTATGGGCT
>CAZRHF010000087.1:0-9728 GCA_964599835.1 uncultured Eubacteriales bacterium | reverse complement strand
TACGCGTCACCGACTGAGAGCGCGTTTCGGATGAGTAGTAAGTACGGGAACACTTCGAGAGCGACCACAACTCAATATAAAAGCGGACGTGCTTTTTCGGCGCGTCAAAACGGGTGGCACCGCGGATAATCAGTTTATTCGTCCCGAGAATACTTTTTTGGTATTCTCGGGATTTTTTATTTTAAATTTCAAACACGGAGGTAATAAGAATGTACAGAACCCATCGGTGTGGCGATATTAGAAAGGAACACATCGGTAAGAGAGTAGACCTTGCCGGTTGGGTCGAGGTCATAAGAGACCACGGCGGCGTTCTTTTCGTCGATCTTCGTGACGAGACCGGAATTACTCAGGTCGTCGTTCACGACGAAAATCTTCTTAAGGGAATCGCAAAGGAGACGGTAGTTTCGGTTTCGGGCACCGTTACCGAGCGCGACGGAGCCACCGTAAACGAAAAAATAGCTACGGGCTACGTTGAGCTGGTTGCCGACAAGGTAACCGTTCTCGGCGCCTGCACCAGAGACCTTCCCTTCGAGGTGGGCGCTAAGGATACCAATGAAAACATCCGCTTAAAGCACCGCTTCTTAGACCTTCGAAGCGAGGCCCTTCATAAGAATATAATCCTTCGCTCCAAGGTAATCGGTCATATGCGCCGCCTTATGGAGGAAAGAGGCTTTTTAGATATCCAGACTCCCATTCTCACCGCATCCTCCCCCGAGGGCGCCCGCGACTTCCTCGTTCCCTCCAGAAAGCATCCCGGCAAGTTCTACGCTCTGCCCCAGGCACCGCAGCAGTTTAAACAGCTCCTTATGGTGTCGGGCTTCGACAGATATTTCCAGATAGCTCCCTGCTTCAGAGACGAGGATGCCCGTGCCGATCGTTCTCCCGGAGAGTTCTATCAGCTCGACTTCGAAATGGCCTTTGCTACCCAGGACGAGGTCTTGGAGGTCTGCGAATCGGTGGTTTCGGATATCTTTAAGACCTTCTCGGACAAAAAGGTTACCGACTCTCCCTTCAGAAGGATCCCCTACGCTGAGGCTATGGCAAAATACGGCTCGGATAAGCCCGACCTTCGAAACCCCCTTATAATCTGCGACCTGACCGATTTCTTCACCCGCGCTCCCTTTAAGCCCTTTATGAATAAGCCGGTAAGAGGTATCGTTACCCCCATCGGAAACGAGCGCTGGTTCTTCGATAAATCCCTTGAATTTGCCCAGAAGCAGGCAAAAATGGCGGGCCTTGCCCACATCACCCTCTTGGAGGAAGCAACCTGCAAATTCAAGGACGACCCCATTACTAAGGTCCTCTCCGACGAGCAGAAGAAGGAGATCATCGAGCTCACCGGAATCAAAGAGGGTCAGTCGATATTCTTCATCTGCGACACCTCCTCCGATACCGCCGACAAGAACGCAGGCGTTATCCGTAACTGGCTGGGCAGTGAGCTCGGCCTTATAAACAAGGATTCCTTCGAGTTCTGTTTCGTTGTCGACTTCCCTATGTACGAGCGTGACGAGGTAACCGACACCATAATCTTCACCCACAACCCCTTCTCAATGCCTCAGGGCGGCCTTGAAGCCTTAGAGACCAAGGATCCCTGCACCGTCCTTGCCTATCAGTACGACCTTGTTTGTAACGGAATCGAGCTGGCTTCGGGCGCGGTACGTAACCACAGCCCCGAAATTATGAGAAAGGCCTTCGAGATCGCAGGCTACGACGAGGCCGAGGTTGAAAAGCGCTTCTCTGCCCTTTATAACGCCTTCCAGTTCGGCGCACCTCCCCACGCAGGTATGGCCCCCGGCGTTGACCGTATAGTTATGCTTCTTGCCGACACCGAGACTATCCGTGACGTTATCGCCTTCCCGCTGGACGGTCAGGCACAGGATCAGCTTCTCGGCGCTCCCGGAGAGGTTACCGAGCTTCAGCTTTTCGAAGCCAACGTTTCCATCCGCGGCAAGGAATCTGCCGACACCTTCGGCACCGCAGGGGACGGCTCCAACTTCGCTTCGGCCGTTTCTGCCTCCAAGGCAGGTGTTACCTCGGGCAAATCCAAGCTTGAGGGTCTTGAGCAGGTGAATGAGCTGAGTCTCACCGCCGACGAGAAAAAGGCAATGGAAAAAATATTCAAATCTATGGCCGCAAAGGAAAACGAGCTTAAAGCTATCGACACCGAAAACACCGAGGTAATGGTCCACGTCCGCGAAATGACCAACGTCCTCCGCAGTGATGAAAGAAATCAGCCCTTCGCCAGAGCCGACCTGCTTAAAGGCGCTCCTCAGTCCACCGAGGACTCCTGGCAGGTACCCAGACTTGTAAAGTAAAGAGAGGTGTGTAAATTGGCTAAATATATTACCGAGATCGACAAAAAAGGTAACGTCGCAGTAGACGATACCATACTTGTAAAGGACTATCCTGCAACTGCAGGCTCCAAAATGCTTGAAACTTTCGTGCCCCTTTTCTCCGCTACCGCAGTAGAAAAGCTTACCGCCGCCGGTTACACCCTTTCGGGTAAGACCGCTGTGGGAGAATTCGGTCTTGACCTTTACGGCGAGACCTCGACTAACGATATCTGCGCCGCCGCCCTCCTCGTAGCAGAGGATGAGGTAAAGGCCGCCTTAAACGTAGACCTAAACGGCGCACCCCGCCGTGCCGCCGCCATAAAGGGCGTAACCTTCGTAAAGCCCACCTACGGCACCGTTTCCCGCTACGGTATAATCGCCTGCGCCTGCTCGGGTGAGCAGATAGGCGTTACCGCTAAGAATGCAGATACCGCCGCAGAGATACTTTCGGTCATCGCAGGTCACGACGAAAGGGACGGAACAAGCCTTAAGGACGCAGCGATCGACTATAACACCGAAACTCCCGTAAAGGGTATGAAGCTCGCCCTTATAAAGGAGCTTTATGAGGCCGCCGACGGGGCAGTTAAGGCTAAAATTGATTCTGTCGCCGCCGCTTATAGGGCAAAGGGCGCCGATGTTGAGGAGATCTCCCTCCCCGAGGTCTTTGCCGCACAGACCGCCTGGCAGATTCTCTATTCTGCCGAAACCACCAACAACCTTTCCCGTTTCGACGGTGTAAAGTACGGTCATCGCGCCGAAAAATATAAGAACATCGACGAGCTCTACGTTAACAGCCGCACCGAGGCCTTCGGCTTCTTAACCAAGGCCACCATTCTTTACGGCTCCGACGTGCTTTCCAAGGGAAGATACGAGGGATGTTACGACAAGGCTCTGAAGGTCCGCCGCAAGGTGGCCGAAGCCTTAACTTCCCTCTTCGCAAAATACGACGCTCTGCTCACACCCGCCTATTCTAAGGCCGATTTCGAAGGCTATCCTATAGAAGAAGCCTTTGAAAAGGTGTTTGCTGAGAGCCTTTACACCGCGGCCGCATCCATTACGGGTATGCCTGCCGTCGTATCTGCAGGAGTTCAGCTTGTTGGCGACTATTTCTGCGACGGCAAGCTTTTAAGTCTTGCAAAAGCTTTGGAAAAGGAGGAAGCATAAATGAAATACGAACTTGTTATCGGTCTTGAGACCCACGTTGAGCTTGCCACCGACTCCAAGCTTTTCTGTTCCTGCGGTGGCCACGCCGCCGCCGATGAGCCCAACGACTGCGTTTGCCCTGCCTGCTCGGGTATGCCGGGAATGCTTCCCGTAACCAACAAGCATGCCATCGAGCTGGCCGTTAAGGCAGGCTTTATGCTTAACTGCAAAATTAATCAGTATACAACCTTCGATAAGAAGAGCTACTACTATCCCGACCTCCCCGCCGCCTATCAGATAACCCAGTGGTTCCATCCCATCTGCGTTGAAGGCTCGGTTCAGGTGGGAGACCGCACCATCGGCATCAAGCAGATCCACGTTGAAGAGGACGCAGGAAAGCTGGTCCATGACGACGCTACCAACACCTCTCTTGTCGACTACAACCGCACCTCGGTTCCCCTTATCGAAATCGTTACCAAGCCCGACTTCAGAAGCTCCGACGAGGTTATTTCCTATCTCAAAAAGCTTAAGGCTTCCCTTCAGTTTGCAGGAATTTCCGAATGTGAAGAGGGTGCAATGCGCTGTGACGTAAACATTTCGGTTCGTCCCGAGGGAAGCGATCAGTTCGGTGTTCGAAGCGAGATCAAGAATATGAGCTCCTTTGCCGAAATTAAGGACGCTATTGAATTTGAAAAGGTCCGCCACGTTGATGCTATCGAGCGTCATACCGAAATGCTCGTTCAGGAGACCCGTCGCTGGGATGAGGCCAAGCGCAGGACCTTCCCTATGAGAAACAAGGAGACCGCCGCCGACTACCGCTATTTCCCCGACCCCAATCTTATGCCCGTCGTTATCGACGACGCCTGGCTTGAGAGCATCCGTGCCTCTATGCCCGCTACCGCCGAGGAAAAGGGACAGAAGTACGTCGTTATGGGAATTGCCGAGAAGGAGGCCGCCGTGCTGGCAAGCGATGCCAAGCTTTGTGCCGTCTTCGACGAGGTGGTTGCAATGGGACGCGAGCCCAAGAGCGCCGCTTCCTGGATACTCACCGAGTGTATGAGCCGTATGCGCTACCTCGGTATCGAGACCCTTTCCATTGCTCCCGTAAAGCTTTCGAGGATCATTGAGCTGGTCGACAGCGGAGAGATCACCCGTGCCGCGGGTAAAAAGGTGCTTGCCGCCGTCTTTGAAAGTGACGTCGATGTTGATAAATACTGCGACGAGCAGGGACTCAACGCCAAGGTCGACAGCAGTGTTATCGAGGCCACCGTTGACCGCGTTATTGCAGGAAATCCTCAGGCCGTTGCCGATTATAAGGGCGGAAAGACCAAGGCTCTTATGGCACTTTTCGGCTCTTGTATGAAGGAACTTAAGGGTATCGGCGACCCCGCCGTTATCAAGTCTCTCTTAGAGCAGAAATTAAACTAATTTAAAAGAGGTCGAAGCATTTCGACCTCTTTCTTTAAAACCTACAAAACTTACGGCTGCCGTTGTAGGGGAGGGGCTTGCTCCTCCCGTAACGATATCGAAATATCAATAAAACTTCACGGCTACAATTAAAGGAAAAACTATGACACAAAAACTTTTCGAAAACGATTCTTATATAAAAGAATTCACCGCAACCGTCATTTCCTGTGAGGAAAGGGACGGAAAATATCTTGTTGTTCTGGATAAGACCGCCTTTTTCCCTGAGGGCGGCGGTCAGGACCCCGACAAGGGAGAATTAAACGGAATCCCCGTCCTTGACGTGCAGGAAAAGGGAGACGAGGTTGTTCACACCCTCGAAAAAACTCTTGCCGCAGGTGAGACCGTAAAGGGTGTTGTCGACTGGCCTCTTCGCTTTTCAAGGATGCAGAATCACGCCGCCGAGCATATTCTTTCGGGAGTTATCCACAAAATGTTCGGTTATAACAACGTGGGTTTTCATATGAACGACTCGCTTATCACCTTCGACGTAGACGGCCCCCTCACCCCTGAGAACATCGAAGCGGTAGAGAAAGAGGCCAACCGCGCTGTTTATGAGAACGCCGCCATAACCGTCTCCTATCCCACCGCGGAGGAATTCGAAAAGATCGACTGCCGAAGTAAGATAGAGCTGACCGATGGCGTCCGCCTTATAACCGTCGACGGCTTCGACTGCTGTGCCTGCTGTGCACCACATCCTGCGGGGGCAGGGGAGATAGGAATTATAAAGATACTTAACTTCTACCCCAACAAGGGCGGTACACGGATCGAAATGTTGGCAGGTTCCCTTGCCCTTGCCGACTATAACTATCTCCATAGCGCAGTAAAAACGATTATGAAGCAGTTATCGGCCAAGCGCGAGGAGGTAGCCGAGGCGGTAGCAAAGCTGGGCGACGATCTGGCCGCCGCAAGAAGTGAGATAAAGTCGCTGACCGAAAGATTGGCCGAAGCCTCCCTTAAAACCGAAAAAACCGATAAGGCCCTTATCGGCTTCACCGAAAATGCCGATTTTAATGCCCTTCGCAATATTGCAAACCCAAGACTCGGGGAGGCGGAGTTTGTCGCTCTGTTTTCCAAAACCGAGGAGGGCTATAACTACCTTATCGCGTCGGAAAAGGGGGACACCCGAGGAATAGTAACGGCTCTAAACGGGAACTTTTCGGGCAAGGGCGGAGGAAGACCCAATTGTGCCCAAGGTAAGCTTTCGGCAAAAAGCGATACGGAAATAGCCGAATTTATAAAAAAGACACTCCGTTAAAGCGGTTGCGTACAGATGTAAATTTAGCGATAATGTGATTTAGGCGGTCGCATTATCGCTTTGTTTTTTTGCGAAACTATACGGAAGCAGCTGTAGGGGAGGGGCTTGCTCCTCCCGAAAAACTTACGTTTATGTAAAAAAAACAACGGCTACGAAAATATCTTCGCAACCGTTGTTTTTTTGAGATATGTACAGGTCTGCTGCAGGAGGGACTTGCTCCTCTTCTACGTTCGAAGAAAATCCCAAATCACACCCGTAAGGAGTGTATTTAATTTCAGCTTCTTTCGGGGTAGGTCTTATAGACGTCGGAGTCGGTCCAGATCTTGCCCTCGCCCTTTTTCTGATAAAGGCGGAAATAATCGATACAGTATTCTGCGGGAAGGGCACTTTCGTTGTTTTCGATAAGGTTGGGCTTATAGGAGGCGTCCTTGGCAAACACGTGGTTGTTGAAGATAAGGAACTGCGGATCGTGGAAGCCCTTCATTTCACCGCTTTTATCAAAGCAGTCGGTAATATCGTAGGTTATGTATTTAACACCGTCCACGTACATCGACATCTCGGTGGGGGTCCACTCATAGCCGTAGGTGTGGTAGGTCGTGCCTGCATCAGCAAGAGGAACGTTTTTGCCGTAGCTTCCGGTTACGGTGTGCATTATGGGATTTCCGTCTTTATCGTACTGCTTGTGAATTTCGGCATAGTTATAAACGCTTTCTTTATACCATTTATGAAGGTTGGGAATAATTTTGCCGTCGGGGTCGCCGAAGACCTCAAAGATATCCACCTCAACGAAATAGTTAAAGCAGCTTCTCTTGCCGACACCGGTATTGGACTGTGTCCAGAAGGAGGGCCACACGCCGATAGCATTAGGCACCTTTGCCCTTATCTCGCAGTATCCGTAGGTGTACATCATATTCCACTGGGTAACCACCGAGGTGGGAACGAGGTATTCGGTCTTGGCCTTGTTGGCGCTCTTAACGGCGCGAAGAACAAGGTTTCCGTCTGCCATATCGATGGTCTCTCTGCCCGAATGGACCTTAATGGTCTCGGTGCCGCCCATCTTGGCCGAAAGGGTCCAGCGGGTGAAGTCAAGCTCCTTGGTTACGAACTCGTCGCCCCACACATAGTCGTATTTTCCGAGCATACGGGTCTGAAAATTGGTAAGGCTTCCCGAAATAGCCGCCTCGGCGGAGTTTTTGGGGGCCTTTTCCACGAAAAGCTGTACCGCCTGGTCGAGGGAGGCCTGATGTCCGCCGTCGAAGACGAGGTTTACGCCCTTGGTCGAAACCTTATAGTCGTTCTGTTTTATGGACTTGTCGCTTTTTTCGCGGTTGGTCTTGCCGACCAGGATCTCGAAGGGGACTTCGGCGTTAGCGTCGGAAACCACCGGAAGGCTTGCGTCAAAGTTAGCGGTAAAGAATTTCTGAATACGCATAGCGGCTTCCTTGGCGGCGGTGTCGCCCTGAGGGAAGATGATGGTATAGTTGTGGGGATCGGACCATACGCTGCCGCTGATGCTCTCGCCGTTTACCGGCTCCTTTACCCCTGCCATATCGCCCGAGCCTATGTAGGAGGGGCGGCTTGCCGAGCCTGCCTGAGAGGATTCCCCGGAGGAGGTGTCCTCAGAGGAAGAGGAGGGAGCCTCGGAGGAAGGCTGAGAGGAGGAAGCGGTAGTAGCGCCTCCGTTACAGCCCGCCGCTGTGATAAGGATGCATAAAACTAAAAATACCGAAATGACGTTTTTGAACATAGGATTCTCCTTAAAAAACGTTATAAAAGGGTCTGCCAGCCGGGGAGGGAAGCAAGGCTTTCTCTGTACTCGGCAGGGGTCTTGCCGTGAATGGCTTTAAAGGCGCGGTTGTAGGTTCGGATTGAGCCGAAGCCGACCTCCTCGGAGATATCGGCGATCTTCTTTTCGGGGTCGCGAAGCAGGTCGCAGGACTCCCGCACCCGCAACATATTTACGTAGTCGCTGAAGCTGAGCTCAAGCTTTTGGTTGAAAAGCCGTGATATGTGGTAACGGCTTAGGTGCAGGTTTTCCGAAACAAAGTCCAGGGAAAGGTCCTCCGAAAAGTTTGCGGAGCAGAACTCTATGATGCTTCTGAGGGTGGAATGTTCACCCGTGACGGTGGGTCTAAGGGGGAGCTTTTTAAACAGATGGGAAAAAAGCAGATTAAAATATCCCGCATATTCCGAAATATCGCTTTCCTCCGAAAGGCTCACAAGGGTGTTTACGTATTCGGTGATCTTATCGTCTCTTTTCAGGCTGTTATAAAGGGGAAGATTGGAGGCAAGGAGCTCCTTTTTGCCGTAAAAGAGGTTAGGGGTGACGATAAGGACGTAAAAGAGGGAATCGGGCGCCGATGCGTAGTAGTGTATCTGATTCGGGAAGCTTATGTAAAGCTCCCCTTCGCCTATCTCACAGACGTTTCGGTCGGCGTAGGCCACCGTACTTCCCTTTGCGACATATACCAGCTCTATTTCATTATGAAGATGGGGCAGACTGGTAAGCCGTGGAGTACCTCTTTGTATCGAGACCGGCGCGGTCTTATATTCGTAGTTGACGTTCATGTCGGCCTCCGTAATCAGTATAAAATCAGTATACCATTTACAGGCACCCCCGTCAATAGTTTTAAAGAATTGTTCAAAAGATTTTTAGTGACAAAAGGGTAATGTTATGGTATAATCTTATAAATATTAAACTTTGGATGTGTTTATTTTGGAAAATAAAAGCTACGACGTTATAATTAAAGAAATGTCCTCCTTCTTTACCGAAAACGGCTTCGAGGCAAAGGACGGAATCTACACAAACGGACAAAGGGCCATCAAGATCGAATACGACGAGGCAAAACAGATATACAATATGTCTATGGCCGCTGTAACCGAAGGTGAAACGGGAGAATACAAGGTGCTCAGCTCCTATCTCTTCGACGAAAGTCAGAATGAAGCCGACGCGGTAAGCGTCGGGATCGACTTTGTCGACACCGCTAAAAAGGCTATGGGAATAAAGAGCGGATATAAGGGCGGCGCTACGGTAGACCTTCCCTCCGCACAGGGAAGCACGGTCACGGTTGCTACCCTCACTGCAAAGCTTCTTGCCAACTATCCCGAGCTTAAAGAGGTGTATAAGACCGAGGTCGACGAAAAGGGCAAATATCTTTATCTTGATTTCTCGGCACATTATTTCATTCCCGAGATAAGAAAAACTCTGGACGAAAATAACAAGAAGGCTGTCAAAAAGCTTATGGATGTGTTCGCCGAGGTCTTCATTACCGGCGACCGCGCCGCCTCGACCCTCGTTGTGGCAATGCTGGCAGGAGCCATCGGAAAGGACGCCGACCGCTTTAAGGCCGCCACCGACAAGCTGGAAGACTGCCCCCACCTCATAACCGCCGTTAACAACGAGATCGACGTGCTCGTTAAAAACAAAAAATTCGCCAAAGCCATCGGATTTAACGATTAATAAAAAGCTCCCTTTTCGAGGCGCACTCCGTAAGGAAGTGCGCCTCAGTTATATTCGCCTGACGGCGAGT
>CAZRHF010000086.1:0-9744 GCA_964599835.1 uncultured Eubacteriales bacterium | reverse complement strand
TTGTGGCTGTAAGACCGCTTAAGGACGGTGTTATTGCCGACTTTGACGTTACCGCCGCAATGCTTAAAAGATTTGTGCGTCAAGCACTTAAGGGCTCGTTTTTCTCAAGGGTAAGAATGGTAATCTGCATACCTGCAGGTGTTACCGAGGTTGAAAGCCGTGCGGTTTACGATGCTGCAAAGCTGGCAGGCGCGGCAGATATTGACCTTGTGGAAGAGCCTATGGCGGCGGCTGTAGGTGCAGGGCTTCCTGTTTGGGATGCCGCAGGCAGTATGGTTGTTGATATCGGTGGCGGTCGAAGTGAGGTTGCAGTTATTTCTTTAGGTGATATTGTAACTGCGCAATCTATTCGTATAGCAGGTGACGACCTTGACGAGGCGATTATCAACTATGTAAGAAGAAAGCATAATCTGCTTATCGGCGAGCGTACTGCCGAGCAGATTAAAATTGAAATTGGCTCGGCTAAGCCTTATGAAAATGAGACAAGCATTGAAATTAAGGGTAGAAATCAGGTTGACGGATTACCTAAAAACGTAATAATTACCTCGGAAGAGGTTCGCAACGCTATGGCAGACCCGATTGCGCAGATTATTGATACAATTCGCTTAACTCTTGAAAAAACACCGCCTGAGCTTTCAGCCGACATTATGGACAGAGGCATTACTATGATGGGCGGCGGTGCACTGCTTAGAGGTCTTGCCGAGCTTATTGCTGAGGAAACGGGTATGCCCGTAACCGTTGCGGCAAATCCGCTTGATTGCGTGGTTTTGGGCACTGCAAAGCGGCTTGAGCCTGACAGCGGCTTCCAAAACTATGTTTTCCGCAGAGGAAAGCGCTTCAGATAAAAATTAACGGTGGGACAAGCCTACCTGTTTGGAGGATAATAATGAGATTTTTCTTCTCGTCCCGACAGTTTAAGGTAATACTGTCGGTGGTGCTTGTTTTAATTGCGGTATCGGTTGCCTGTATAATAATAGGCGGCAGAATTTCGCCTCAAGCAGATATTTTGGGTACGGTTACCGCCCCTTTTAGAGCGGCGGCTACCAAGCTTTCGCAAGCAGTATCCGATTTTGCCAATGCTTTAGAGGATAACAACGAGGCGATGCTTCACAATGCCGAGCTTGAAACCGAAATCAACTCTCTTCGCGAAAAGCTTACAGAATACGAACGCGCATTAGAGGAAAATGAATTTTATAAGGATTACCTTGAAATTAAGGATAATAATCCCGATTTCAAATTCACAGACGCTACCCTTATTTCGCGCAACCAATCCGACCCTTACGGCGGATTTGTGATAAATAAAGGCTCGTTAAGCGGAATATCTAAAAATGACCCCGTTATAACCTCGGCAGGGCTTGTAGGCTACATAACCGAGGTAGGGCTTACAACCTCTAAGGTGGCAACGGTGTTAAGCCCCGACATCACTTTGGGAGCACTCAGCAACCGCACTAAGGATTCGGGCGTGCTTTCGGGAAATTTAGAGCTTGCAGGCAAGGGCCTTACAAGATTTTATAATCTTTCGCGTTCCTGCAGCATTGCAATAGGAGACTATGTTGTAACTTCGGGTGAAGGAATTTTCCCCGAGGGCTTACTTGTAGGAACTATTCAATCTATAGGCAGTGACGAATACAATACTTCGATTTATGCCGAGGTAAAGCCCTTTGTGGAGCTTAATGAGATAAGAAAGGTTATGGTTTTGACCGAGTTTGAGGGACAGGGCGGTTTAAACCCTGACGGAGAATAGCTATGACAGGGAAAAAACGAAATTTATACGTTTTAGCGGCGAATATATTTATCTTCTTTTTTGTGATTATGTTTCAAATTTCGGGCGCTGTAGATATAAGCATTAAAACCGCTACTCCGCTTGTAATATTACCCTTACTTACAGCTTATGCTATCTTTTATTCCCTGCCTTCCTGTGCAGTAGCAGGAATTGTTGCAGGGGCTTGTCTTGACGGTATTACAAACGGGGCTTACTGCTTTAACACGATTACCCTATTTTTAATTTCAGTAGCAGTTTGCCTTGCCGCAAACAATCTTTTTAATAAAAACATTCAGTCGGCAGTGGCACTCTCGCTTATTACATCGGCGGTATATTATCTGCTTTTGTGGCAGTTTTTCTACGCGTGGGGTGTGCCTGTTGAGCAAAGCCTGCGGTATCTTTTAAGCTATGCCCTGCCGTCTGCAGTATATACTGCGCTTTTTATATTCCCGTTTTATTTCATTTTTAAATTTTTTGAAAAATACAAAGCATATTAAATATTTATTTCGGAGGAAAAAACTTGCCTTTTCAGAAAAAAAGTCAAACCCAGCTTACAATACTTTCAATACTGCTGGTGTTGGTAATTTTACTTTTTACCGCAAGGGTGTATTCAATTCAGATAGTCAATGCTTCACAGCTTACCGATAAAAATGACGGTGCGGCTTCGGTGATGACGGCTGTACTGAAAGCGCCCCGCGGTGAAATTCTTGACTGCTACGGCAGGCAAATCGCCATCAACCGTGACGGTTATAATATAGTATTCAATAAGGCTTATATTAAGGAAAATCTTAACGATGTAATTTTAACCCTTGTAAAGCTTATGGAAGAAAATAATGCGGAATGGGTAGACGAGCTACCAATGTCTCGTTCTGAGCCATACGCTTATCTTAATACAGAGGATATTGAATCGGAAAAGCAAAAGCTGATTGAAAAATTAGAGCTTGCCCATTACGCAACGGCAGAAAACTGCTTTGACGAAATGGTTGAAAAATATAAGTTGGAAAAATATTCGCGTGACGACCAAAGAAGAATTATGGGCGTACGTTACAGTATGGCGGCGGCAGATTTTTCGATTTCCTACCCCTTTATTTTTGCCGAGGATATTTCTACCGAGCTTATGCGTAAGGTGTCGGAGTCTTCTTTCAGGCTTAGCGGTGTTACGGTAGAGGTTGTGCCCTTCCGCGAGTATACCGATACCTCGCTTGCAGTTAATCTTATCGGTAATGTAGGACCGATTTTTAAAGAAGATTGGGAAGAATATAAAAATAAGGGCTATTCTTATAACGATAAGGTAGGTAAAGGCGGTATTGAGGAATGGGCAGAGGAATATCTGCGCGGAATTGACGGTGAAATTACCTACAGATTAGATACCGAGGGAAATATTATTTCCAAAGAGGTAACCAAAGAGCCGATTGCAGGCAAAACCGTAATGCTTACCCTTGATAAGGTGATGCAACGCAGTGCACAGAATTCACTTAAGAACGTAATTACCGACCTTAAATCTAAAGGAAGCTCGGTTGTAGGCGGTGCGGCAGTTGCGGTAAGGATTGATTCGGGGCAGGTAATTTGTGCCGCGAATTACCCCACCTACGATTCGGCGACAATGTCCGAAATTTACGATAAATTACAAAAGGACCCTGCAAAGCCTCTAACAAACAGGGCATTTTCAGGCGCCTATCCAATAGGCTCTACCATTAAGCCGATTGTGGCGATAGCCGCTCTCCAAAACGGACTTTATAATCAGGGAGAGACCATTTTCTGCTCCCAAACCTATCACTATTTCAGTGACTATACACCAAGCTGTATGCATTATCACAGAACGATGAATCTAAAGAACGCACTTGCTAAAAGCTGTAACTATTTCTTTTTCGAGCTTGGCAGACGTGTAGGCGCGCTTTCTCTTACCGACTATTTTAAGCAGTTCGGTCTGGGTGTTAAAACAGGCGTTGAGGTTGGTGACAGCTCGGGTATACTGTTAGAGCCGAAATCCAACGGTGTCGGCGGCGATACTCTGCAAATTTCTATCGGTCAGCTTAATGCCTTTACCCCGTTACAGCTTGCGAATTACACTGCTACACTTGCCAACGGCGGTACGCATTATAAGGCAACACTTATAGACAGAATTGTTTCCTACGATATGTCTGAAACCTATAAACAGATGGAATCACAGGTAGTAAATACGGTTGAAATAGCAAGCGCTAACCTTGCCGCTGTTAAAGAGGGTATGCTTTCTGTTACAGAGGACGGTACAGGCCGTGCGGCTTTAGGCGATTATCCAATTAAGGTCGGCGGTAAAACAGGTACCTCTCAGGTGGACGGCAAGGCAGACCACAGTATCTTCGTTGCCTTTGCTCCGTTTGATAATCCCGAAATCGCAATATCGGTGGTTTTAGAGCACGGAAATTCGGGTTTTTCTGCAGGTACGGTTGTAAAGGAAATTTTAAACGCTTACTTTTACACCGAAAGCAATTCTCCTACAGAGGAGCTCCCCTTTGTGGTACTTGATTAAAAGTACGCAAAAGTATATGTTTTAAATTGACAAAAATTCTCAAATATGATAAAATAACGGAAATGAGGTGCTTAATATGGGTAATACTTTTGCTGTGACCTCAGGCAAAGGCGGTGTGGGTAAGTCCACCGTATCGATAGGGCTAGGGCTTGCCTTTGTTGCAAAGGGCAAAAAGGTCCTGCTTGTTGATATGGATGAGGGACTGCGTTGTCTTGACCTTATGTTAGGGCTTGACAAGGTAACCGTTTTTGACCTTTCGGATATACTTATGGGTAAAGAAATTGAAGATGCCGCATATCCTTGCGAATTTGCTGAGGGGCTGTATCTAATTCCCGCACCCGCTAAGGTTGGAATGATTGATGCGTTCGGTTTTGCGAATTTTGCGCAACAGGCAAGCGAGCTTTACGATATTGTAATTTTCGATTTTCCTGCAGGAATAAACCTGTCACTTTATTCCTCACTGCCAAAGGATACGCTCTTTTTGACCGTAGCTGTTCCCGACCCTGTGTCTGTAAGAGATGCGGCGATAATCAGCTCACAGCTAAGCCAATTGTCCCTTAAAGCACGTCTAATTATTAACCGTTTTGTTTATAAACAAAGCAAACGTATAAGCGCTAAGAATATTGACGGAATTATTGATTCCGCTTCTCTTAGACTTATTGGAATTGTACCCGAGACGGAAGAGCTTACAATGTTTTCCCTAAAGCATAAGCTTAACCGCAGGGGAAAGGCAATGACCGCTTTTAAAAGAATTACCGCAAGACTTTGCGGTGAGCAGATGTTATTGCCTAAAATTAAAAAAATATAAAAAGGGGTAGTTAAAATGACAATAGCCTTAATCGCACACGACGCAAAAAAAGAACTTATGGTTCAGTTTTGTATCGCCTACTGCGGTATTCTGAGCCGACACACCCTGCTTGCCACCGGCGCCACGGGAAAAATGGTCTCCGAAGCCACGGGACTTAACATTATTTCCCTTTTGGGCGGATCCCACGGCGGTTCTCAGCAGATCGCCGCACGTATCGGTTGTGATGAGATCGATATGCTGCTTTTGTTCCGCGACCCCATAACCGCAAAGCCCGACGAGCCCGACGATAATTCTCTGCTCCGTCTTTGCGACGTACATCAGATCCCCGTTGCCACCAACATCGCCACCGCAGAAGTCCTTATCCGCGGTCTTGAAAGAGGCGACCTTGACTGGCGCGAATATATGAGAAACGAAAAGTAATAAATATTGGAGTTTTATAATGGCAGAAATCAACAAGGCTCCCCGCGGTACCAACGACGTACTGCCCGAGGAGAGCTATAAATGGCAGTTTATTGAACAAAGGCTTATCGAAACGGCCGGACTTTACGGCTTTAAGGAGACCCGTGTTCCCGTTTTCGAGCACACCGAGGTCTTTGTTAAAAACGTCGGCGACACCACCGACGTTGTACAGAAGGAAATGTACACCTTCACAGACAAGGGCGACCGCAGTATTACCCTTCGCCCCGAATTCACCGCAGGCGTTATAAGAAGCGTTGTTGAGCATTCTCTCACAGCGGCGGCTCTTCCCGTAAAGGTCTGCTACTGCGGCGGATGTTACAGATATGAAAAGCCTCAGGCAGGACGTCTTCGCGAATTTCACCAGTTCGGTGCCGAATGTGTCGGTGCGGCCTCCCCTGCCGCCGATGCTGAGGTTATCGCTATGGCGGCTCAGCTTCTCCGCGATATCGGAATCGAGAAGATCTCCCTTGAGATCAATTCCATCGGATGTCCCACCTGCAGAGCAGAATACCACAAGGCCCTTAAGACCTATTTTGAAGGTCGTAAGGAAGAGCTTTGCGGAACCTGTAACGAGCGACTTGACCGCAACCCTATGAGGATCCTCGACTGCAAGTCTCCCGTTTGTGCCGACATTGCAAAAGACGCCCCTGCGGTTATTGACTTCTTATGCGAGGAATGTCAGGCACACTTCGACGGAGTTAAGGCACATCTTGACGGTATGGGAATAACCTATAAGGTAAATCCCAGAATTGTTCGCGGACTTGACTATTATACCAGAACGGTATTCGAATTCATTTCGGGCGATATCGGCGCACAGGCCACCGTTTGCGGCGGAGGACGCTACGACGGACTCCTTGAGCAGATGGGCGGTCAGCCTCAGCCTGCACTCGGCTTTGCAATGGGAATCGAGCGCCTGCTTATGGTACTGGAAAGCCAGGGCACCGAAATTCCCAAACCCAAGGCCTGCGATATTTATATTGCACCTGTGGGCGAGGCCGCTACCCTTAAGGCCACCACCCTTTGTGCCGCCCTTCGCGACGAAGGCTTCGAGGCCCTTACCGATATCGTAGGCAGAGGTCTTAAGGCACAGATGCGCTATGCCAACAAGATCGGCGCACAGTACACTCTGGTGCTTGGCGACAGCGAGCTTGAAAGCGGAAAAGCAAAGCTCAAATGTATGGAATCGGGAGAAGAGACCGAGGTCGAGCTCGATCACCTTGCCGATGCTATATACGACGCCACCTTTGCCAAATTCGCCGAAGAGCTGGATATATAATATTTATATGAAAAGGCCACGAACAGTTCGTGGCCTTTTTCAGTGAACGGTGAATAGTGGATAGTTGCGAGGTGTCTCCGACGGATAGAAAACAGGTTTCAGGTTACAGGTGTCAGGTTTCAGTAGCGATGTGTCTCCGACGGATATATATTAGGGCCGAGGGCCAAGCGCCAAGGGCCCGGGGAATGTGTCTGCGACGCATTTATAAAAAGCTCGAAAAGTCTGTGAATTTGCCCGTTTTGCTTTGTGCTTACGGGTTCCCTCATCCGCCTCGTTCCTCGGCACCTTCCCCCAAGGGAAGGCTCACTATGCAGTAAGTTTCATCACAGACATTTATATAATCCGTGGCGGAGCCACACCAACCCTCGGCCCTGGGCCCCGGCCCTTGTCCCTCGATAGTTTATTCTTTCTTATTTATTATTTTAAACCCCTGCAGGAATATCTTGCAGGGGTTTAATCTATAACGTTTATGATTTCTATTCCGCTTTTTTTGGCGTAGTTTACGGTGTAGGCGGTGCCGCCGGTGTTTTTTTCGCAGTAGCAGATGCAGACCGAAGCGCTGTCTACCAAGGCACGGTTTCTCTGCTGCATACAGAAACGGGTGTAATGCTCACTGACTATCCTTACCTCGTCGGCACGGCGTTTTATTTCTTCGTAATTGAGCTTATCTATCTCGCTCCAGCGATCGGCCTGCTCGGGACAGGGCAGTATAAGCACAAGTCTTACCTCGGGGTGTCTTTCTCTGGCCGCCAGCACCGACATGGCCGCTATGGTATCAAAGCCCTTGGCGCCTCCCGCACAGAAGGAGGTTATGCCTCCGTTTATAAGCTTTTCCAGCTCCTCGTCCAGCCTGCCCTTTATGTACATAAATTTTTCAGCAGGTATCTCGCGATGACCCGTAAAACAACAAGTTTTTTCTTTCATAAACATCACCAAACTTTTGTTCTTTTATTATATACCATTTTAAGTTTTCTGGCAAGGGTTTTATTCGATATTACAGCCCTGATAATAATGAAGCAGTATTTCTTCATAGGTCTTCCCCTGCATTGCCAAATAGTTTGCCCCGTTCTGACTCATACCTATGCCGTGGCCGTAGCCTCTGACCGTAAAGGTATAAACCCCGTCCTTAAACTCCACGTCAAAATCCGCCGAGCGAAGTCCCAGGGCCTTCCGAAGCTCGCTCCCGCTTATGCTCTTTCCCCAGACGGTCAGAGCGGTAACGCTTCCCGAATCGGTCCGTTTTATATCGGCTATTCCGTTTCCCTCGGCCTCGGTGACCGAAACAATACCCGAAAGAGCCTTTTTAAGCTCCTCGGTGGTAAATTGAGCGGTGGAAAGATAGTTTTCGCTCAGCTTATCAAAGGAGGAATCCACCGCAGAAAGATAGGGATAATCCCCTCCCCATATATCGGCGGCTTTTTCGGTCTTACCGGAGGATATCGCGTGATATACCGCAGAAATGGGTTCCCCTTTATAACATATTTTCTTATAAAGCACGCTATTTACGGCGTCCCTTATCTTCTTTTCGTATATTTCGGCCTCCTCTCCCCATTTTTCCTCGGCCGCGGCTGCGGTAATAAAGGCTTGGTCAACGGTATAGTCGTCGGATATATCGTAGTCCTCTGAGGATGCGGCGGATTTCTTAATATAATAGGTATAGGCCGCCACAGCCTGAGCCTTTAAGGCCTCGGTCTCATAGAGTGCGGGCATCTCGGCCGCAACCACCCCAAAAATATAGTCCTCTGCCGAAAGGGTAATTACCTCGCCCGATGCGGTAAGCTTTACCCGAACCTCCTCTTCAGGTATTTTATCGGCAGGGGTCATAACCGACTGAACGGGGGCGGAGGCATCATCCTCGGTTATGTCGGCGTTGGCCGAAAGCGGCAGGATAAGCATTAGTACCGCCAGCACCATCATAGCGGTAAGATAGACAGTTTTCATAAGAACCTTCCTTTTTTGTTGACATTTTAGCCGTAAAACTATAGAATAGATATATCTTAGTTTTAGTATTATATATATGACTGCGCGTCCACATTAATTCCAAACGGAGGCTTAACTTAAAAAAATGAATTCTCGCTTTAACTACGTTATCTTCTCGATCGCCTGCCTTTCAGGTATCGCCGTAAGAACCATTATGCTTCTATTTATCATCGATCCCGTAAGCGGCTTTATTTATACCGATTACGCCTCGCCCTCTATCGGCCTTATAGCCGTACTTATAGCGGCGGCGGTATCAGTTTTTGCTCTTACCCTTTTCGCAAAGAAAAACCGCGACAAGACCGCTTCACTTAAAACGATACCCTTCTACGTTGCCTCTGCCGTTATGGCGGCCGCCATCGGCTACGAGACCTTCCTTTCTCCCCTGCTCAGCAAAAGCAATGCTATGCAGTCAACCCTTTTATACCTGCTTTCGGCAGGTGCTATAGCCGCCTTTATAATTATTACGGTATTCGGCTTCTTAAAGAAGGAATATCACCCCGCGATTACCCTTCTCCCCGTGGTATTCTGGATAATGCGGCTGATAATCGTATTCACCGACTTTTCCACCATCTCCACCATTTCCGAAACGGTTATAGAGACCTTTTCCATGTGCCTTACTCTGGTTACCTTCCTCTTCTTCTCCAAGCTTGAATGCGGTCGCGTAAACCCAAAACACTACACCCTCGTAGCCGCCACCGCACTGCTTAACGCCTACGTTTGCGCCATCGGGTCGATGCCCAGAATTTTTGCGGGTCTGCTTTCGATGCAACAGCCAACCCACATGAACATCATCCCCGCCTTTACGGGACTTGCTACGGCTGTTTTTTCGGCCACCTTCGCATTCACCCTTTTACATTCCGTAAAGGAAGATTAAAAAATAAAGACTCCGAAGCCGTGAACAAGTCCAGTAAAAACGGACAATAGAAAAAAGAACCCCTCCTATGGTAAAA
>CAZRHF010000085.1:0-9831 GCA_964599835.1 uncultured Eubacteriales bacterium | reverse complement strand
TAAAAAATGATGATAAACACTTTTTTAGTGTCTACCATCATTTTATCATTTCACCTCCCGCGGGAGGTCTTTTGTTTTTATAGGGAAAAAAGGAAAGGAGAAATGGGAAAAGGCGGTGCAACGCAGTGATTTGAAAATTGAAAGTCGAAAATTTCGGTGTGCTTCCGCCTGATCGTCCTGAGCCTGTCAACTCGTGTTTTCTTACTTCTTCTTTATTATTTCCCGCTCTTAGTTCAGCACCGCAACCCCTACGTTAAGATAGGTGGCGAATATCAGCCACAGAATGTAGGGTACCATCAGCCAAAAGGCCGTGCTGTTAAGCTCCTTGAATTTTACCGCCGTTATGATGACAAGCACAAGAAGAAGCAGTATCAGAAATACCGAGGCCGTGTAGGCTTCAAATCTGAAAAACAGTATCGGCCATATAAAGTTCACTATCAGCTGCAGACCGTAAAAAATGAGTGCCTGTCTGCGCTTTTCCTCCTTGCCCTTGACCTCTTCGAAAATGATGTAAGACGCAACCCCCATGAGACCGTAGAGTATTACCCACACTATGGGAAAAACTATTCCCGGGGGAGATAGGGGAGGCCTCGAAAAGTTTTTGTAGGTATCGCCTATGTTTCCCGTAATTACCGCGGAAAGCAGGCCGACCAGTTCCGGTATAGCTCTCGCTATAAGCAGCCTTTTAAGATTTATCGGCTTCATAAAACCACCTCGGAATTATTATATGAAACATAATTTCCGATTATTAAAAAAACTGTGATTTCTCATTGAATTAGGGAAAAGGATATAGTATAATGTATTCGTATAACTATGTTTATAAGGATGTAATAAGGTGAACTCACAGGATTTTATTAATTTACGAAAAAAGGTTATCGAAAAAGAATTTTCGAATATGAACGATATGCAGCTTAAGGCCGTTACGACCGTAAACGGACCTCTTTTGGTGCTTGCAGGTGCGGGAAGCGGAAAGACCACAGTCCTCGTCAACCGTATCGCATATCTTATAAAATACGGCGACGCCTATAATTCAGACCTGGTTCCCGAATTTTTCGAGGGAGACCTTTCGGCCGCAAACGACTATCTTTCGGGCGCGTCGACCCTTCCCGAATTCTGGAATATGTCGGTGGATGCCGCAAAGCCCTGGGAAATACTTGCAATAACCTTCACCAATAAGGCGGCAGGTGAGCTTAAGGAACGAATTGCCGCAAGACTCGGAAGCGAGACCTCGGGTGTTTGGGCAGGAACCTTCCACTCGGTCTGCGGAAAAATGCTTCGCCGCTTCGGCGACCGTCTCGGCTATACGAGCAACTTTACCATCTATGATACCGACGACCAGAAGCGTCTTATAAAAGACCTGATAAAGCAAAACGAATTTGACGATAAGATAGTTCCCGTAAAAACCGTTATGAATGCCATTTCCTCGGCTAAGGACAAGCTTATCTCTCCCGAGGATTACGCAAGGAACATCGGAAGCGATTTCCGCGAGAAGATGATAGCCCGTCTTTATGCTCAGTACGAAGAAAGGCTTCTTTCCTCCGACGCAATGGACTTTGACAGTATGATACTGAACGCCGTTAAGCTTCTTACTCAGGAGCCCGAAGTCCTTGAATACTATTCCAACAAATTCCGATACATAATGGTGGATGAGTACCAGGACACCAACCACGCACAGTATAAGCTTTGCAAGCTGCTTGCGAAAAAACACCGTAATATCTGCGTTGTGGGTGACGACGATCAGTCGATCTACCGTTTCCGCGGCGCCACCATTGAAAATATCCTTAATTTCGAGCTTAAATACCCGGATGCGGTTGTTATAAAGCTGGAACAGAACTACCGCTCCACAGGCAATATTCTCGACGCCGCCAACGCCGTTATTGCCAACAACGTGGGACGAAAGGGAAAGAATCTCTGGACTGAGTTCGGTCAGGGGGATAAGATCACGCTCCATACCGCTATGGATGAAAACGACGAGGCACGCTACGTTGCCGACAAAATTTTAGAGAGCGTGAAAAACGGTGCAAAATTCGCCGACCACGCCATTCTGTACCGCACCAATGCACAGTCGAACTCAATAGAAAACGTATTCGCCCGAAGCGGTATAGTTTACCGTATTATCGGCGGTCACCGCTTCTTCGACCGTAAGGAGATAAGGGACGTTCTGGCCTATCTCCGTCTTATTGATAACAACTGCGACGATATCCGACTGAAAAGGATCATAAACGAGCCTAAAAGAGGCATCGGAGATACCACCGTTGCAAATGCACAGCAAATTGCATCGTCTTTGGGTGTTTCCCTCTACGAGGTGCTTCATAACGCCGCGGAATATCCTCTGCTTTCCCGTGCAAGGGTAAAGCTGGAGGCCTTCTGTCAGCTTATCGACGAACTGACCGCCGCCGCAGAAGAACTTCCCATACACGAGCTGTTCGAGCTTGTGCTTCAGAAGACAGGATATCTAAACGCCCTTATGGCTGAAGGTCAGGAGGGTCAGGACAGAGCCGAAAACGTCAAGGAGCTTGAGACCGGTATTATCCAGTTTGAAAACGAAAACCCGGACGTGGGACTTTCGGGATATCTTGAGGAAATTTCTCTTATAAGCGATATCGATTCCTACGAGGAGGGCGACGACGCCGTCGTGCTTATGACCGTCCACTCGGCAAAGGGCCTCGAATTTACAAAGGTGTTCCTTGTAGGTATGGAGGAAGGACTCTTCCCCGGCACCCAGACCATTTATTCAGGGCCCGATGAAATGGAGGAGGAGCGCCGCCTTGCCTACGTTGCCATAACAAGAGCCAAGCGCAAGCTTTATGTAACGAACGCCGATACCCGTATGATCTACGGCTCCACATCCCGCAACCTTCGTTCCCGTTTCATAACCGAAATTCCCGAGGGACTCTGCGAAGAGACCTCCTCAAGACGTCAGGCCTCCTTCGCCTCCTCGGTACCCGTGAAGCCCTCTGCAAACAGGTCGGCCTACGATTATAAGGACGTTTTCCGCCGTCCCGCCCCTTCCACAGCCGTAAGATCTGCCGTTTCCTCCGCCTCCTACAGCGTAGGGATGAAGGTAGAGCACAAGACCTTCGGCGTGGGAATGATAACCGGTGTTACCCCAATGGGGAATGACGCTATGTTGGAGATAGCCTTCGAAAACGTAGGCACAAAGAAGATAATGGCAGGCTATGCCAAGCTTAAAACACTTTAAGATTTTAACTTAAGGAGAAAAAATGTTTCCCGAAAAGATTCCAAGCTCACTTGTTGTAAAAAGCACGGCAAGAGCCTCCTTGCAAGGCAAGTATATAACCGCCGCCGCAGCGGCGCTGATACCCGTTATCGCTTATTATCTTTTAAGCGTGATAATTTCCTGTGCCCATCTCGTTTTACCGGATGGCTCGGGCATATTTATCGGCATATCAGCGGTAATACTTTTGGTGTTTCTGCTCTTTCCGCTGTTTTTGGGTTCGGTGCGCTTCTTTTGGCGGCTCACCGAAGGTCTTACCGAAGATCCCGTTGCAGTATTCTACTATTTTTCTTCCTTCACATTCTATAAAAGAGCAATTAAAAGCGCTTTTATACTCATATTCAAGCTTCTTACCATCTTTATTCCCTGTATGCTGCCCTACTTCGTAACGGTACTGCTTTCCAATGCCTGGCTTTATCGCTTTCTCGGTACCGAGATACCCTTGTGGGTGGCGGGGCTTGCTCTGCTCAGCGCATTTTTTAAATATGCAGGTCTGTTTTTGGGAATAGGTATATTTTTAAAATACTATCTGTTTGCCGCCGTTGTGGTGATGGATGACGATCTGCTTATATACGAGGCTGTCCATATAAGCGCAATGGTGTCTGCACGCTCAATAGGCTCCTTTGCCGCCCTTATAGCGACCCTGCTTGGTTGGGTGCTTCTGTCGGTGCTTATCGCCCCGATGATATATACCGCGCCGCTTATAATGGCTTGCTATGCGGTGCATTGCCGCTATGCCCTTGTAAACTATAACCGAACTCTGGAATTTTACAGTAAGGAACAGCTATGAAAAAGAACGATATCATAACCTTAAGCATCACCGCAATGTCCTCGGAAGGGTCGGGAATCGGCCGATATGAGGGGCTTGCCGTCTTCGTGCCTATGTCGGCGGTAGGGGACGAGCTTAAAGTTAAAATTTTAAAGGTAAGATCCAACTGCGCCTTCGGAAAAATTGAAGAGCTCCTTTCGCCTTCGCCCTCCCGCATAGAGCCAGACTGTCAGGTCTTCTCAAAATGCGGCGGATGTGTTTACCGCCATATATCATACGAAGAAGAGCTTAAAATTAAAAGACAGCGTGTGGAGGATGCGGTAAAACGCATCGGCGGAATCAATATGGAGGCAAACCCGATCGTTTCCGATAATAACACCGTCGGATACCGCAACAAGGCTCAGTATCCCGTCGCTCCCGACGGCTCGGTGGGCTTTTTTGCTAATCACTCCCACCGTATAATTCCCTGCGATAACTGCGGTCTTCAGCCCGAGGAATTCAGCCGCATAGCGCAGATCTTTTCCTATTGGATGTATACCTCGGGCAACCCTCCTTATATCGAGGAAACGGGCAAAGGACTTGTCCGCCATCTTTACATCCGCAAGGCAATGGCAACAGGGGAGATCATGGTCTGCCTGGTCATAAACGGCGATAAGGTGGTTGCCGCAAAACGTCTTGTTGAGGATTTAAAGGAAGAGCTGGGCGAAAGCCTTAAGACGGTGATCCTTAATATCAACAAAAAGAAGACCAACGTAATTCTTTCCGATGAATGTGTAAACCTCTACGGCGACGGCTATATTTACGACATTCTTTGCGGAGTTAAAATACGCATAAGCCCCCTTTCCTTCTATCAGGTCAACCGTAATATGGCCGAAAAGCTTTACGGTAAAGCAAGAGAATATGCCGCACCGAAGGGCAAAACCGTCCTCGACCTTTACTGCGGCGCAGGTACCATCGGCCTTTCGATGGCTAAGGAGGCAAAGAGTATGGTCGGTGTGGAAATTATCCCTGAGGCCATAGAGGACGCAAGGTTCAATGCCGGGCAAAACGGTATTGATAACACCGAATTTATCTGCGGCGATGCGGCCGAGGCGGCCAAAAAGCTTGCCGAAAGAAACATAAACCCCGACGTGGTGATAGTCGACCCGCCCAGAAAGGGCTGTTCGGAAGACCTGCTTATAACCATTGCCAAGGATTTTTGTCCCGATACTCTTGTCTACGTCTCCTGTGACCCTGCAACCCTTGCCCGCGACCTTAAAATTTTGGGCACCCTCGGCTACAACCTTAAAGAATATACCCCCTTCGACCTTTTCCCCCGTACCTCACACGTAGAGTGTGTTGCGCAGCTTTGCCGCGCAACACAGTGATATAAATTTCTGCGGAATTTGCGATATATCCTTGCGGATGTGATATGCCTTCGGCGCGATATGTCCCTTCGGGACGCGTAAAAGGAATTTTCTAACCATAAAAGGAATAACGGTATGAATATCACCTCTTTAAGTTTTTCAAGCCTTCGCCCCAAAGCCGCCGAAAAAATCAAGGCCTATCTCGCCCTGTCCGAGCACAACAAAATAACCGTCGGACTTTATAAAAACGGGCAGTGTTACGTTTTCGGAGATTTTGATTCCGAAAATCGCCTATTTTACGACATCGGCTCGATTTCAAAAACCGTAACCGCTCATCTTATTTTAAAACTTTGGAAAGATAAAAAACTCGATATAAATAAAACGATAGATAACTATCTTACGCTTAAAAACGGAAAATATCCAAGCGTATACCGGCTTCTCACCCACACTGCCGGCTACCACCACCTGACACCCTTAGAGGTGACACTGCCCGGTCTTATGAAGGGCGGCTACGCAAGACGAAACCCTTACGAAAGGGCAACTGTAAAAACGGTTACAAAAGCCCTTGAACGCCGTAGGTTTTTAAAACCTAAGACGCGCTACGGCTATTCCGATTTTGCTTCGGCAGTTCTTGCCGTGTTGGCGCAGGAGGTTACAAAAACTCCCTTTTCCGAACTTTTTGAGAATTTTATAAATGAGGATCTGAACCTTAAAAACACACTCATCGAGCTTGGCCCCGAAAAAAGAGATCCTCCCGCCGTAAAGGGCAAAAAGCTTCTGCCCTTCTGGGTGGGGAAAAGAAACAACCCTTATATCGCGGGGGGCGGAACGGTAAGCAGCGTCGGCGACGTTCTTAAGTATATTGCACTGCAGATAGAAAGTGACAAGCCCTATATCACCTCAGCCCATACCGTTTGTGAGGAATCTGCTTTAAAAAATAACAACCACCTTATGTGCATCGGCTGGCATACCTATAAGAATTCGAATCAGCTTTGGCACGTAGGCGGCGTCGGCACCTTCCGCACCTCCCTCATAATCAATAAGCAACAAAAGCTTGGTGTGGCGGTGCTTGGAAACGCAAAGGGAAAGGCCTCAGCTAATGCCCATTATATTGCAAAAATGCTCTACAGCGAGCTTAAAAATAACAGAATAAAGCTAACCTAATTGGAGGAAGACCTATGAAGCTATCGATTGAGACCCACGTACCCTTTAATAAGCTCGGTATTCACGAGGGCCTTCGCGTCATAAAAGACGCAGGTTTTGATTCGGTGGATATGTCCTACTATTGGCTTCCTCCCGAATGCGGGCTTCTTGGGGACGACTATATAGGCTTTGCCAAAGAGCTTAAAAAGTATATGGACGAAATATGTCTTTCCTGCACTCAGGCCCACGCTCCCTTTGCCTTTAAATACGGAGAGGAAATGAGTATGGAGGAGCAGAACTTCCGTGATACCGTCCGCGCGATAGAATCGGCGGCGGTGCTTGGCGCCAAGGCGATCGTCGTTCATTCCATAGGAACGATCCTGAATGACAACCCTTATTTCGACCGCGATTATAATATCGAATTTTATAAAAGCCTTATGCCCTACGCCAAGGCGGCAGGAATAAAAATCGCCGTGGAAAACCTTTTTGCAAGGGACCTGAAGCGAGGTCATTACGTAGGCCGTTTAGGTATGCCCGAGGAGCTTTGCGGGTTTATAAAGGAGCTGAAAAGTGACTGCTTTGTTGCCTGCGTTGACGTAGGCCACGCGGCGCTTACGGGACTTGAGCCTCAGGAGTTTATAAGCCGTATGGAGCCTTCGCTTTTAAAGGCTCTCCACATACAGGACGGCGACTATAAGGATGACCGCCACACCCTGCCTTATCAGGGCTGGTTTAACTGGTTGGAAATTATGAAGTCTCTTAAAAACATCGGATACGACGGGGAATTCACCTTTGAGATATTCCAGTATCTTAACCGTGTACCTGTCTCCCTTCTTCCCGAAGCCCTGACTCTGGCCGAAAAAACGGGACGGGAGCTTATATCTGTCTTTGAGAAAAATTAGGAGAATACTATGCTTTTATATATCATTCGTCACGGTGACCCCGACTATGCGACCGACTCCCTTACCGATAGGGGAATATTGCAGGCCGAAGCGGTAGGAAAACGTCTTGCGGCCTCACATATCGACCGTGTTTTCACCTCCCCTATGGGAAGGGCAAAGCAGACCGCAGAGCCTACCTGCCGCCTTCTGGGATTGACCCCGAAGGTGGAAAACTGGACCGAGGAGATAACCGAATATATCCGTATTCCTTTCCCCGACGGAAGTCTTAAAACCGTAAGTGCTCTGCAGAATACGACCTTCCTCCAAAACGGAAATATAAACATTCCATACGAAAAGTCGACCTCCTGCCCCGGATTTGATCAGACCCGCATAGACGATGCTCTTGAGCTTCTTAAAACCGAGGGAGAAAAATTCCTGGAAAAACTCGGCTATAAATACGAAAACGGGATCTATAAAATAATAAAACCAAGCGAAGAAAGGGTGGCTCTTTTCTGCCACGCCGCCTTCACCCGTGCCTGGCTGTCTGTTCTTCTTCATATCCCCGTACATATAATGTGGGCCTCATTCTCCTATAACCATACTGGAGTAACCGTATTGGAATTTAAGAACAACGAAAACGGTATAACCGCACCACAGTGCCTGACCTATTCCGACATTTCCCATCTTTATTCCCACGGACCCGACACCGACTACGGCTATACCGCCGCACGGTTTATAAAAATATAAAACAGCAGGTGATATTATGAAGAACTTCAGAAAAACAAAAATACTGGCCCTCTTTATGACCGCCCTTATCCTTTTTTTAGCGGTGGTAAACCTTATTCCCCCAAGCAAAAACGTGGAAAATAATCCCTTTGTTGTAGGTGAGGGCGAGCTTCCCCTTATCGCCGCCCACAGAGGCGGTGCCATAAACAACCCCGAAAACACCATGCTTGCCTTCCGTGAAGCGGTAAACACTATCGGCGTAGATATAATCGAAAGCGACCTTTATCTCACCAAGGACGGTTATCTCGTATATAATCACGACGAATATATCGACGAGACCTGTAATATAAACGGAGACCTTTCTCTCACCGAAGTGGAAGCTCTTTGCGAGGATGAAAGCAAACGTCACTATATCAAGGATATGACCCTTTCCGAGCTTGAGCAGTATAACTTCGGCTACTATTTCGAGGACAAAAACGGCGACCGCATCTATAAGGATGCCGAAAACTTTGCCGAAAAAGGCCTCCAGATAGCTACAGTAGACAAGCTTTTTGAGGAGTTTTACGAAACTAACCCCGACCTTATGTTTATCGTAGAGATCAAAAACGGCGGCGAGGATGGCTATAAGGCCTGCGAGATACTTTATAATACTCTGGAAAAATACCCCGAATATAAAGACCGAATGGTGGTCGGAACCTTCCACGACGAGATCGAGACCGAGCTGAAGGAAAAATATCCTTCCCTCCTTCGCGGAGCCCCCACGGGAACCGCCGCAGGCTTTATTATAACCCAGCTTTTCGGCGTAAATATCTTTAATTCGGGCGATTTTGCCTGCCTCCAGATACCTACCGAGTACGATCTCGGAATAACCCTCACCTTAGACCGCTTGGATATCATCAACCGCGCCCATAAGAGAAATATTGCGGTTCAGTACTGGACCATCAATGACGAGGATGAAATGCGCGAGCTTATCGAGCTCGGATGCGACTGTATTATGACCGACGACCCCGTTCTTTTAAAGAGCGTACTTGCTGAATACGAAAAACAATAGGAGAAAAACTATGCAATCTGCTGATATAAAATGCCCCCACTATAAAAAATGCGGGGGATGTCAGCTTCAGAATTTAAGCTACGACCGTCAGCTCAGCTTTAAGCAGGTCAAGGTTATAAAGCTTCTCGGCCGCTATCATCACGTGAACGAAATTATCGGAATGAAAGACCCCTACCACTACCGCAATAAGGTGCAGGCCGCCTTCGGTGAGCGTAAGGGCGAGATAATTTCGGGAGTATATCAGTCCTCCACACACAACATTGTGCCGGTGGATAACTGCCTTATCGAGGACCAAAAGGCCGACCAGATTATCGTTACGATACGCAGGCTTATAAAAAGCTTTAAGCTTCGGCCCTTTAACGACGTTACGATGAAGGGCTTTTTGCGCCACGTCCTTATAAAAAGAGGCTTTGTAAGCGGACAAATTATGGTGGTGCTTGTTACCTCGGTTATGGATTTTCCTAAGGAGTCGCAGTTTGTAAACGCCCTTTTAGAGCGCCATCCCGATATTACCACCATCGTCCAGAACGTAAACAATAAGCGTACAAGCCTTGTGCTGGGAGAAGAGAGCCGAGTGCTGCACGGCGACGGCTACATTGAAGAAGACCTTTGCGGATGCCGCTTCCGCATTTCGCCCAAGGCCTTTTACCAGATCAATCCCACCCAGACCGAGGTGC
>CAZRHF010000084.1:0-9912 GCA_964599835.1 uncultured Eubacteriales bacterium | reverse complement strand
GTTAGGAGACTTCCACATTTCTTTAAGGTTATATTCGGTCATACGTGCGGCATTTGGTGTGATGGTAGCACATTTAACAGCAACACCGTACTTAAGGGTTGCGTTAGCCGAGTCGATAGTAACCTGATCGTTGGTTTCGTTTCTGTATTCAAGACCGAGATCGTAGTACTCACTCTTAAGATCTACATAAGGGTAGATAAGAATATCTTTGATCATTTTCCAGATAATTCTGGTCATTTCGTCGCCATCCATTTCGACCAGCGGCGTTTTCATTTGAATTTTATCAGCCATGACTTTCTCCTTATTTGCTTAATTTCTCTTTAGTATAGCTGAGCAGACCGCCTGCAAGAACTATGTCGATAGCTCTTTCGGAAAGCTCGCACTTAACCTTGATCTCTGCACCGTTAGTGTTATTCTTAACGGTAAGATCGCGTGAGTTTTTAATATCGTCTATTACGTTGGCGATAGAAAGGCTGTCTCCGAGGGAGATCTTTTCGTAATCGCCCTCGTTAACAAATGTAAGAGGAAGAATACCTGCGTTGATAAGGTTTGCTCGATGAATTCGGGCAAAAGACTTAACAAGAACTGCCTTAACACCGAGATGGAGAGGAGCAAGAGCAGCGTGCTCTCTGGAAGAGCCCTGACCGTAGTTTGATCCGCCGACGATTATACTCTTTCCGAGCTTTTCTGCTCTTTCGGGGAAGTCCTCGTCGCAAACGGTAAAGCAATGCTTCGAAATAGCGGGGATATTCGAACGAAGGGGAAGTATCTTTGCACCGGCAGGCATAATATGGTCGGTCGTGATATTATCTCCAACCTTCAGGGAGCAATCGCAGTCGATGCTGTCTGCAAGAGGAACGGTAGTGGGGAAGGGTTTTATATTAGGTCCTCTTAAAATTTCGACAGTCTCCATTTCCTCAGCGGGAGCAGGAGTAACAACCATATTATCGTTTATCTCAAACTCTTCGGGAAGAATAAACTCGGGCATTATGCCAAGCTCACGCGGATCGGTAAGGTATCCGGTAATTGCAGAGGCGGCGGCAACTTCAGGAGAAACGAGGTAGATCTGTCCGTCCTTGGTTCCTGAACGACCTTCAAAGTTTCGGTTAAAGGTTCTGAGAGAGACACCCTTGGAGTTGGGGGATTGTCCCATACCGATGCAAGGACCGCAGGCACTCTCTAAAATTCGTGCACCGGCATCTATCATATCGGAAAGCATACCGTTCTTTGCGATCATATTCAGAACCTGCTTTGATCCGGGAGCAATAGCAAGAGATACGGAGGGATCTACTGTCTTTCCTTTAAGAATATATGCAACCTTGCTCATATCAAGCAGGGAAGAGTTGGTGCAGGAGCCGATGCATACCTGGTCGATCTTAAGCTTACCCAGCTCCTTAACGCTTTTAACGTTATCGGGAGAATGAGGGCAGGCAACCATTGGTGCAAGCGCAGAAAGATCTATCTTTATGATCTCATCGTATTCAGCGTCTTCGTCAGCCCTGAGCTCGACCCAAACGTTTTCACGTTTCTGAGCCGTAAGGAATTCTTTGGTTATTTCGTCTGAGGGGAATATGGAGGTTGTGGCACCGAGCTCTGCACCCATATTGGTGATGGTAGCACGTTCGGGAACCGAAAGTGTCTTTACTCCTTCGCCTGTGTATTCGATGACCTTACCGACACCGCCCTTAACGGACATAATTCTTAATACCTCAAGAATAACGTCCTTAGCGGCGACCCAAGGCGAAAGCTTGCCGGTAAGCTCGACCTTTACAACCTTAGGATATGTAATATAATAAGCTCCGCCGCCCATTGCTACGGCAACATCGAGTCCGCCTGCTCCGATGGCGATCATACCTATACCGCCGCAGGTGGGGGTGTGGCTGTCAGAACCGATTAGGGTCTTGCCGGGTGCACCGAATCGCTCAAGATGAACCTGGTGGCATATTCCGTTGCCGGGGCGTGAGAAATAAATACCGTGCTTCTTTGCAACAGAACCTATAAAACGGTGGTCATCGGCATTTTCAAACCCGGACTGGAGGGTGTTGTGATCGATATAAGCAACAGATCTTTCGGTCTGAACGCGGGGGATACCCATAGATTCAAACTCAAGATAAGCCATCGTTCCGGTTGCGTCCTGAGTAAGAGTCTGATCAATTCTGATTCCGATCTCATTACCCTTAACAAACTCACCGTCTACGACGTGTGCTTTAAGGATTTTTTCTGTTAACGTAAGTCCCATTTAATCAACTTCTTTCGGGGGGAAATATTATTTCAGACATATCGTCCTTCATATCAAATTATTTTATCAAATAAATTATTAAAAGTCAAACATTAATCTTCCTTTTGACAAATTTTGCAGGGAGAATAACCCATATTTATAGCCTCGTCATAATCGTCAAACACCAGAAGCTTCTCTTTATCCATCTTTTTGGCGTATCTGCAGCTCTGCAAGTGAAATTTCTTTGTTGACGTATTGGCGTGATATATTATGTATTCCTCTTTCATAGAAGAATTTTCTTCCGAGGATGTAATATCTGAGGAAGAACCGGACGTGGTGGGGAATCTTTCACGGTATCCGTTGATCGTATGTGCAGTTTCATTATCCGGATGCACTATGACCGGTTCGGGATAGGTTATGGTATAAAATGATTCGTCACATCCCGAAAACATACACACGCTTAGCATAAGTATAATGGTAAATAATGTCTTTCTCATAATAACACCTGCATTTTGTACTTGAAAAGTTATATTAATGGGTATAAAATAGCTATGAAGGAGTGATATTTTGTCGTCCGCAGCCAAGCTCAGAGAACTTAAAGATAAAGCAAATAAGCTTCCTCTTACACCCGGTGTTTATATTATGAAAAACACTAAGGGTGAGATTATCTATGTAGGTAAAGCAAAAGCTCTTAAAAATCGCGTAACGCAGTATTTCGGAAGCAATCTCAACCATACTGCAAAGGTGATCAAAATGGTTGATAACGTCGATAATTTTGATACCATTATGTGTGATACCGAATACGAAGCACTTATGCTTGAAAATTCTCTGATAAAACAGCATCAGCCTAAATACAATATACTGCTCAAAGATGATAAGGGATACCATTATATTAAGGTAACTAATGAAAAATGGCGGAAGATCGAGGCGGTAAAAACAAAGCTTTCCGATGGTGCGGAGTATATCGGCCCTTATTACTCGGGCTACGTCGTAAAGCAAACTGTCGATGAGGTTCTTAAAATATTTAAAATACCTAATTGCGGTCGAAGCTTTGATAAAAGATCAAAGCCTTGCCTTAACTTTCATATTGGACTGTGTACAGCTCCATGTAACGGTAGCATAAGCGCATCGGAGTACGATGAAACCATAAATAACGCAATTTCCTATATTAAGGGAGGAGCTGAGGAGAGTGATATAGAACTTTTGCGAGAGAGGATGAACACGGCGGCTGAGAATCTCGATTTTGAGTATGCCGCAAGACTTCGCGACAGAATTAACGCTATTGAGCGCAGTCGCGAAAAGCAAAAGGTTATTATATCAAACCATTTGCGTCAGGACATATTTGCAATATCGACCACTGGCGAAACCGCCTGTTTGAATCTTCTGATTTTCAGAGAAGGTCATCTTTCGGATAAAAAGCATTTCTATCTCGACGGAGCGGTTAAAAAAAGCGATTATTACGCCGAGTTTTTACAGCAATACTATCAAACTACCGACGATATTCCTCCGGAAATAGCAATAGATACCCATTTTGAAGAGATACCTCTGATAGAAGAATGGCTTACCGCCCTTCGCGGGACCAAAGTCAGTATTTCCGTGCCGCAAAGGGGACAGCAAAAGCAACTTGTGGATATGTGCCTTTCGAATGCGGCACAGGAGCTTTCCGAAAAGCTGGAACGCAGCGGAAGGGAAACTGCGGCTTTGAACGAACTTGCTGAGGTTTTGGGACTTAAAGGGGTTCCTGAAAGAATAGAATCCTATGATATCTCTAACACTTCAGGAACTGAAAACGTAGGATCAATGGTGGTTTTTATTAACGGCCGCGCCGACAAAAGTCTTTACAGAAAGTTCAAGATTAAGACTTTTGAAGGTCAGGATGATTTCAGATCTCTTAATGAAATACTTGACCGAAGGTTTTCCGAATATAGTATCGGTGAGGACGAAAGCTTTAAGACCCTGCCAGATCTCATACTCCTCGACGGAGGAAAAGGGCAGTTATCTGCCGTCGTTCCGATACTTGAAAAGCATGGACTCACCATTCCTATTTTCGGAATGGTCAAGGATTCGAAGCATAAAACCAGGGCTATTACCGACGGAGGAGCCGACATTCATATCAAAGCAAACCGTAAGGCCTTTACACTGGTTAATCTTATACAGGAAGAGGTTCATAGAGTCGCCATATCTTACCATAGGCAGAGACAAAAAATGAGCACCTTAAAGCTTGAACTGACTCAGATAGAAGGAGTTGGGGCGAAAACTGCGGAAAAACTGCTTAAGACCTTTAAAACGGTTAAGAATATTCGTGAGGCCGACGCTGAAAAACTCATATCGGCAGGAATCAGTGAGAAGGTAGCGAAAAATATCATAACCTTCTATTCAGAACCTTCCTGATAGCCTCGCTTTGTTCGCTCACAAATGCTTTCGGAACGTTTAAGGACAAGGTATACATTTCGTTAGCAAGGTTTTCTGTTTCGAACACCTTCTTTGAGAAATCGTCAAGCTTTGAAATCTGAGATACCTTAGTGACAAGAGGCTTTGAAGAGACGGTGGACAAATATTTCTTTCCGTTTTCTGTAAAACCAAGCATACGAAGATAAGGCGGTTCTTTCAAAAAAAACTCGTTATCAATTCCTAAAAAAGCCGAATAAATAAGGCGTCTTATCCGTGCCATCGTATACCTTTTTGATTTCACCTTATCTACAAGCTCTGTTACTGAAGAGCTTTCCCTGACTGTCTTATATAGAAGCCTGTCAAGGCCTTCGCTCATATCGGGCAGTAATGAAAAATCGCTTTGTTTCAGTCGCTTTAAAACGGCTAATACGGATGTATCTATATTAGACGAATCTGAGATAGGGGAGACACGCAAGATATCCAAAGCGGGTTGCGGCATATACCTCTCTGCGTAATCGTAATCACTGCTTCTTATTGCACGCCTTAAAAGGGAAGCAGAGGTGTAGCCGTCGTTCTCTGCTTCGTCGTGTCCCGCTCCGACACGTTTTACCGGTCTGAATTCAATCATCAGTCCAAGTTTTTTTGCCGCAGATATATATTCAACCGCGAGTGTGTCGTTGGGATATTCAAGAACCGAAGATTTCCTTCCCAAAAGCTTAGAGACGGTTTTGCTTCTTATTTTTGCAAAGGTTTCGCCGCTGCCAAGAGCCTCTTTTATAAGAGAATCATATTCTTTTGATAAAAGTATCTCAGAGACATCGGTAAGCTCTTTGAGGTTGCCACATTCGCTGCCAAAATACAAAGCATCTATTCCGAGAGCAGAAAGCTGAGATACGCCGCCAAAAGCAAAATTCTGTGCAGTCGACATAGACCAGGGAACGGGAAGTTCAACTACAACGTCAGCACCCACACGCAACGCTGCTTCAGCTCTGTTAAACTTAGGAATGATTGCGGTATCTCCGCGCTGGACAAAATTACCCGAAATCACACAAGCAACGTCAAATCTGTCTTTTTTTGCGGTTTCTATAAGGTGTTTATGGCCGGAGTGAAGGGGATTGAACTCCGCAATAATGCCTGCCAGTGGCAAAAAATCACTTTCTTTCTTAAAACACTTGAAAAATGAAACAAAATAAAGTATTATATACAAGATAACGCTGAGTAAATCATACCACATTTTCTTCTTTTACTCAACAATTAAATTGTAAATATATAGGAATGGAGTAATTTTATGAAAATTTTAGTAATCAACGCAGGTAGCTCATCACTTAAATATCAGCTCATTGATATGAACGGTGAAGTTCTTATTGCCAAAGGTCTTTGCGACCGTATAGGCGTTCCTGAGAACAGCAACATTGAGCATAAAGCAGGCGACGTTAAGGTTGCAAAGGATATTCCTATGCCTACTCACGTTGAGGCTTTTGAGGCCGTTATTGAAGCTCTTACCACCGGCGAAGGCAAGGTTATAGACAATATTTCCGAGATTTCTGCTATCGGTCACCGCGTAGTTCAAGGCGGTAATCTTTATGCAGAGTCGGTTCTTATTGACAATAAGGTTCTTACAGATATCGAACAGCTTGCAGAGCTTGCCCCTCTTCACAATCCCGCTCACGCACTTGCAATGCGCGCCTGCACCAAGGTTTTCGGTGAAAACGTTCCTCAGGTAGCTACTTTCGATACCGCTTTTCATCAGACTATGCCTGAAAAGGCTTATATGTACGGTATTCCTTATGAGTACTATGAGAAGTATGCTATCCGTCGCTACGGTGCACACGGAACTTCACACAGATTCGTAAGCGGACGTCTTGCAGAGATCTTAGGCAAGAAGGATATGCGTGTTATTACCTGCCATCTTGGTAACGGTTGCTCCATTTCTGCTGTTAAAAACGGCGAATGTGTGGATACCTCTATGGGTCTCACTCCTCTCGACGGTTTTATGATGGGTACTCGCTCCGGCGGACTTGATCCTACCGTTGTTACCTATCTTATGGATAAGGAAGGCATTGCTCCCGGTGAGATGAACTCTATTCTTAATAAAAAGTCAGGTCTTCTCGGAATTTCAGGTGTATCCAACGACAGCCGTGATGTTATTGCCGCAGGAGAAGCGGGAAACAAGCGTGCTAAGCTTGCTTTCGAAATGCAGAACTATCAGATCGGTAAATTTGTAGGTTCTTATGCCGCCGCAATGGGCGGTGTTGACGCTATCGTGTTCACCGGAGGCATAGGCGAAAACGAGAGCAGAGCAAGAAAGTACATCTCTGATATGACTGAATTCCTCGGATTCACTTTAGATGACGAGAAGAATGCCGTTCGCGGTAAAGAGACCGAAATCTCTACTGCCGATTCCAAGGTTAAGGTCTGGGTAATTCCCACCAATGAAGAGCTTCTCATTGCCCGTGACACGCTTGCAATCGTATCCAAATAATTTTCTTTGAGGTGACTGCTTTGAATATAGCACAACTTAAAAATATTATTTCAAGCGGAGAGCTTAATTCTCAGTTTGAAATGCTTTATCAGGACGTCGAGTCGGCTAAATCGCGTTATATAAAGGCGTGCGACGAATTCGCAGAGGTTTTCGGTGATAGGGAAGAGGTACATATTTTTTCTGCTCCCGGTCGTACCGAGGTAGGCGGAAACCACACAGATCATCAGCACGGCCGTGTTCTTGCAGGAAGCGTTGATCTGGATATTATCGGTGTCGTTGCCAAGAATAACGACGGCATCGTAAGAATTAAGTCTGAAGGCTTCCCTCAGGATGACGTTGCTCTTAACGATCTTGAGATCAATAAGAGTGAATTCGGTCATGCTTCTGCACTCATCCGCGGTATGTGCGCCAACTTCCGTCAGAACGGATACAACGTTAATGGTTTTGACGCTTACACTACAAGCAGTGTTATGAAGGGCTCCGGTCTTTCTTCTTCCGCCGCATTTGAAGTGTTTATCGGTACTACCATGAACTATCTCTTTAACGACGGCAGAATTGATCCTGTTGATATCGCAAAGATGTCACAAAAATCAGAAAGTCTTTATTTCGGTAAGCCTTGCGGTCTTCTGGACCAGTCGGCAAGCGCTCTCGGCGGCTTTACGGCTATCGATTTCAAAGATACAACTAAGCCTATAGTTGAAAAGGTTGATTTTGACCTTGCTGCACATAAGCACGTGCTTTGTGTTGTAAATACAGGCGGTAATCATGCAAATCTTACTCAGGATTATGCAGATATCACGGTTGAATGTCGTGATGTAAGCAACTTCTTTAATGAAGATTTCCTGCGTGACGTCGATCAGGCAGATTTTTTTGACAGAATTGCCGCAGTTAAAGAGAAGTGCGGCGATAGAGCGGTTCTTCGCGCAATACATTTCTTCGCCGAGGACCAAAGAGCTGAAGATGAAAAATCAGCGCTTAAGAATGGTGATTTTGTCGAGTTCCTCCGTCTTATAAATGAGTCGGGCAATTCATCTTATAAATATCTGCAGAACACGTATTCTACCTCGGCCGTTAACGAACAGGGACTTTGTCTCGGCCTTGCCCTTACTGAAAAATATCTTTCCGGTAAGGGAGCATGCCGCGTACATGGCGGTGGCTTTGCGGGAACTATTCAGTGTTTTATCCCTTTGGAAATGCTTGACGGTTACAAAACGATGATCGAAAAGGTCTTCGGAGAGGGAAGCTGTTACGTTCTTAAGATACGTCCAGTAGGCGGTTACGAGCTTATATTCTGATAATCACCGTTACCGGTTGCATATTTTTTATGCGGCCGGTATCTTTTATGTTAAATCTTTGAAAAATCGAAAATTATGGTTGAATTTACCGATAAAATGTATTATAATATCAAAAGATATTGCACATAAGGATGTGAACTTTTAATGAATGGTATTTTTGAAGAGGGAACCAGCTTATTTGAGATCGGTGCCGTAACTACCGTTACGGGCCTTGTTCTTGTTTTTGCTATGCTCATCTTCCTTGTTTTAATTCTTTGGTTATTTGGTTGCGTTGTAAGTTATGCTACCAAGTCGGGTGAAAGAAAATCCGCAAAGACGAAGGAAGAGCTTGCCAAACAGTTTGCCGAGGAAAAGGTTGAGGAATTTGTGCAAGAGGTTTGTGAACATACCGACGACGATTCTTGTGTTAGCGCTGAGATAGTTGCGGTAATTGCGGCAGCAGTGAACGAACTTTATACAGGAACAGGCAAAAAGCCTGTTATCAGAGCTGTTAAAAAATCGGGTAGCAGAAGGTCTGCCTGGGCTTCTGCCGGTCTTGCCGATAACACGCGCTCATTTTAAGGAAAGGATGTATTAGTAAATGTTTGAATCTTTCATCTCTACTGTAGGAACAATCCTTTCGAATTCCGGCTTTGCTGATTTTTTTGTTGGTGACGGTTGGAAATATGCTGTTATGATCGCCGTTGCCTGCGGTCTTCTTTATCTTGCCATTGTTAAAAAGTTTGAGCCCCTGCTTCTTTTACCCATTGCTTTCGGTATGCTTCTTGCTAACCTTCCCGGCGCAGGTATTTACCATCCCGATCTCTGGGTTTTAGGTGAAAACGGTATCAATTACGGTAACGTTTTGCACGAAGGCGGCGTTCTTGATATATTGTATATGGGCGTTAAGCTTGGCGTTTATCCGCCGCTTATATTTCTTGGAATCGGTGCTATGACCGACTTTGGACCCCTTATCAGTAATCCCAAGAGCTTCCTCTTAGGTGCCGCCGCACAGCTTGGAATTTTTGTCGCTTTCTGCGGTGCGCTTGCAATCGGTTTCACTCCTGCTGAAGCCGGCTCCATCGGTATTATCGGTGGTGCTGACGGTCCTACTGCTATTTTTGTAACCTCTCGCCTTGCACCTCATCTTCTTGGACCCATTGCCGTTGCGGCGTACTCATATATGGCTTTGATCCCCTTTATTCAGAAGCCTATCATGAAGCTTCTTACTACAAAGAAGGAACGCCTTGTACGCATGAGTGAACTTCGTACCGTTAGCAAGACCGAGAAGATCATTTTCCCCATAATGGTAACCATTATTGTTTCGCTTCTCATTCCTGATGCGGCAGTTCTCGTAGGTATGCTGATGCTTGGTAATCTGATGAAGGAATCCGGCGTTGTTGAACGTATCTGTAAGACTGCTCAAAACGAGCTTATGAATATTATTACAATATTCTTAGGACTCACTGTTGGTGCTACGACCAATGCCGAATCTTTCCTCAATATGCAGACCCTCGGTATCGTTCTTATGGGACTTGTCGCTTTCT
>CAZRHF010000083.1:0-10029 GCA_964599835.1 uncultured Eubacteriales bacterium | reverse complement strand
CGCGGCTCTAAAGGTCCACCGGACCTTTATTCACTACCGCGTCGCACGCTTCGCTTTCCCTCCCCTACAACCAAACCTATATATTTCTACAAACAAAAAGCAGATACGTGTGTAAATTCAAACACATATCTGCTTTTGATTTTTCTATATATAATTATTTAAAATATACTCTACAACGTGGGAATCATTGTCGCAGATTATCTCGTCTGCTTCTGTTTTCAAGGCTTCGCAGGCGTTTGCTACTGCAAGACCGAGCCCTGCCGTTTTGATTGCGGGAATATCGTTTTCGCTGTCGCCCACTGCAATGATATCGGCTTTATCTATTCCGAGATATTCTCCGAGCTTTAAATTTGCGTTTCCTTTTCCGGCCGACGAGGAGCAGATCTCAAGGTTATAAGGCATTGCCGAAGCGATCATCAGATCACATTTCTCCTTCAGAAGCTCTTTGCATTTGATACGGTCGCTGTCGTTATGAAAAAAGACCGAGATCATCTCAATATTGTCGGCATTACGGTAAAACTCCCTGGAGTTCGGTATAAACCTGCCGTAGGTGTTGAGCAGGCCGCGATGACCCCTTTCAACGTTAAGGTATTCACAGCTTTGGTCGTCGGCGGTATTTGCATCGCCGTAGTTATGACCGCCGAGACGGAGGGTTATATGGGTCTCAAACTGCTCAATAATATCAAAAGCAAGGCTTGAAACCTGCTTATCTATGCAGTTTAAAAGGGTCTCGCCCGTTTTCTTGTCGTATATCGAAGAGCCGTTTGAAAAGATTATAAAACGGATATAGGGGTTGTCGGTAAGCTCCTTCGGGATCTCGCAAAGAGTCCTTCCCGAGGAGGGGACAAAGTAAATGCCTTTTTCATAAAGCTTCTTTATGGCGGCGCGATTTTGCGGACTTACTTCAACCTTCGTATTAAAAAGCGTGCCGTCAAGATCGGACGCAACGATCCTGTAATTACTCATACTAAACACCTCTGCCCGAAGATTATAGCACAGACGTTTAGTGTTTGTCAAATTTTAATCTCTCGCATATCCTCCCACCGCTTTGCGGTCCCCCCTCCTTTAGGCAAGGAGGGCAGGGTTACCGTAAATATTTATGAAGTCGGTACTCTTTTTACTCACACGAAGTGTTACTCTTATACATCCGTCGGAGAAACTTCGCACTGTTCACTGTTTCACGTGAAACATACCGCAAGACTGACGTTCGGGCGTCCCGTTTTGAGCAAAGATAAACGCTATATTTGCGTTTGGGTGTCGAGCCCCTCGACTTCACGTGAAACATCAGGTAAGCTCTTCCCTTGTTACACATCCGCATCCGAAGATGATTATCAGATAAAATATGACGGTAAGGGAGGCGTAGATAAGCAAAAAGGGGAGATCGGGAAGTCCGAAATGCCCTATCAGCAGATAACCCACCGTTCCCACCGTCAGGGCGGTGACCCCGGGCAGGATAAGCTTTGAGAAGAAGGATATCCTTGCCCCTGTGATCTTAAGTACCCTTAAAAGATTGGCTCCGCAGGTGAAAAGGTTGCTTAAATACATAATCCCGATAAATCCGACTACTCCGAACCTCGGCAAAAGAAGGTAGATAAGCCCGAGCCGCCCAAGAGAGTCGGTAATGGAATTACGGAAGATACTGACCTGCTGATCCAGACCTTTAAGCAGTCCGTCGCATACCGAATCAAGATACATAAGGGGAATTATGGGCGCGAGAAGCTTTATCATTTCTCCCGAGGATGGGTCGCGGTAGAATATCTGCCCAAGCGACTCCGAGGCGTAGAAGAATATTACTGCGATGGGAAGGGAGGTTATAAGGGTAACCTTCACGCACCGTTCTGCTGTGTATTTTACCTTATAGCTTCTGCCCAGCGCCGCCGCCTCGCTCATCTCGGGTATCAGCAGGGTAGACATAGCAGATAAAAAGGAGGCCGGGAAGAAGATGAGGGGAAGTGCCATTCCTTTTATGACCCCGTATACCGAAAGGGCTTCGGCAGATGAAAGCCCGCTCAACTCAAGTTTTTTCGGCACAAGAAGGCTTTCTATGGTACGAAGCAAGGAGTTAAGATACCGCCCCACCGTTATGGGCAGGGCGATGTGGCGAAGCTTTGACAGCACCGAATAGGGAGGGGAGGAGCCCACCTTTTTCGGCAGATTTTTTGCTTTGTCGATAAGAAATACCAAATAGAGATATAAAAAGGAGCATATCTCGGCAAGACCGTCCCCCAGTATCACACGGTTGCAGGCGTCCCCGATATTTACTGCCGGCTTCTTCATAAATAAGAGCATTATTATTCCTATACGGGCAAGCTGTTCAAGTATCTGTGACGTGCCTCCGGGTGCTGACCGTTTTCGCGCAATGAAATACCCCTTAAAGCAGGAGGACAGACCCATAAAGGGCAGGGAAAAGGTGAGGGTACGTATGGCATTTGTGGCCCGAGGATCGCCTATCAGCCTTTCGCTTATGAAATCTGCCCCAAAAAATATTAAACCGCAGGATAATAATGCGACAAAAAGTGTAACTATAATACATTTTGTTAGAATTTTGCGCACGCCTTTAGGGTTTCCCGCCGCAAGCTCTTCCGAAACCAGGCGGGTAACGGCGGTATTGATTCCCGTGGAAGCGAAGGCAGAGGCCAGAACGTAGAAGGAGAAGATCTGAGTGTAAAGACCCATTCCCTCACTGCCCACCGCCCCTGCCAGCCATATACGGAAAAACATTCCGATAAAACGGATGATGAGGCTGGAAAGGGTTAAAATGACAGCATTTTTAATAAATATGACCTTACTGACGCGCATGGATATCCCCCCGAAGAATTATATGCGGGGGAAGGGTAATTTATATCTTCCGGCTGCGGCGGAGATTTTTCTTAGCGGTTTAGGGACAAGGGAAAAGGGAGAAGGGAAAATAATTAAAACGCAGATAAAAATTGGCATTCCCTCTTCCCTCATCCCTCTTCCCTAACGCAGTATTTTTCTTCGCCGAAGGTCGATTTATTTCTGTACTTTTTCTCCAAGTTATGGTATAATCCCCGTGAAGGATAATTCCTGCACCTTTTAAAAAACGGAGGTATAAAAATTATGAGCGAAATTATGAAAAAAGAAGCAGAGGCCTGCGGCGCACCCTATGAGAAAAAAGGACGCGTTCTGGTCTGGCATGACGAATTTGACAAGGGATGTATCGACCCTGATAAATGGGGCTTCTCCCGCACTATGTTCACCGAAATGCACGAGTATGACAACTCCGAAAAACACGGCAGAGTTGAAAACGGACAGATGCATCTTCAGGTACATAAGAGCGAAAAAGAGGGCTATAACTGGTCCCTTTCTCAGGGCTTCAACACTCTGGAGACCATGGCATTCCGCTACGGCTACGTAGAAATGAGGGCAAAGATCCCCTTCCGTCACGGCGCTTGGCCCTCCTTCTGGTGCACCGCCAATCCCTGGCTCAGAAAATCCAGCTGGGGCTGTGAGATCGACATTTTCGAGATTTTCTCCTCCGACAGAAACGTTGTTGCCAATCTCCACAAGTGGGGAGGCGGTAAGCATTGTATGCTCCCCGGCGGAGAGGGAAGTATCTCCCGCGCATACACCTTTGAAAACTATGAAAATCTCAACAACGAATACCACCTCTATGCAATGGAGTGGGATAAGGACTTTATGAAGTTCTTCGTTGACGATACCCTTTACTGCACCGTTCCCATTTCGGGTGAAAAGGCAAACTTCGGCGCCGATATCATCGACGGAATCGACGGCTTCCACGACCCCGAGCGCCTTATCATAAACAACGAGATATTCTCCGAAAAGAGTAAATGGCTGCCCGACGGCTGGGCTCTCACCGATGAGGACGAGATGCCGATAGATTACTGGATCGATTACGTCCGTCTCTATCAGAAGGATGATGAGGATCTTTATCTTAAGGAAGAGATTGCCGCCGCCAAGGCCAAAGCGGCTACGCCGCAATGATGTGTGCTTCGCACATGATGTTCGGCTGACGCCGAATGATGAATGATGTGTTGCCTACGGCAACATTAAGGAGTGCCTTCGGCACGGAATATAAAAAACATTTCGTCAGTTGTAAGGGAGGAGCTTGTCTCCTCCCCTTTGTTATACGCTGAGGATTCATTGCTTTGTTGTCGGACGCCGCCCCTACAATATATCAATAAAGCCTTATTGTCCCGTCAGAGACACAACGCAACCTTTCCCATTTCCCATTTCCCATTTCCCATTTCCCGTTTCCCCTTTCCCTCGACCTCAGGTCGCTCAACCAACAATTGAATTATGAAAATCAAAATTCAATCAGCGGTTGAAATTTAATATTAACTATTGAAAGTTTTTCTTTTTAATATTAAAATATGAAAAAGAGGAGTGATTCTTGTGACAAAATGTTATGCCGCACCCTATATTATGCCTGCGGCGGGTATGGGACGTGAAAATCCCCTGCCCGATATTAAAAACGTAAGCTATATCCACGCCGCAATCAAAACCACCGACAAGGTACCCGAAAAGGCCAAGACCTACATAAACAAGGGTATGATCCCCACAATGTTGCCCTACCGTCAGCAGGACGGCTACGACCGCGACCGTAAGGACAGAGCCTTTAGATCGGTGGTTATCGAAAACGAAAACCTAAAGGCCGTATTCCTCCCCGAGCTGGGCGGGCGTTTATGGTCCTTATATGATAAAAAGGCAGGACGGGAGCTTTTATACTGTAACCCCGTTTTCCAGCCCGGCAATCTTGCCCTTAGAAACGCCTGGTTTTCGGGCGGCGTTGAGTTCAACGTCTCCATCAAGGGACATAACCCCCTGACCTGCGACCCCCTCTTTGCCCGAAAGATAGTTATGCCCGACGGCAGTGAAGGCCTCAGAATGTTCGAATATGAGCGCATCCGCGGAGTTATCTACACCATAGACGCCTGGATCCCCGAGGGAGGAAGTATGCTTTACATCCGCCCCCGAATCGAAAACCGTACAGGTAAGGAGATCTGGATGTACTGGTGGAGCAACATTGCCACCCCCACGGTGGAAAAATGCCGCGTAATTGCCCCCTACACCGACACATTTATCAACTATTTCGGAAACGACAGCTACGTTCTCGACTATGCAGACCGCGACGATGCCGTTTCCCGCGATACCGAAATATCCTACCCCGAAAATCTCACCCGTTCCCTTGACTTCTTCTACTATATTGAGGACGACGATCCGAAATGGATAACCGCCGTTGATAAGGATGGCTACGGACTTGTTCAGTGCTCCACAAAGGAGCTTAAAGGCCGAAAGCTCTTCCTCTGGGGAGAGGGCGCAGGCGGAAAGAACTGGAACCGATTCCTGACCGACGGAAGCAACCCCGGATATATCGAGATCCAGGCAGGCCTTGCCCGTACGCAGCTTGAACATATTCCAATGCCTGACGGCGACTGCTGGAGCTGGGTGGAGGGCTACGGCGCAATGAATTGCGGAAAGGCCGCCCACGGCAGCGTCTGGTCGGAGGTCGTAAAGGCGGCTGAGGCCGACCTTAGCAGTAATTTTTCCTGCGATATGACCGAGGCTCTTGCCTCTGCAAAGACCCTAAAGGCCACCGAGGGCGAATATTTCCTTTACGGCTCGGGTTGGGGCGTTCTTGAGGAATATAAGCGTGCCGCCGAGGGAGGAAAGACCCTCTCCGCCGATATCACCCTTCCCGAGGATGCGGTAGGGGAGGCTCAGAAGGAATGGATAACCCTGCTTCGCGAGGGCTATCTCCCCGAATGTGAGGTAAGCCGCGAGCCTGCAGGCTACGTTGTCGATCAGTTCTGGAGAGATCTCCTTAAAAAGTCTCTCGAAAAGAGCGAAAACCGCAACTGGTATGCTCTTATGCAGATGGCTGTGATCGAATATGCAAACGGTAACCTTGAGGGTGCGCTGGAGCTCTTTAAGGAATCTGTCGGGGTAAAAGAAAACCCCTGGAGCTACCGAAATATCGCAATGATCTACCGAAACGAATACAAAGACCTTAACGAGGCCTGCGTATATATGAAAAAGGCCTTTGAACTGAACAAGACCTGCCGCGGAATCTTAGTCGACACCGCTACGACCTACCTTGCCTGCGGAAAATATGCCGAGTGGCTTGAAGCCTTCGAGCAGATAGGCGACTTTAAGAATGACGGCAGACTGAAGCTCCATAAGGTTTCGGCTCTTATGGCTCTTGACCGCTATGATGATGCGGCCGAAATATTAAAGCCCGGATTCTCCATGCCCGATATTAAGGAAGCCGATTCGGCCCTCTCGGACATCTGGTTTAAGCTCTACGGCAAATTTGTCTCGGATGATACGGGTATCACCGACGAGGAAGAGCTTAAAGCGATGGTCGAGGAGCGTTATCCTCTGGGCGACCTCGATTTCAGAACACATTAATAGATAAAAACATATAAGGAGATAGAAAAATGGCAAAAACACCTATTTCCCCCTGGACCCCCGTGGAGGCTAAGCAGGTAGGCAATTCCTGCTCGGTTGAGGTTTGGGACAGAACCTATACGGTAGATTCCGACGTTCTCTTCACCTCTATTAAAAGCCGCGGCAACGAGATCCTTTCAGCTCCTATGCGCCTTGTAGGACTTGAAAACGGCGAGGAGATGGTCTGGACCGAGCAGGCCCCCTTCATCTTTGAGGCCGACGGCGAAAAGGCCACCCTTTGCGCCTCTCAGGAAAGCTCCACCTTCATTATAAATACCGCCCTTAACATCGAATTTGACGGAAACGTGGATATCGATATTAAAATTATGCCCCGCGGAAAGACCGTTTACGAGGTTTTCGGGGTCGGAACCCCCAAGCCCAACAACTATTCCCTCGACAAGCTCTGGCTGGAAATCCCCCTTAAAAAGCAGTTTGCAAACCTTTTCCACTACTGGCCCACCTACGGTCACCCCACCTTTGATGGCAAGGGAATCGAGCCTTCCGACGTTTCAATGTCGAGAGAGATCCCTTCCTCTATGGCGATGCCCTTTAAGTGCCTTTTATGGCTTGGTACCGAGGAACAGGGTCTCACCTGGTATGCCGACAGCGACCAAAACTGGGAGCCTGCCGACCGCAAGCGCGCTATCGAGATAATCGACGGGGAAGACGAGGTCATCCTCCGTTTTCACCTGATAGATGACACCTGTAAGGCCTGGGTACCCAAGGAGGGAAGCCCCAACAACTACGTTTATATGCCCATTTCCTTTAAGATGGGACTTCAGGCAACCCCCGTCAAGCCCTTCCCCAAGAATCCTTATAAGGAAAAGATACTCCATATCGACTGCTTTAAGAAGATCCTTGAAGAATATGACGATTTCCTTTCAAAGCCTGTGGTAGAGGGTACCGACGAGATCGGCTTCGACCGCATAAAGAGACTGGGCGTTACCACCCTGCTTATCCACGAAAAGTGGAACAAGACCCAGAACTACTGGAAGATAAGCGAGCCTACAAGAAAGCTTGCCCGAAAGATAGTTGACGAATGTCACAAGAGGGGAATTAAGGTCATTCCTTATTTTGGCTACGAGCTTTCGACCCTTTCTCCCGATTTTTCGGAATATGCGACCTCCCTCAGAGTTTCCCAGACGGGACTTAACGGCGGCGGCTGGTACAGAAAGCCCAATCAGCGTGACTACGTTGTCTGCTTCGAGGGCAAATATGCCGACGATTTTGCCGAGGGAATCAAGGGTCTTACCGAGGAGTTCGGATTTGACGGAATCTATCTCGATTCCACCCTTCTGCCCTGTGCCTGCGTAAACGGCGCTCACGGATGCGGCTATACAGTAGACGGAAAGGTCCGTCCTACCTACACCGTATCGGCACTCCGTCGCTTTATGAAGAAGATATACACATATTTCGAAGAGCGCGGTGGAGTAGTCAACCCCCACCTCTCAAACTGTATGAATTCTCCCGCCCTCTCCTTTGCCCACCTCAACTGGGACGGCGAATATATTCAGACCTACGTTAATAAAAACGGACTTGACGCAATGCCGATGGATTATCTCAGAACCGAATATTCGGCAAGAAATCTCGGCGTGCCCTATGAGTTTCTGGCATACACCTTCCCCAACTGGAGCTTCTACGATGCCGTTTCCATCGCTCTTATCCACGGAATGTTACCCCGTCCCAACGATATAGGCGGTCCTCTCGAAAAGATGTCGGGAATCTGGAAGGCTATCGACTCCTTTGATATGGATAATGCCGAGTGGCACCCATACTGGAGCAACGGCGTGCTTGATAAGGAAGAGAAGGTCAAGCTCAGCTACTATGAGGCCGAAAAGGACGGCAAAAAGAGCTTTTTGGTCTTTATCTCCAACCCCACCGACAGCGAGACGGTCTGCAACGGCTTCAGCCTCTCTGACAAGGCAGTTTCTGTCTACAGTGTAGATAAGGATGCCGAGGTTTCGGATAAAATGACCTTCGCCCCAAGAGGCAGCGACGTGCTTATTGTTACGGAGAAATAATAAAGAATAAAATCGGTGTGGCTCCGCCACGGATATAGAATACCTCATCCACCGTTTCACGGTCCCCATTCTCCTCAGGGAGAAGGTGGACCACGACCCTTTGGGTCGTATTTCCGGCCGCAGGACGGAACATAGTTTTGCACCTTTGGCGCAAACATCATTTTCGTTTGCGGCCGAAAAATGATGTTGCCTTTCGGCAAATGATGTTGCGGCTACCGCCGCAAACGAAACTTTGCTTGTGGTGGATGAGGTGTTTATATAAATGCGTCGCAGACACATCGCTACTGTCCACTGCAACCTGACACCTGACACCTGAAAAAAGTTCTTGACAAAAAGGCTTCTTTCTGTTAAACTTTTAAGGCTAATGGAAATTTATAGCCTTTAGCTCCTTGCTCCGGGAGAGTCCCGGGGCCATATTGACCAAAAGGAGGTGCAACGAAATGACAGTAAAGTATGAGGCTTGCATGATCTTCTCCGTAGCTAACGGTGAAGAAGCAGTTAACGAGCTCAAGGAGAAATTTGCCGCTCTTATCGCCGAAAACGGTACCGTCGAGAACGTTGACGATTGGGGTAAGCGTAAGCTTGCTTATCTTATCGACGACGAGGCCGAGGGCTACTACGTTTTCACAACCTTTACGAGCGCTCCCGAATTCCCCGCAGAGCTTGAGCGTGTAGCAGGAATTACCGAAGGCGTTCTCCGCGTCATGACCACAAAAAAATAATCTGGAGGAAATGAAGAATGTTCAACCTTGTTGTTTTAACAGGAAGACTTACCGCAGATCCCGAACTTCGCTATACCCCTAACAACATCCCGGTAACTTCATTCTCCATTGCAGTTTCCCGCCGCTATAAGGCAGGCGAGGAGACCCAGGCCGATTTTATTAATATCGTTGCCTGGCGTCAGGCTGCTGAATTTGTTACCAAATACTTCCAGAAGGGAAGTATGATCGGCATAGAGGGCTCTATTCAGACCCGCCGCTACGTCGACAAGGAAGGCAAGAATCGTACCGCTTTTGAGGTTGTTGCAAACAATGTTCAGTTTGTAGAATCCAAGCGTGACAGTGCCGCCGCACCCAGTGCAGGCGAAGCACCCGCCGCCTTCACTAACGCAGGCGCAAACGACTTCACCGATCTCTCGGGCGAGACCGATGACGATCTGCCGTTCTAATTTTGATCTATAAGCTATATGCTTTGTTCTTTGCCCTATTCTAATAAAGGAGGCGCCAAAAATGGAAAACAGACCCATGCGCAGAAAGCCTCATAAGAAGGTTTGTCACTTCTGTGTCGACCGCGTTGAGGTTATCGATTACAAGGATGTTGCCCGTCTTCGCAAGTTCATCAGCGAGCGCGCAAAGATCCTTCCCCGCCGTGCAACCGGCACCTGTGCCGCACATCAGCGTGAGCTTACCTCTGCTATCAAGCGTGCACGTCAGGTCGCATTACTCCCCTACGTAAACGACTAATAAAACAAAAAACCGTCCATCGAACGGGTGTTATCCTTAACGGAGAATTTGAAAATTCTTTCAATTTTTGTTAAGAACCAGCATCGCATTTGTAAGCACAAATGCAGTTGGGC
>CAZRHF010000082.1:0-10156 GCA_964599835.1 uncultured Eubacteriales bacterium | reverse complement strand
TTATCGGCTCGGGCGCAGGACTTCCACGCTTTATGGGAATCGAGGGTGAAAGCCTTAAGGGAGTCTATTCGGCCAACGAGTTTTTAACCCGAAGCAATCTTATGAAGGCCTATAAAGAGGACAGCGCAACCCCCATTATCAAGGCAAAGCAGGTGGCAGTCGTAGGCGGCGGAAACGTTGCTATGGATGCCGCAAGAACCGCCCTTCGTCTCGGAGCCGAAAAGGTTCACATCGTCTACCGCCGTTCTCTGGACGAGCTTCCCGCAAGACGGGAAGAGGTCGAGCACGCCATGGAGGAGGGGATAGAGTTTAATCTCCTTTGTAATCCCGTAAGAATTCTCGGCTATCATAACCCCGAGGATAAGAGGGACCCCAAAAACGGCTTTGTAACGGGTATGGAATGTGTTAAAATGGAGCTGGGCGAGCCCGACGCAAGCGGCCGCAGAAGCCCCGTAGAAATTGAGGGAAGCGAGTTTACCCTTGAGGTCGACTGCGTGATTATGTCTATCGGCACCTCCCCCAACCCCCTTATAAAGTCCACCACCGAGGGACTTGAGGTGAACAAGAGGGGCGGGATCGTCGTAGACGAGTCCACGGGACTTACCTCACGTGAGGGGGTATTTGCAGGAGGAGACGCCGTAACAGGTGCCGCCACCGTGATCCTCGCTATGGGCGCAGGCAAAACCGCCGCCAAGGCAATAGATGAATATATAAAGAATAAATAAATTTCATAATGAATTGCAACCAACAATCGGTTGCGTGAATTGAAAGTTTGCACTTTCATAAATTGCCTGCGGCATGAATTGTGCCACGGCACATAGGTTGCAATTTAATTCATTGAGCAAAGCGAAAATTCATGGCGAATGCCAATTCATGATGCATTTGCATCAATTCATTTTCAAATGAAAAGAGCTGTCTCACCTTATTTGGAGAGACAACTCTTTTTTTCTATTTAATATCCAGCTCCGGTGGCAGGTCTATTTCCTGACCCACGTACTTTCCGTCCTTTTTGCGCTGGCGGACACATTCGCTGAGAAGATATTCTATCTGCCCGTTTACCGAGCGGAAATCGTCCTCTGCCCAAGCGGCTATAGCATTATAGAGCTTTGGGGAAAGTCTTAAAGGGATCTGTTTTTTCTGATTGTCGTTCATATTATCAGTAGAGGCTTCCCGAATTTACTATGGGCTGTGCGTCGCGGTTGCCGCAAAGCACCACTAAAAGATTGGAAACCATTGCCGCCTTTCTTTCTTCGTCAAGCTGTACCTTTCCGCTCTCATTTAAGCGGTCAAGAGCCATTTCGACCATTCCAACCGCACCGTCGACGATCATCTTTCTTGCGTCGATTATGGCCGAGGCCTGCTGTCTCTGAAGCATTACCGCGGCGATTTCGGTGGCGTAGGCAAGATAGGTTATTCTGGCTTCAACTATTTCAATTCCGGCGTCGCTTACCCTTTCTTGAATCTCGTTTCGTATGCGCTCGGCAACGATCTCGCTGGAACCGCGAAGACTGCCCTCGTCGGCAATGCCGTCGCCGGTGGTATCGACTCCGGGCGCAACGTCATAGGGGTAGATGCGTACGATATTGCGGAGGGCGCTGTCGCACTGAAGGGAAAGGAATTCTTTATAGTTATCTACGTTAAATACCGCCTTTGCGGTGTCGGTTATGCGCCATGTTACCGCAATGCCTATTTCTACGGGGTTTCCGAGGCAGTCGTTTATCTTCTGTCGGTTGTTGTTAAGGGTCATTATTTTAAGGGAGATGCGCTTGTTGACCAGCTCGGCGGTGGGGGTCTGACCTGACGAACCCACAATACCGCCTGTGGAGACGTCGCCGCTCTGGTTAAGCTTGGTCTTTGCGGCGGGGTTTACGGCTGCGCAGAAGGGGTTGACGTAGTAAAAGCCTTCTCCCTTGATGGTTCCGATATACCTACCGAAAAGGGTCAGAACAAGGGCTTCCTGGGGCTTTAACACCTTAAGTCCCAACAGGGGAAGCCAGCCCAGAGACAGTATAAGTATGCCCAGAATCAGACTTACCGCGAAAAGAGCGGGATTTACCGTTTCCAAAAAGGCGGCGGCTATTACAAGGGTCAGGCCTTCGAGCAGAAACAGTAGGGTGAGTAAGAGGGCTAACATACCGTGTTTTTTGTTTGCTAAAACTTTTTCCTGCATAAAAATTACCTCCTGCAGTTTTTTGATATTAAAATGATATCACAATAATATGTGTTTGTCAAGGAGTAAATAAAAACCCTACGGAAATGAGCGGGGTTGCTAAGGACAGTTGTCCGTAAACAGATTGGAATTTGCCGTACAAATTCCCTGCTTGTTATGGTATAAGACAAAAACTACCCGAAGAAGAGAAAAGAATATTCTTTTTCGGGTAGTAATTTTTATATAGTGATATTCTGTGCTTTTAGCACAGAGTGATATTTCCCTTTCGGGAAGTGTTATTGAAGCCTTGCGGTTTCAGTGATATTTTATTCGCCAAAAACTGCCGAAGGCAATACCACGCGGCTTTTAGCCGAATATAACTGCGAAGCAATATCACTCGCCGTAGGCGAATAAAACTGCCCAAGTGTCCTTAAGGACACTTGGGCACCCCGTAGGGGAATTTTATGCGAAGAATAAAAAGTGGAGCAGGGTTGCGTTTAAGGCGCCGGTAAGCATTCCCGCAATTACCTGCGGAACGGTATGTCCCACGAAGACCTTAAGTTTTACGTCGTCGGATACCTTGTCGGTGGAGAGGGTGTTTATAAGCTCGGATATCTCGTTGATAAGAATGGCCTGCTTGCCGGTCTCGCGGCGTACTCCGCAGGCATCGTGACAAACGATTATTGCCAGTACAACGCTTATGGCACATTCAAAGGAGCCGAGGCCGTAAAGAAGTCCGCTGACCACCGCCACCGAGGTTACGGTAGCCGAATGTCCGCTGGGCATTCCGCCGTCGCCGACAAGCCGCCACATATCCAGCTTGCGGTTAACGATGGCGTGGATTATGGTTTTTAAAACCTGAGCAACAAGCCAGGAGGAAACGCCGACTATAAGATATTCGTTTGAAAGCAGGTCGTAAAGCCACTGCATAGGGGGAGTTCTCCTTTCGGTCTCGCGATAAGCAAACACGAATAATCCGAGCCTGATCTTAAGGGGAGAATTTTCATTTTTGCTTAGCATTATGATACCATAAAATTGCCGTTTCGCCAAGAGTTTTTACGAAATTTTTAACAAAATCGGTTCTCAAAAAGGCCGAAAAGGTCGAAAATTGTGCAAACGTAACAAAAAATGAACCTAAAAATTGTATGCCACATTGTAGTTTTCACAAAAAGCCTCTTGCAAAATCGGAAAATATTTGGTAATATTATATGTATGGAGAGTCTTACTTTCCGTAATTCATACAAGAGGTGAATTATGTTTTATACGAACGATTCGGTAGGCGAGAGGCTGTCCTTCTTTCACGACCGTCTATGCGCCGACACCTATGAGATATTAGGCTCCCACCTTGTAGGAGATAAGGCCATATTCAGGGTATGGGCTCCAAACGCCTCGGCGGTAAGCGTGGTAGGCGACTTCAACGGTTGGAACGGCTCCAACAACCCTATGGTAAAGGTTACGTCGGGCATCTGGGAAGCTCAGGTAGAAGGTCTTAAAAACTATGACCTTTATAAATATGCCGTAACCGACTTTGCGGGCAGGACCGTCCTTAAGTCGGATCCCTACGCCCGCCATTGTCAGACCGCCCCCGATAATGCGTCGAGAATTTTCGACGGCACCTCCTATAAATGGGGAGACGCAAGATGGCGAAATAAGGTTAAAAACTCCGATATTTATTCTTCCCCCATAAATATATATGAGGTCCACTGCGAATCCTGGCGGAAATATGCCGACGGTTCAAATTTCGACTACGTAAAGCTGGCCGAGGAATTATCCGAATACGTTAAAGATATGGGTTATACCCACGTTGAATTTATGCCCATGACCGAATATCCCTTCTCGGGCTCCTGGGGCTATCAGGTAACGGGATATTTTGCCCCCACCTCCCGCTACGGAACCCCCGACGACTTTAAAAAGATGGTCGACATCTTCCACAAAGCGGGAATAGGCGTTATCCTCGACTGGGTACCCGCTCATTTCCCCAAGGATGAACACGGTCTCTACCGTTTCGACGGCACCTGCTGCTATGAGTACGATGACCCGAGAAGAGGGGAGCACAAGGAATGGGGTACCTGCGTATTCAACTACGGCAAGGTGGAGGTTATGAACTTCCTCCTTTCCTCTGCCTGTATGTTTATAAAGGAATACCACATCGACGGTCTCCGCGTCGACGCCGTGGCCTCTATGCTGTATCTTGACTACGGACGTAACGAGGGTGAATGGTGCCTTAATCAGTACGGCGGACATCAGCACATCGAGGCTATCGAGTTTCTGCGCCGTCTTAACGAGGCCTGCTTTGCGGCAAATCCGAATGTTATGATGATAGCCGAGGAATCCACCGCCTGGCCTATGGTTACGAAGCCTGCCGCCTGGGGAGGACTGGGCTTCAACTTCAAGTGGAATATGGGCTGGATGAACGATACCCTCCGCTATCAGGTTATGGACCCCATCTACCGAAAGTTTGAGCACGACCTCATAACCTTCCCCTTCACCTACTCCTTTGCCGAAAACTTCATTCTTCCCATCTCCCACGACGAGGTGGTACACGGCAAGGGCTCACTCATAAATAAAATGCCGGGAGATTACGATCAGAAGTTCGACAACTTCCGCGCCTATATGACCTATATAATGACCCATCCCGGCAAAAAACTCCTCTTTATGGGAAGCGAATTTGCCCAGTTTATCGAGTGGGACTATAAAAAAGAGCTGGACTGGCTGCTCCTTTCCTACGACAAGCACAGGGTCACAAAGGATTTCGTTAAGGCACTTAATAAGTTCTACCTTAAAAACCCCGCCTTATATCAGTACGACTTTGACGAAAGAGGATTTCAGTGGATCTCGGGCGAGGACCGTCAGCAGAGCATCATTGCCTTCAGAAGAAAGGATAAGGACGGAAATGAACTGATAATCGTCTGCAACTTCGTTCCGGTCTCCCGCGAAAACTACCGCATCGGAGTTCCCGAGGCAGGAACCTATAAAACGGTATTCTGCTCCGACTGGGAAGCCTTCGGAGGTCACACACCAAAGACGGCTAAGGGTATCAGATCCCAAAATATCGGTATGCACGGCGAGGAAAACTCCATTGAGCTTTTCATACCCGGAATGTCGGTCACGGTCTATCAGAAATACACGCGCAAAGCTAAAGGGGAATAAGTTGTCCTTTAGAATAATATAACTTAATATAATATCATCAGGAGATGAGTGTTATGAAAAAGACAGAATGTGTAGCAATGTTACTTGCAGGAGGGCAGGGAAGCCGACTGGGCGTTCTCACCCAGAAGATCGCAAAGCCTGCGGTGCCCTACGGCGGAAAATACCGCATAATCGATTTCCCCCTTTCCAACTGCGCCAACTCGGGTATAGACACGGTGGGAATCCTCACTCAGTATCAGCCCCTTGCCCTTGCCGACTACGTAGGAAGCGGTAAGCACTGGGATCTCGACCGTCAGTCGGGAGGAGTACATATCCTTCCCCCTTATCAGAGCGTAGGAGGCGCCGACTGGTATAAGGGAACGGCCAACGCAATTTACCAGAATCTTAATTTTATCGAGCGCTATAACCCCGAATACGTTCTTATCCTTTCGGGTGACCATATCTATAAAATGGACTACTCCAAGATGATAGAGCAGCACAAGGATACCGCCTCCGACTGCACCATTTCGGTTATCGAGGTTCCTATGGAGGAGGCCCCCCGCTTTGGTATAATCAACTGTAACGAGGACGATTCTATTTACGAGTTTGAAGAAAAACCCAAGGTTCCGAGGAGCAACCTTGCTTCTATGGGTATTTACGTATTTAACTGGGATAAGCTCCGCAAATATTTAACCGAGGACGAGGCGAAGGAAGGCTCCTCCAACGACTTCGGTAAGGATATTCTTCCCACTATGCTGGCCGACGGCTGTAAGATGTCGGTCTATCGCTTTAACGATTACTGGAAGGACGTCGGAACCATCGAATCCTTATGGGATGCCAACCTCGATCTCTTAAATCCCAAGATCGACCTCAACCTTTCCGACCCCAAATGGAAGATCTATTCGGGAACACAGGGTCTGCCGCCCCAGTACATAGCCGACGGTGCAAAGATCGAAAATTCCCTTGTAACGGTAGGCTGTAACGTCTACGGAAAGCTGGATTTCTCGGTGCTTTTCGAGAACGTTACGGTCGAAGAGGGTGCGACGGTGGAATATTCTCTTGTTATGCCGGGCTCCCGCATTAAGAAGGGTGCGGTCGTACGCTATGCCATCGTAGCCGAAGACACCGAGATCGCCGAGGATGCCGTAGTGGGTCAGAGCCCCGAATCGGTCGGCGATATAAACGATTGGGGAATCGCCGTTATAGGCGAGGGACTTAAGGTCGGTAAGGGCGCAAAGGTCTCCGCCGGCAAAATGATTACAAATGATGTTGCGGAGGGTGAAACCGTATGATTACAAACAATACTTTAGGAATAGTTTTTGCGAATTCCCACGACGCCCTGCTGGGCGACCTCACCAAGCAGCGCTCTATGGCCTCTCTGCCCTACGGCGGACGCTATCGCCTTATTGACTTCGCCCTTTCCAACCTCTCCAACGCAGGCATCGACAAGGTCGGCGTTATCACCAAGGCCAACTACCATTCCCTTATGACCCATATCGGTAACGGTAAGCCCTGGGATCTCGACCGTAAAAACGGCGGTCTTGCCCTTCTTCCTCCCTACGCTTCTCCCGAAGCACAGGTATATAAGGGAAGACTTGAAGCCATTTACGGAATTTTAGAATACCTTCTCGAATCAAGCGAAGAAAATGTCGTTTTATACGACTCCGACGTGGTTGCCAATATCGATATCAAAAAGGTCCTTAAATATCATAAAGAAAAGGACGCCGAGATAACCGTCGTTTACACCCACGGCGACAAGCCTGAGGGACAAAACGATATGATGGACTTCAAGTTCGATTCCGACGGACGCATCACTGCCGTAAATTTTGAGGAATCGATGAACTGCGACTATAGCCTCGACGTTGTGGTCATGGGCAGAAAAATGCTTATAGATATCGTCGTTTCCGAGATCAATGCGGGACGCGTAAGCCTTTCTCACGGAATTTTCTCAAAGGGCTACGGAAAATACCGTATCTATGGTTATAAGCACGAGGGCTATGCCGCCGTTATGGACAGTATGGAAAGCTACTACAGAGCCAATCTCGATCTGCTTAATAAAGAGGTCAGGGAGGATATCTTCAGCCGCAAGAACCCCATCTATACCAAGACCCGCGATGATATGCCCGCAAAATACGGAATTTCGGCAAAGGTCAAAAACTCTATGATAGCCGACGGCTGTATTATTGAGGGAAGCGTTAAAAACAGTATCCTATTCCGCGGCGTTAAGATAGGCAAGGGTGCCGTTATTGAAAACTGTATCCTTATGGAGGGCACCGTGGTCGGCCGCGACAGTATCGTTAAAAACGTTATAACCGACCGTTTCGTTAAGATAACCGATAATCAGCAGGTCGACGGCAGGAAGGAAGCTCCCTACATAGCCAAAAATTCTGTAATATAAAAAATCCGAAAAACGGAGGACTCTGATGAAAATACTCTACGCATCCGGCGAAGCTTATCCCTTTGCCATGTCGGGCGGTCTTGCCGACGTTGCAGGTGCCCTGCCCAAGGCTTTAAGACGGCGGCTTGTAGGTTGCCGCGTGGTTCTTCCCCTCTATTCAAGCGTATCGGAAGAGCTGAGGGCCGAAATGAAATTTATAACCTCTATAACCGTACCGGTTGCCTGGCGCCGTCAGTATTGCGGCATTTTTGAGGCGCGCTACGACGGAGTTACCTATTATCTTATAGATAATCTCTACTACTTTAAGCGTGACGGTCTTTACGGTCACTTTGACGATGCCGAGCGCTTCGCCTTCTTCTCCCGTGCGGTTTTAGAGATGATTCCCTATATCGACTACACCCCCGATATAATCCACTGTAACGACTGGCAGACGGCAATGATCCCCGTTTACCTCGACCGTTTCTACAAGAACGACCCCCGTTACAAGGATATAAAAACGGTGTATACCATTCATAATATTCAGTATCAGGGTAAATACGGCTACGAGCTTATCGGCGACGTTTTAGGCCTTGACGAAAGGGATAAGGGACTTGTTGAATACGACGGCTGTGTGAATCTTATGAAGGCGGCGATTCAGTGCTCCGATAAGGTTACCACCGTTTCCCCAACCTATGCGCAGGAGATATTAACTCCCTATTATTCCCACGGTCTTAACGGAATTCTGGAGCAGTTTAAATTTAAGCTCTGCGGAATCGTCAACGGTATCGATACCGCCGTTTACGACCCCGAGACCGACCCCGCCGTGTTTAAGAACTATTCTGCCGCAGACCCTGCCGATAAGGCGGTAAATAAGGCCGAGCTTCAGAAATATATGAGCCTTCCCGAAAGGGCCGACGTTCCCGTTTTCGGAATCGTTTCCCGTCTCGTTGGCCATAAGGGCTTCGACCTTGTTAAATGTGTCTTCGAGGATATGCTCAAGGCCGACCTGCAGGTCGTTATCTTAGGCTCGGGCGATTGGGAGTTCGAGACCTTCTTCTATGAAATGAGTAAAAAATATCCCGATAAGGTAGGCTTTAAGCTGGGCTTTATCCCCGACCTTGCAAGAAAGATCTATGCAGGCGCCGATATCTTCCTTATGCCGTCGAAGAGTGAGCCCTGCGGCCTTGCACAGATGATAGCCCTTCGCTACGGTACGATTCCAATTGTACGTAAAACGGGCGGTCTTGCCGATACGATCATTGATATCGAAAATGAAAATGGCAACGGCTTCGTCTTTGACGACTACAATGCCCATAAAATGCTGGATACCATCTGGCGCGCTGTCGGAAAATACGGCGATAAGGCGGCCTGGAGCAAAATGGTCGAAAACGCCCTTAATATCGATAACGGCTGGAACGTTTCGGCAGGGGAATATATTAAACTTTACAAAGACACGGTTTCGTAGTATAATACCTTTCGCGTTTGCCCGCAAAGAGTATTGAAACAAGGTGAAAATTATATGTTGGATATAATAAGGACCATTATCCTTGGTATTGTCGAGGGTATTACAGAATGGTTGCCTATAAGTAGTACCGGGCACTTAAAACTTTTTAGAAATATCCCTGAAGACGCCCCGTGGTTGGCATTTGACAGTGTGAGTCCCGGCTTTTCCGATATGTTCGACTACGTTATACAGTTCGGTGCCATTCTGGCGGTCGTAGTGATCTTCTGGAATAAGGTCTGGCCCTTCACCACCAAGGAAAAGGGCTACGTAAAGCCGAAAAGCTTTATGCTTTGGTCAAAGGTCCTTGTGGCGGCAATCCCCGCTGTTTTCGCGGGACTTTTCCTCGACGATAAGGTGGAAGAGTTCGTAGGGGAGGGCAAGACCGAAGCAACCGTCATTTCCGCAACCCTTATAATCTACGGTATTTTGTTTATTTTGGTAGAGCTTATAAACAAAAACCGCAAGCCGAAAACCATTTCTATAAAAAGTCTTTCATATCTCGACGCCTTTTTAATAGGAATGTTTCAGGTACTTGCCATCGTTCCGGGAACTTCCCGCTCGGGCGCAACTATTTTAGGCGCGATGATCTTAGGAGTCTCCCGTACCGTTGCGGCCGAATTCAGCTTCTTCCTTGCCATACCCGTTATTGCGGGAGCAAGCCTGCTTAAAATACTTAAGTTCGGCTTTGGCTTTTCGGGAATGGAGTTCGTCGTTTTGGCCGTTGGTATGGTCACCGCCTTTGTGGTTTCCTTCTTCGCAATTAAATTCCTTCTGGGATATATTAAAAAGAAAGACTTCAAGGTCTTCGGCTACTACCGAATCATACTGGGACTTATCGTCCTCGCATATTTCTGGCTCTTAACCTAAAAATCAGATCGCAGAGAATTTCCTCTCTGCGATCTTTTCTTTTGCCTGAGCCGCTTTGCGAATGCAAAATGCAAAGTGCAGAATGTAGAATGAATGTGTGGCTTCGCCACGGTCGAGGGGCTCACGCCGC
>CAZRHF010000081.1:0-10278 GCA_964599835.1 uncultured Eubacteriales bacterium | reverse complement strand
TCTGGTCGCGCTTTGTGGCCTCGCTTATGGCAAATTGTGTTCACGATACCGTTAACGTCGATATAACCGCAGGAAATTATCTCTTCAAAGCAAGCGGTTATTCAGTAAAATTTGAAGGATACACTGTTCTCTATGAAGAAAGCAAGGACGAAGATTCGGTTGGCGGTTCTGCACTGCCTCCTATGGCTGAAGGTGAGCTTCTAAAACTTAAATCGATCGTACCTAATCAGCATTTCACCCAGCCTCCCGCACGTTATACCGAGCCTACTCTTATTCAGGCTTTAAAGGATAACGGGATCGGACGTCCTTCTACCTACGCTCCTATAATTTCAAACATACAGCAAAGGGATTATATTGAAAAGGAAAAGAAATCCTTCAAGCCTACCTCCCTTGGATGTGTCGTTTCCGACCTTATCGTGGAGCATTTTAAAAAGATCGTTGACATTAAGTTCACCGCCGGCATGGAAGATAATCTCGATAAAATAGGTTCGGGGCAGCTTGTCTGGACCGATGTAATAGGCGAATTTTATAAGGATTTTGACAATTCTCTTAAAAAAGCTGAGAATGATCTTACCGGTAAAAGAATCAAGGTTCCTGATGTTGAAACCGATGTAGTATGTGATAAATGCGGAAGAAAGATGGTTGTGAAATCGGGCAGATTCGGAAAATTTCTTGCCTGCCCCGGTTATCCCGAATGTAAAAATACCAAGCCCGTTCCCGAGGATGAGGTTACTACACCCTGTCCTAAGTGCGGTGCGAAACTTTTAAAGAAAAACTCCAGAAAGAGCGGCAAAAAATTCTACGGATGCTCAAATTATCCTACATGTGATTTTGCTTCTCCCAATCTGCCTACAGGTGAAAAGTGCCCCGAATGCGGCAGTTTCATCCTTAAAGGCAGGGGCAAGAAGTACTGTATGAACAGCGAGTGTCCCACAAGAAAAACAAAAACCGCAAAATCAAAGTGATATGCCCGATGTAATTGTTATTGGTGCAGGTCTTGCAGGATGCGAAGCTGCCTGGAGGCTTGCTGAAAAAGGATATTCGGTAGAGCTTTATGAAATGAAACCGTTAAAGCATTCTCCCGCTCATAAGCTTGATTCATTTGCAGAGCTTGTCTGCTCGAATTCACTAAAGGCTGACAGAATATCTTCTGCAGCCGGACTTTTAAAAGCTGAGATGCGCATCTTCGGTTCGATATGTCTTGAAGCCGCCGCAGTCAGTTCAGTTCCTGCCGGCGGAGCGCTCGCGGTCGACCGTTACACCTTTTCCGGCTACATTACCGAAAAGATCAGGTCACACCGGAATATCAAGGTTATAAACGACATAATTGAAAAGGTCCCCGAAAGTTTGCCCTGTATTATTGCCACAGGTCCCCTTACCGAAGGGAGGCTTGCTGAGGACATCGCAAGACATTGCGGTAAGGATACCTTGAGCTTTTATGATGCGGCCGCACCTATCGTAACCGCGGACAGCATAGATATGTCAGTAGCTTTCAAAGCGTCGCGTTACGGTAAGGGTGAAGACGATTATATTAACTGTCCGATGAATAAAGAGGAATATGAAGCGTTTCACTCTGCTCTTATTTCCGCAGAATCGGCAGAGCTTCATTCTTTCGACAAAAAAGTAAACGTTTACGAAGGCTGTATGCCGATAGAGATCCTTGCCAAGAGAGGGGCGGATTCTATACGCTTCGGTCCCCTTAAACCTGTAGGCCTTACCGACCCGAGAACCGATCGGCGTCCCTGGGCGGTCGTTCAGCTCAGAAGCGAAAATAAGGACGGTACGCTGTATAATCTCGTAGGTTTTCAAACAAACCTTAAATTCGGAGAGCAGAGGAGAGTCTTCTCTATGATTCCGGGTCTTTCTTGTGCAGAGTTTGTAAGATATGGAGTAATGCACAGAAACTCATTCATAAATTCACCAAAAGTTTTAAATAAAGACCTGAGCCTTAAATCCAACGGCAGCATCTTTTTTGCAGGTCAAATGACCGGAGTAGAGGGTTATATGGAGTCTGCTGCGTGCGGAATCATTGCCGCAGAAAATATGGCGAGAAATCTTGAGGGTAAAGCTTCGCTATGTCTTCCCGATATTACTATGATTGGTGCATTGATCAAGTATATTACCGATGAATCGGTCAGCGATTTTCAGCCGATGGGCGCCAATTTCGGTATAATGCCGTCTCTCGACCAAAGGATCAGGGATAAAGCCGAGCGATATACCAGGCTTTCCGAAAGAGCGCTTAATTGGTACGCTGAAAATAATTTTTAATAATACGGGGGTTGTAAAATGAGAATTGTTGTAGACGCATTTGGCGGAGATAACGCGCCGCTCGAAATTATAAAAGGTTCTTCGATGGCTCAAAAAGAGTACGGTGTTGATATCGTTCTTTGCGGCGACGAAGCGATCATCAAGAAGTGTATTGAAGATAATAATATTGAGTTTAATAACCTCGAAATCGTTCATACGGCCGACGTAATTTCTATGCATGATGAACCTACCTCGCTCCTTAAGGAACATAAGGAATCTTCAATGGCCGTTGCATTTAAGGTGCTTGCTGACGGTAAGGCCGACGCATTCGTGTCTGCCGGTTCAACAGGTGCCGTAGTTGTTGGCGGAACCTTTATAGTCAAAAGAATCAAGGGTATTAAACGTCCTGCTTTAGCCGCTGTTTTACCTTCGCCCGATTCAAGGTATATGCTTATGGATGTAGGAGCTAATGCAGAATGCCGACCCGAAATGTTACTTCAGTTTGGCGTTATGGCCTCGACATATCTTGAAAAGGTCGAAAATATCGAAAACCCCACTATCGGGCTTCTTAACATAGGAGTAGAAGATACTAAAGGAACCGAGCTTCAGAAAGAGGCATATAAGCTTCTTGAAGGAAGCGACCTCAACTTTATCGGTAACGTAGAATCCCGCGAGCTTCCAAAAGGTGTTTGCGATGCCGTCATCAGCGACGGTTATACCGGTAATATTGCACTTAAGCTTATTGAAGGCACGGTTTCAACCTTATTTACAATGCTAAAGCCCGTTTTTCTTAAAAACATACTTACAAAGCTTTCTTATCTCACCCTTAAGGGCGGGCTCAGAGGAATCAAAAACAAAATGAATCCTTCCGAAGTAGGCGGCGCACCTCTTCTCGGCACAAAGAAACCCGTCTTCAAGGCTCACGGAAGCTCTGACGCGGTAGCCTTTAAGAACGCAATACATAAAGCCGCCTTATTTGCTGAAAACGGAGTTATTCCGATTATTGAGCAGGCTTTTACAGAAAAGGAAGCAGAATAATTATGAATAAATTTCAGGCTATTTTAGGATATCAGTTCGGCGATATTGAACTGCTTAAAAACGCTCTGACACATTCTTCCTATGCAAACGAGACCCACGCCTATTATGGTTCTAACGAGCGTCTCGAATTCTTGGGTGATTCGGTTCTTTCGATTATCGTATCCGAATATTTGTATTCAACCTACACGAATCTTCCTGAAGGTGAGCTTACCAAGCTCAGAGCGTCTCTTGTTTGTGAAAAAACTCTCAGCGTTTTTGCAAGAAAGCTTCACCTCGGAGAGTATCTGTTTTTAGGTAAGGGAGAAGCACAGAATAAAGGATACGAGCGTTCTTCAATACTCGCCGATGCGTTTGAAGCAGTGCTTGCCGCCATCTTTCTTGACGGCGGTATGGAACCTGCAAGAATGCACGTTTTGCGCTTTATAATCCCCGAGCTCAGCGAGCGGGAATTTGATCTCTTTAAAGATTATAAGACTGCTCTGCAGGAGGTTGTTCAAAGAAATCCTGAAGAGCGACTTACCTACGTGCTTACGGACGAATCCGGACCTGATCACGATAAGCGTTTCACCGTTGAGGTTCACCTTAATTCCAACGTAATCGGAACAGGAAACGGACGCAGTAAAAAACAAGCTGAGCAGGATGCCGCAAAGCAGGCGTTATTGCTTATGGGAATAGAAGAATGAAGCACGCTAATATAGCGATCTTCGTACCTCATCTGGGCTGTCCCCATATGTGTGCTTTTTGTAATCAAAAGCATATTACAGGATGCTCCGTCCAGCCTTCAAAATCCGATGTTGTATCCGCCGTTGAAACGGCTCTCAGCAGCGGACAGGCTCCTCAAAACTGTGAGATTGCCTTTTTTGGAGGAAGTTTTACTGCAATCGACCGCAAGTATATGCTTGAGCTTTTAAGCGCTGCCTCCGAATGCGTTAAGAAATACGGCTTTAAAGGAATTCGAGTCTCGACGCGGCCGGACTGTATTGATGGAGAGATACTTGATATTCTTAAGTCAGAGCACGTTACGGCCATAGAGCTTGGCGCTCAAAGTATGGATGACGAGGTTCTTGCGCGCAACGAACGAGGTCATACGGCGAAACAGGTGAGGGATGCTTCCGCGCTCATTAAAAGCTATGGGTTTGAGCTTGGTCTTCAGATGATGACAGGACTTTACGGAAGCAGTAGAGAAGCAGATATTTTTACCGCAAATGAGTTGGCAGGACTACGGCCCGATACCGTACGGATCTATCCGGCCGTTACCCTTAAAAATACAAGACTTGAAGAACTTTACTTAAGCGGTGACTATGAACCTTCTGACTTAGAAACCGCCGTGTCCCTTTGTACCGAGATTTGCGGTATTTTTGATGAAGCAGAAATAAAGGTCATACGACTCGGACTTCACACTATCGATCAGGATTCTTACGTTGCAGGTCCGTGGCATCCCGCTTTCAGAGAGCTTTGTGATTCCTTAAGGTTTCGTAATATATTAGACGGCAAAGTGTCCGATGGTATCGACTATGTCGTAAAGGTCAATCCTGCCGACATATCTAAGCTTGTAGGACAAAAAAGAAGCAATTTAGAGTATTTTATTAATCGCAATATTGCGCTTAATATCGTACAGGATAAAACGATAGCAAAGAATACCGTTTTTATAGAGGAAGTGAAATAATATGCTACTTACATCCATACAGATTCAGGGATTCAAATCCTTTGCTGACAAAACTGTATTAAAGTTCGGTAGGGGAGTTACTGCTGTTGTCGGACCTAACGGCAGCGGAAAAAGTAATATTTCTGATGCAGTGAGATGGGTGCTTGGTGAGCAATCAACAAAAAGTCTTCGCGGACAGTCTATGGAGGACGTGATCTTCGGAGGTACTGCCGAAAGAAAGCCTCATGGATTTTGTGAGGTTACCCTTAATATAGACAATGCCGACCGCGAGCTGAATTTCGATAACGATTTCGTTTCTGTTACACGCAGATACTACCGTTCTCACGATAGCGAATACCTTATTAACGGTAACGTCGTAAGACTTAAAGACGTTCACGAATTATTTATGGATACAGGTCTCGGACGTGACGGATATTCGATGATAGGTCAGGGAAAAATCGACAGTATCATCAGCTCCAAGTCACAGGAAAGACGCGACATTTTTGAAGAAGCTTCGGGAATATCACGCTACAGATACAGAAAGACCGACGCCGAAAGAAAGCTTGTTGCTGCAGAGGACAACCTTGTTCGTCTTTTGGATATACTTAAAGAACTCGAATCGAGAATCGGACCTTTGAGCGAACAAAGCCGAAAAGCTGAAAGGTTTTTAGAGCTTTCAGCCACCAAAAAAGATCTTGAGATCGGTCTTTGGTTAAACATTCTTGAAAATTCTAAAAACAATCTTAACGTACAGGACGACAAGATTGCCATTGCCCAGTCTCATTATAAGGAGATCGAAGAAAAGCTTATCGGTTTTGATGAATTATCCGAAAAGAACTCTGCCGATTTTGCGCGCTTTTCTGCCGAGATCGACGACAGAAGAAACAGAATTTCTTCTTATAATGAGAACGTCGCAAAAATCCTCGGTGATATTTCGGTTCTTAATAATGACATCCTTCATAACGAAGAGTCGGTCAACAGACTCCGTAACGAAATCGAAGAGATCAACTCTTCTTCACAGTCAGGACTCAAAGAGATCGAAGAAAAAAGAGCTCTGGCAGAGGCCAAGAGTCTCGAGGTCGAGAGTCTTGAGCATCTTCTTGCCGATACCGAAAGAAAGCTGTCCGAGCTGCTTTTAAACAGCGACAGCATTTCGAGAAAGATAGAATCTGATATATCAGAGCTTAATCTTATCGGAGGGAAAATTGCCGACGCAAGGATAGAGCTCGTATCGTCCGAAACGTCGATTGAAGAGCTTGGGGCCCGTAAGGATTCACTGAATCAGCTCGTAAGCGATCAACAGGCGGTTCTTAATTCTCTGTGTGACGAATTTAAGGCTGTAAACGAGCTTATTGACAAGATCGAAGAGGATATTACCTCACAGGAAAACGCCTTAAAGGGTTATTTAATGCGCTTTAACTCTAAAAAGGAAAAGTGCGATGAGACAAAGACCGGTCTTGAAAAAATACGATTGGACATTGAGGCCAAAAAGCATAAGGTCGATATTCTTGTCGATCTTGAAAAGAATATGGAAGGCTTTAATCATTCGGTTAAAACTGTTATGCAGGAGAGTGCCAGAGGGCATCTTCGCGGTGTTTACGGACCTGTTTTAAGGCTCTTAAATGTTGATACAAAGTATTCTCTTGCTATTGAGACCGCTCTCGGTAATGCGGCACAGAATGTTGTTGTTGATAACGAAAACACCGCAAAGCTGGCTATTGAGTTGCTTAAACGTTCTTCTTCGGGACGTGCTACCTTTCTTCCTGTTTCCTCAATTAAATCACGCGAGTTCAAGGAAAACGGATTTGAGGATGAATACGGCTACGTGGGTATTGCAAACGAGCTTGTATCCTGTGATGCAAAGTTTGAAGAAATAGTTAAATATCTCCTTGGCGGAACGGTAGTCGTTGAGGACATCGATTGCGCTATTTCTATTGCTAAAAGGTTTAAAAACCGCTTCAAGGTCGTTTCTCTCGACGGACAGGTTATTAATGCAGGCGGATCTATTACCGGTGGCTCGACCGTTAAAAATGCAGGTCTGCTCTCAAGAGGCGCCGAGATCGACAAGCTTAAACGCGAAATTGATAAGCTTACCGAGGAAGAAAAGGAAAGAGCCGATGCCTTTGAGGCACTTCTTAGCGAGGTCTCTAAATGCGAGGCAGAGATCAGCAGTGTTCAGGACGTCCTTAAGACACTCAATGAAGACAAGATTAGAGCCTTCGGAGAGCTTAAAAGGGTGGGTGAGCTTAAGGAATCAACCGAAAAACAGCTTTGTGAATATAAGAGCGAGCTTTCAGGCTCATCGGATAAGGTTGCTCTTTTAGAAAATAACATCGAATCCGCTAAGAAAGTAATAGCAGAGCTCGAAGACAAAAAGCTTTCTATTGAAGCAATAATTTCAGAGCTTACAGGTGGCCGCGAAAGCCTCTCTGCCGAGAGGGAAGAGATCACCGCTTCTATAACCGATGTCAAGCTTAAGATAATTGAGACTAAGAAGGATATTGAAAGTCTTCAGGCTTCTGCTGCCGCACTTGAACTGAGTGATCAGAATAAACTTGAAAGAATTGCCGCCATTGAGCAGGAAATTGCTTCTTATGGCGTCAAAGATGAGGATATCAGAGCAAAAATCACTGAGCTCAATAACGATATTACCTCGTTGCGCACCGCTTGCGCTCAGTTTGAAGAAGAGATCGCATCGTTCTCTGCAAGGCGCGATGAAATAGACAAATCCGCGACCGAGCTCAGAACCGGCGAGAAGGAACTCACTCTCGAACGTGAAAAGATCAGCGGTGAGCTTGCCCGATTGTCCGAGCGTAGAGAAAATATGGTCAAGGAATGTGACGACGTTATCCGCCAGCTCTTCGATGAATATCAGCTTACAAAGACTGAAGCCGAAGCTACCGGAATCAGGGTTGAGAATCCTGCAGAGGCTAAAAAATCTCTTGCTGAGGTTAAATCGAAGATTCGTTCTCTCGGAAACGTTAATGTTTCTGCCATTGAAGAGTACAAAGAGGTCAACGAACGTTATACTTTCTTAAAGGAACAGGTGTCCGACGTTGAAAATGCAAGGGACGAGCTCCATAAGCTTATAGGTCAGCTTACCGAGCAGATGAAGGAACTTTTCGTTATTGGATTTAATAAGATAGGTGAAAACTTCTCCAAGACCTTTACCGATCTGTTCGGAGGAGGTACTGCTAAGCTTGTTCTTACAGATCCCAATAACGTTCTCGAAAGTGGAATAGACATAGTTGCAAAGTTACCCGGCAAAAACGTCCCCAGCCTCGACGGTCTTTCGGGCGGAGAAAAAGCATTTATTGCCCTCGCGATCTACTTTGCAATAATGCGTGTCAATGCGCCGCCTTTCTGCTTCCTTGATGAGGTCGATACTGCTCTTGACGACATTAACGTTGACAGATTTGCCGACTATATGAGCAGGTCGGAATTCTCTACCCAGTTTATTTGTATTACCCACAGACGCGGTACCATGGAGGCCGCAGATATGTTGTACGGTGTTACTATGCAGGAAAAGGGAATTTCAAAACTGCTTGAGCTTAACGTTGCCGAGCTTGAAAAGCAATTAAACTTAGAAAACAGGAGATAATAAATGGGCTTTTTTGAAAAAATTAAAAACGGCCTTAATAAGACCAGAAATGCGCTTGTAAATTCTGTAAATTCGGTTATAAGCTCTTTCACAAAAATTGATGAGGACCTTATAGAGGAACTTGAAGAGATACTCATTATGTCGGATATCGGCGTAAACACCGCATCTGATATTTGTGATAAGCTTAGAGAGCGAATTAAAGAAAACCGCGTAAGCGAACCTACCGAAGTTAAGCGTCTTTTGAAGGAGATCCTTTACGAGATGACAGAAGGCGACACAGCGCTGCATCTCGATACGAAACCTTCGGTAATAATGGTTATCGGTGTCAACGGTGTAGGTAAAACTACAACCATAGGTAAGCTATCGGCTCAGCTTAAGTCTCAGGGTAAAAGCGTTATGCTTGCCGCAGCCGACACCTTCAGAGCCGCCGCTATCGATCAGCTTGCCCTTTGGGCAGACAGAGCAGGGGTTGCCCTCGTTAAAAACGTTCCGGGAACCGATCCCGCTTCTGTAATTTACGACGCTATTGCATCAGCAAAATCAAAGGGAGCAGATGTACTCATTTGCGATACTGCAGGTCGCCTTCATAATAAGAAGAATCTAATGGAAGAGCTTGCTAAAATGTACCGTGTTATCGGGCGAGAGCTTCCCGATGCCAGCGTTGAGGCACTTATTGTTCTTGACGCCGCAACAGGACAAAATGCAGTTAATCAGGCAAAAGAATTTGCATCGGTTACCAATATCTCGGGAATCGTTCTCACCAAGCTTGACGGTACTGCAAAAGGCGGAGTTGTGATTTCAATCAATCACGATCTAAATATACCTGTAAAATTTATCGGTGTCGGTGAGCAGATCGACGATCTTCAGCCATTCGACAACAAAATGTTTGTCGACGCACTTTTTGAAGAGTAGAGGAGAACCTATGAAGCTTTTTCTTGCCTCAAAAAACAAACATAAGATCAACGAATTTAAAAGAATTCTTTCTCCGCTCGGTATCGAACTTGTTTCGGAAGATGAGCTGGATGCGCCGCTCACCGAGGTGGCAGAAACAGGAACGACTTTTGAAGAAAACGCATTTCTTAAGGCCGAAAGTGCTGTTCGGGAGACAGGTCTGCCGTCGATCGCAGATGATTCGGGTCTTTGCGTTGACTACTTAGACGGTGCTCCGGGAATCTATTCTGCGCGTTTTGCAGGTGAGCCCGTTGACAACGATAAAAATAACGAAAAGCTTTTATCGCTTCTTAAAAACGTCCCAAAAGATAAGCGTACGGCATATTTTATGTGCTGTATAGTCTGCGTTTTCCCTGACGGAAAAAAGATCGTTGCAAACGGAAAATGCGAAGGCTATATTGCCGACGCTCCGAAGGGTCCAAATGGCTTTGGATACGATCCCTTATTCGTTTCAAAGGTTGGATGCTTTGGAGAAATCTCCGACGCGCAAAAGGACTCGGTCAGTCACCGTGGTGTTGCTTTGGAAGATTTCTCAATAAAAATCAAAAAATATTTATGAGAGGTAGTTTATGTTAAATTCAAGACAGAGAGCTCAACTCAGAGGTCTTGCCAATACTATGGATACGATATTTCAGGTTGGAAAAAGCGGTATAGGTGAACAGCTTATTAAGCAGGTATCCGAGGCGTTGGAAGCGAGAGAGCTTATAAAGCTTCGTGTCCTTGAGACTTCGCCGGTAACCTCCAGACAGGCCGCCGACGAGATCGCTGCCGCAACCGGCGCCGATGTAGTTCAGGT
>CAZRHF010000080.1:0-10484 GCA_964599835.1 uncultured Eubacteriales bacterium | reverse complement strand
ATTCTACCATAGGGGGTTCTTTTTTTCTATTGTCCGTTTTTACTGGACTTGTGCAGATGAGGCGGGTGTTTTTGTATTCCGCCTTAAGGCGGAGGTTTTTCTTTGTGGTTTAGGGATAAGGGAAAAGGGAGGAGGGGGACGTCATTGAACTTGATATAAAAATTGGCATCCCCTCTTCCCTAATCCCTCTTCCCTAAAGATGAAAAAACCGCCCTTTGGGCGGTTTTTGCTTAAAGCTCTACTATATCAATGCCCTCGATAACCACATCGTGGAGGGGTCTGTCCTGAGCGCCGCAACGGACGTTTGCGATATCGTCTACAACCTTCATTCCCTCATAGACCTGACCGAAAACGCTGTGCTTGAAGTCAAGCCAGGGTGTACCGCCAAGAGCCTCATAATCGGCAATGGTCTCCTCGGGGAAGCCGCGGTCGGTAAGCTGACGCATCTGTCCGAGCATTCCTTCGGGGCACTCTGTAGCCTGAACGATAAAGAACTGACTTCCGTTGGTACCCGGCCCTGCATTCGCCATGGAAAGAGCGCCGCGAACGTTGTGAAGCTTAAGGTCGAACTCGTCCTCAAACTTTTCGCCGTAGATGCTCTCACCGCCCATTCCGGTGCCGGTGGGGTCGCCGCCCTGGATCATAAAGTCCTTGATAACGCGGTGGAAAATTATTCCGTTATAATAATCCTTTTTAGCAAGCTCTACGAAATTCTTTACGGTCTTGGGAGCCTCTTCGGGGAAGAGCTTAATTTTTATATCTCCCATATTGGTGTGCATAACTGCGGTTAGATCGCCCTTTTTGGGGGCAGAAGTCTGAAAACTCATATTTTAAATCTCCTTAAAGGTTTTTATCTATTCTAACAGTAAACCGTCCCAAAATCAAGGGGAAACTATCTTATTTTACTTTATAGACAATATTTTCGGTATAAGCGTTCTCTACAAAGTTTTCTTCCTTAAACTCGGTGATCAGCTTGCCGTTCCAGAAAACGTTCTCTACGAGGATATCCTTTACTTTGTGCTCCTCATCATAGCCTGCAAAATACATAGTGGGCTCGTGCCTACCAAAGAGATGAATATTTTTAAATTTTATATCGTGGCTCTTTCCGCGTCTGTTTCCTCCTGCGGAATATTCGTGATGATATGCCGTCATAACGCAGATAAGCCAGGGCTTATAATTCTCGTCGTCGTTTACATATTCCATAGCATCACAGGTCTGGATTCGGGGAACGCCTATCAGATCGTCATATTCCACGTTTATATCCCTGTAGGTAATGTCGTAAACATCGGCATAGTCAATGTTATAGCTGTCTAAAACCGAGCCCGTAGCGTGAATTACGTCGCAGTTTTCGAAAATTACGTCGCAGATCTCTTCGGCACGGGTCTCTGCGCCGATCTCAAGGCTTTTGCCCCAGTCGTTCCACACGGTGCAGTTTCTCACCCTGACCTTTTTAAATACGTCATAGGCCTTGCCGCCGCGGTACATAGCCTCTTTGACCGCTTCTTCAACGTCCCCTTCATAATAGCAGTCGAAGCCCTTAATACATATAGAATCGTCGAAGGTGCGAAGGAAGCAGTTGTCAATTACTACGTTTTCACAGTTGTGCATATCGATTCCGTCGGAATTATATCTCCAACAGCCGATTATCTTAACGTTTGAGATATGAAGATCTTTACAGGCTATGGGGCGGATGTTGTAAACAAGGGAATCCCTTACGGTGATACCCTCGATCTCAACGCCTGTGCAGTATTCGATCTGTACCGTGTGAAGCCGTTTGGCGTTATTAATTGCCGAATCGTTATTTTCGGCGTTATACTCGTAAAGTATTTCGGCCTTATTCCTGCTGTTATCAAGAATACCTCTGCCGAGAATTTTTATGTTTTCGGCATCCATTGCTCGGATACAAGCGTAAACAACCGCACCTTCGTCAATAAAAAGGGTCTGATTGCTTTGAAGCTCAATAATACCCGCATCGTGCTCACCCTTGCCGAAGTATATAACGTCCTCGGAGTTTTTGTCGATGTTATATTCCATTACGGGGTCAACGAAAAGGTGTAAAGCGTTATGTCTGCCGTAGGGTTCAACGGTGAAATATGCGCTTTTTTCTAAAGTGAAGCGGATAACTCCGTCGGCATCTACCTCGGGCTTTATGCCCAATGATAACGGGCGAACAACCACTTCTTCGAAGGGCTTTTGGGGTTTTATTTCGAAGTTTAAAGGCTCGTCGGCAGAGAGGGACAAAAAGTTTATAAGCTCGGTCTGTTCAAGGCCTCTCTGGTGCCCCGGCCAGCGGCGGTTAAAGGGCATTGCCGAGACCCTTGCGGTGTCAAGCTCTACGGGTTTTCCGTTTATTTTCACCTTATAGTTTTCGGTTTGAATATCGGTTTTTGTGACGGGATAAATATTTAAAGACATTCTTTTTCTCTCCTTCGCATTTTTTAAGATGATACCATAAAACGTAGTAAAACACAAGATATAATGACGTCCCGTGAGATATCGTAAACTTTATAAAAAATTCGGCTACGGTCTTTATGATCGTAGCCGAAAAGTTTTATGGAAATTTGCTATATCTCTGAGAGGAGCGGATACCGAAGCAATTTCGTTTTATAATCCGTCGGAGACACATTTTTCTTCTTTATTCTTTAATTTCCAATACATACAGTAACCGCCTTATGAACTGCAATAAGGTCAGGCTCTGTCCTGATAGTTCCAGTAAAGGGGCAGGGGGAATATCTGCGAAATAAAGCCTGCCTTTTCTCTCGGCAGTTTTTTAACGAACTGAGGGGGCGTGGGGCCGAACATAAAACGGGCTGAATCAAGATATGAAAGGGTAATATCGGCCTCTCTTTCGGTCTTTGCGCAGGAGGGAACTCCGCCCACCACCGAAATGAGATAGTTACCCTCGTCCTCAACCCCGATGACCGTCTCACCGTCCATATAGGGGGTAAGTGTATTTCCGAGCTTTAAAAGGGCATTCGTCAGTTTTTCACGGTTAAGAATTTTAAAGTGGCTGGGCTTATCTACGGTGGAGCTCAGGCATATAGCGTCAATTTCGGCTATATTTTCGGTTCTGTCGGGGGGAATATGAACGCTGATGGAGCCGTTTTCGGTGGATAGGAGGAAACGGGAAAGCATACCTGCAAAATGCTCAGGGGTCTTGGCGTAGGACTCGGGGGTCCAGTCTTCTCCCGGCTGAGTCAGGATATAGCCAACCATTTCCTGCCCCTCATAAACTGCCCAAAGGGTGGTATCCCAGGCGGTAGTCGAAAGATAGAAATCGTGAAGGGTCTCTCCGCGGTCGGCCTTTATGTAATTCAGCTCGTAAAACTCTCTTATTTTCGCAAGGTTTTCGGCGTCCTCGGCGGTGACTCTAACGAAATTATATTCGGGAACGTTTTTAGTCTTTATATATCTTTCGGCAACGTCGCGGTCGAATCTTCCCTTATATAGCGAACCGCAGGGCTCATAGCCGTAACGCTCGTAGCGGCTGCGCTTGCCGCCCAGACGGGCTACGTCTACACCCTCTTTTTCGAGGATATCGTTTGCCATAACATAAAACTGATGAAGATAGCCTCTGCCTCTGTATGCGGCGGCAGTACCGACGTTTCCGACGGTGGCGAATTTGAATTTTTCCTCTCCTATAAAGGCGTCGAAAATATAGATTCCCACCACTGCAACGATCTTGCCATTATCCTTTATGGCATAGTGCTTTTCCATGTGGGCGTCGTCGTCTACCCAAAGCTTGGGCAGACCCTTTTCAAAATGCATACAGTTGGGGTCGCCTTTAAAACAGGTGTTTAAAAAGGCAAGCAGCTCCTTCATATCCCCTGCTTTAAGCTGTTCGATTTTTTCCATAAACCGCACCTCCGCGCTTTTTTAGAATTATATCACGGGATAACCCACGTTTCAACACCACAAAACGGAGAGTTTAACAGCCTTTATAATGGTCATCTGTCCGGATGCTTGAGACCTTTGGGTAATCCAAGGATGTAGTCGGCTGATACGCCGTAATAAAGGCATAAAGCGCGAAGATCCTGAAGGTTTGGTTCTGTAGTACCGTTCTCAATGAATGAAAGCTTTCTTTGAGTAATTCCGCATTCGTTTCCAACTTTTGCTTGTGTAGCTTTTGGTTCCTGTTCTTCGCGTAGTTCTTTTAATATTTCATAATATTCCTTCATTTTAAGTCACCTCGCAAACATTTTACCATAGATAAAAACTAACTATTGACAAATAGTTAAAAATTAACTATAATTATTTAAAAAAGAAGAAAGAGGTTATAGTGTGGCAATTCTTGAAGAACTTTATTATGGAAATATTGCTCCTTGTGAAAGATTTGCGAAAAAAAGCAGCGATTACTATGCTATATCACAGAAACTGGGAGAAATGGAGGAAAAATTGCTTTCGGGTATCGATGCGGATATTAGAAAGCTGTACGAACAAATTGTAGATAAAATAAACGAACAGTATTGTATCGCAGAAAAAGAAACGTTTATTGACGGCTTTCGACTTGGTGCGCAAATAATGCTGGAAACACTCACCGAACCAAACAAACAGCTGCTTAGTCACCCCTAGGAAAAGGAGAGCAAATAAACGGTTGTGTTGGAAACAGTAATTTTATAAAGGTAGCCGATATAGAGTTTACCGTAGCTTTAAAACCCTTTCCTCCTCTAAAACGGGCTCCTTGCCCTCATATAAAACGCGAATGAGGTTAGGGGTGGCATATTTTGCGATCACCTTAAAGCCTTTTTCGTTTATGTGCTGGTTATTAAAGCCGTAAAAACTGTCGCGACAGAGAGAAAACTCGGCAGGCACATTCTCTGAAAACCAGCCCTCGGGATTCTGCCCCTTAAACTCGAAAAACGAACAGACGCGGGTGAGCATAAAGGCATCCTCGGTTTCCCTGCAGAAGTCCTCCTGAGCACGCATAATGCCGGCAATTCCTTCGTTTCCCCAAAAGCCTACGCGGATGATGAAAAGCTTGTTAAAGCCGAGACCCTGTGCCCTTTCCCAAAGCTTGGAGAGGGAGCTTTTATAACAATCATAGCTTGCGCCTCCGTCGCCTTCGCCCTGAAGCCAGAAAAGGACTCTGTCGGATGTGTCGTCATCTGAGAATTTCGCCGTGCTGTCGGCAAAAAAGTCTAAAACCTTTTGGTCAAAATAGTCGGCCGAGTCACCCTCCAGATAGTGCCTTATAGGCACGCCGCCCTTTGCAATGTGGGCATAGGCACAGGCATATCCTGCCTCCTCAAGCCCCTTTACGATATAAGGCGCAAGGTTCACGCCCATCCCTGCCGTTGCCTCGCTGAAATGGGAAAAAGGATATTCGCTTTTATCCTCGTCGCTTTTTAAATTGCACATCGAGGGGCAAAAATAGGTAGTTTCATTATAATTTGCAAGACTGCTTTTGGCGCAGGCTGCACATCTGCCGCCGTATGCCGCCGTCATATCCTTATAGGAAAATTCTCCGCTTGGGAAACCGTAGGCCTTAAAACTGCCGGTGGGCTCTCCCATACGCTTCGCCTTGTGAAGATACTCATAGGAATTGCTGAAATATATCTGCTCACTCGCAGGATAGACCGAGGCGCCCATCATATTGGACTGTCCCGCAAAAACAAGTAAAGGTCTTTTCATAAAAATCCTCCTAAAAAGAATATCTGCAGACATTTCAACATATCTGCAGATATAATCAAGTGTTATTCACCTAAAAATCTCTCAAAGGGCATAAAGAAGTAGCGGTCTCCCGAGACATTTTCAGCCTTATAGCCCCAGCCGAATTCTTCACTATAGAAGGGCTTGAAGCTTTCGTCATATTCCGGGGTAGCATCGGCGTGAAGATTTCCGAAGGACACACAGGCTTCCTTCTCACAGTAGGCTTCGGGGAAGAAGTATACCGTTGCTTCATTAAGTCCGCTGAGCTTGATGCGCCTTCTGTATTTAAAGTTGGTTGGGGTGGCCTCGTGGGCAGATATCACGCCGCTTTCCTGACGAACGAAAAAGCGGCATTCTCTGTGCTCGCACCTTCCGAAGCGATAGACCGCCGCACCGTCTTTAATTTCGGTCTCGCCGCCCATAAGAACTGGCACACCGAGGGGGAATTTAAGCCGGGTGTCGGTGGTGGTATCTACCGAATAGACCGAGAAGAAAAGTCCGTTATTGCTTCGGGCAATGGTCATTGTGGGGGGCTTTTTATCGGTCTTTCTGACAAAGTCGATGGACATTCCGAAGTTTTTAAGGGCTTTTCTGATCTCTTCGGGGGCAGATTTAATATCCACCTTAGCGGCATTTTCGCAAACAGCAGAAATGCGGTCGGCTGTTCCGTAGAAAATAACCTTTCCGCCGTTTTTCGCATATTCCTCCAGCCTTTTCTGAACCTCACCGTTTATCTGAACGGGTGAAACAAGAATACTGTGACGGTAGATATCAAGGTCGTTTTTAAGGAAAATATCAGAAGAAACAACGCAGTTTAAGGGGAAACCGCTGTTTATGGCGTCCATAATATAGCGGTCACCGTGGTACATCTCGAAAATGGTCTGCTCGTCGGTAGCGGTGCTGTACTCTCTCATAGGATAGACCCATACAAGGGGCGCAGGAGCGTCGCCTGCATCCTTTACCGCCTTTAAAAGGTGGGGCAAGGGTTCGTTTACACAGGCGTCGGGCATATTTCCGAAGGAGTTATCAATAGACAGAATATTAAGGTCGGTTGCCTTCTGAACGCTTCCGTCCTCCCTTATCCTCGTAACAGCCAGGGGCAGATAAATGTCCGAGGCAAATCCGTCGTAGCGGTCATACCATGGGGAATTGTGCCACCAAGGGTCGTGGATATAGTAACGGAACTTGAATTCCTCGCTTGGCAGCTCGCATACACGGGTCATATGGCCCATAATTTCCAGACCGTAGTTATCGTTAAGTGCCGCCCAAGGGGAATTCGGAGGAGGCGTAATACCAAAACCGCCGTTATATATTTCATAGATCGGGACGGCGTCGGTGGCATAGTCAACACCCACAGAGTTGTTGGTGCCGCGAACCTCAAGGGGAATGTCGGGGCACTCTCTTCTGAAATGCTTCCAGAACTCAAAGACCTTTGCTCTGGTCTCGGTCAGCTTTGTGAGGTCGAATTTTTCTCCGTCAAAAACCTTTCCGTTAAGGCTCCAGGGGTCGGCAGAAAAGCCGAAGCCGTTGGAAAGCCAGAGGTAATCGTAGCCCATATCGCGGAGGAACAGGTTTGCCTGCTTGCCTAAAAACGCGCCGATAGGGGTGCCTTCGGGAATTCCGTCAGGGTATGCGGCATAAGGACGGGTGTCGGCGTGAAGCAGAGCGGTGCAGTCCACGAAACCGAAACGGTCGCAACCTGAAGAGCCCTCGGTTATCTCCTTATGGCGGTTATACTTAAAGTCGGAAATAGCGAATTCGGGGCCGATGTCAAAGGTCTCACCCACGCGGATGACGGCGTTTGGGAAACGCTCGCGTCCCACCTCTTTAAGTGTGGAAATAATGCGCTTTAAGATCCCGTAGGTCATTGAGGGAGGGTTATCCATATAATAATACTTCTTCTTGTGCAGGTTTTCGTCAAGTCTGCCGCCGGCTACAAAGGGGAGCTGTGCCTGACCTACCCAGCAGCACCACTCAAAGGTGTCGCTTTCCTTTCCTGCATAGTCAAGAATTTCACTTCCGTCGGCCGTCCACATCATGACCGATATGGTCTCGCAGTCCTTTATAAGAGCCTGCCACTGGGAGAAAATCTGCTCGCAGACAGAGCGGATATATGCGTCGTCGGTTCTTTTAAAGGGCTTAAGGCTTACCTCTAAGGTTACGCTTTTAAACATAATATTTTACCTCACAATAACGGTCTCGATACCGAGTATCTCTCCGATTTTTGCAATAGTCTCGGCGTGGTGGCCGATTCCGAGGGCATAGTGATGTGTGGGGCCTTCGAATACCCATTTTTTAATAAATTCCTTGGTGGTGGGCTCGAAGAAGCCTCGGGTGTTGGTGTTGCCCGTGGGAGGGATGGGGCCCTTCTTAGAATAACCCTCGCCGATTATAAACTTAAAGGAGCCGTCTGCCTTGGTATTGATACCCAGCATCGTGATGGGGCCTTCCTTAATTTTGAACTCTACCGAAGCGCCCTTGCCAGGCTTGCCGTGGAACTTTTTAAGGCTTCGAAGTACGGGCTTGCCGTCGGCAATACGCAGATGATGAGGTCCGTCGTGACCGACTAAGATGAAATCCTCTTTAAAGTCGAAGGGGTGAAACTCTGCAAAGCTTCCTCCGATATCAAGACGGTCCATAATAAGCATTGCAATACAGGTCTTAATGTCGAATTCACCGCACATAGGAATTCCCTGAGCGTTGAGTATGGAGTTGCCTACGATAAAGGTGGTTGCAACCTCACGGTGGGGGCCGCCCTCCATTCCCTCATAGTAGTAGGCAAGACCGGTAAGATTATATTTTTCCACGAACTTATCAAGGGCAACCGCCGTTTTTGCCGCCTGACGCTTGTCCTCGTCGGTCAGCTTCATCGTTACGGGGTCAGAAACAGGCTCGGGCATATCGAACTCACGGTCGATAAGGGCGATCTTAGCCTCTATCTCTTCCTCAGTGACGGTGTTATACAGCTCTAAAACGTCGTCGATCTCAAGAAGAGGTACGTGAAGATTAAAGGCATTTGCTACGGCGGTGGGGTCGGCGTGCATATCATACATTGCCTCCAAAACATGTCCCATAAGGCCTATTCTGGCGCCCTTAAGCGAATGAAGCACCTTTGCAATGTCGCACCATTTTGCAAGCTCTCTGTCGGCCTCTTCATCACCGTAAAGCACACCGATTATAACGTCGTAGATCTTTTTGTTCATTCTGGCTGCAACGCCCATAAACTCAGGCACCGAGCAGATGTTGTCGTTTTCAAGCTGCATAAAGGTTGAGGCCTTGGTATAATCCATTGCCTCGCGGGGCTGAAGCGCGGCAAGTATCATAGGTGCGGTTGCGTTTTTAAGAATTGGAGCAAACACACTTGAGGTGGCGTAGGTCACCATATTACACATTAAAAGGTCGACACCTGCGCCGTTTATCTTTCCTGCCGCATCGTAAGCCTTTTCGTTTGAGTCGATCATTCCGAAATCGACCACCTCGACCTCGTTTGCACGAAGCTTATCACAAAGGTCGCCGTGATATTTCATAATATTGTCGAGCAGTCCGGGGAACTGCTCCCAGTAGACTCCGTGAGCCACGGCAAATATGCCGATTTTGGCGGTTCGCTTAGCTTTTCTTTCGATCATAGGTAAAACCTCCTTTTTATGTCTTGATTTTAACCCGACTATATGCTACAATCAATGCCGTAAATAAATACCGTTTTGTCGAAAATAAACATTTAAGGAGGGCTTATGAAAGAAATACATTTCAGAGATATCCGTCCCTTTGTACGGTATGCCAGAAGGCTTGATGCCGAGATGAAAAAATTCGCCTTCCCTCTTTGCGCCTATGACTGCCGTCTTTTTTACTGCGTTGGGGGAAGGGGCGAAATAACCGCAGACAAAGTCTCCTATCCCGTTGAAGAGGGCACCCTTATCTACCTGCCCGTGGGGGTTCCCTATGGCTATGCACCCGATAAAGCCGACCCTATGAGACTGCTGGCATTTAACTTCGATCTCGTTTGGGACAGCGCCGATATTTCAGTCCCCTTTCCTCCCGACAGAGCCGAAAATTTCGACCCCTCTGAAACCGTATCGGAGGTGAGGGTTCTTGATCTTCCCGTTTTGTCGGAAATAAGCGTGCTCAAAAACCGAAGATATTTATATTCAAGGCTTTCGGAAATATATGACGAGTTTACCGCTTCAAAGGTCTTTTTCGAGCAAAGATGCTCGGGCCTTATGCTATCCGTCCTCGGAGAGATAGCCCTCTGCTCCGAGGGAGAAAGAAGTGAAAAGGGCCTTGATACGGTGGAGGCTGTCATAAATTATTTAGGTGAAAACTACGCCGAGGATATAACCAACAAAAGGCTTGGCGAAATTTTCGGATATCACCCCAACTATTTAAACCGGATATTTATTCAGCACACGGGAAAATCACTTTATAAATATCTTTTAGACCTCCGAATAATGCACGCAATTCACATCCTTCAGGACACCGATGCAAGGGTCTCGGAGGTGGCAAATGCGGTGGGATTTAAGGACGTTCCTCATTTTTCCCGCTATTTTAAACAAAAAACAGGCTACAGCCCTACAGATTTCCGCTAAAAAGTGTTGTTTTTTGAAGCATATTGTGGTAATATATATTAAATATATTTTAAGTAAAGGTGGAAAACTTTATGAAATGTCCCTTTTGCGGTTATGAAGAAAGCAAGGTAATCGATTCCCGTCCTACCGACGAAGGTGAGCGTATCCGTCGCCGCCGTGAATGTCTCCAGTGCGCACGTCGCTTTACTACTTACGAAGTAATCGAAAGCCTTCCCATCATCGTTATCAAAAAGGATAAGACCCGTCAGTCCT
>CAZRHF010000079.1:0-10558 GCA_964599835.1 uncultured Eubacteriales bacterium | reverse complement strand
AGTTCTCTCTTGAGGCCTGCCGCTGCATCGGCGCCTGCGGACTTGCTCCCGTCCTCACCGTTAACGACGAGGTTTACGGCCGTCTCACCGAGAAGGACATCGACGGTATCCTCGCAAAGTATCAGGACTGATTTTCACAGACTGAATCTACACCTTACATAAAGGAACGTCTACAATGAAGTTAAACGAGATCAAAGAAGTTCTTTCTGCCGAGGTCGTCTGCGGAGAAGATATGCTCGACCGAGAGGTGACCTCCGCCTTCGGAAGCGATATGATGAGCGACGTTTTGGCCTTTGCCAAGGCGGACTCCGTGTTGCTCACCGGTCTTGTAAACCCGCAGACTATCCGCACCGCCCTTATGCTTGATATGCAGGCGATCATCTTCGTCAGAGCCAAAAAGCTCAGCGACGAGGTTATTGCCCTTGCCAAGGAGAGCGGAATAGTTGTTTTGAGCACTAACTACCGTATGTTTGAGACCTGCGGTAAGCTTTACGCCAAGGGCCTTAAGGGCAGCAGTGAAATTGATGGCTGAGCCCGTCAGACTTCACTTTAATGTCGACGGAAAAAACTTTACTATGGCCGGTCAGGCATCGGTCGAGGTAAAAAAAAGCCTCCGTCAACTCGGTCTCGACCCCGAAACCATCCGCAGGGTATCCGTTGCGATGTATGAGGGCGAGATAAATATGGTCATACACGCCGGCGGCGGAACTGCCGACGTTCTCGTTTACGAAAACCTTGTAGAAATAATCCTTACCGACGAAGGACCCGGAATCTCCAATCTGGAGCTGGCAATGCAGGAGGGCTTCTCAACCGCCCCCGACAACGTCAGGTCCTTAGGCTTCGGAGCAGGCATGGGGCTTCCCAATATGAAGCGGTATACCGACTCTATGGATATCGAGACCGCTTTAGGTAAGGGCACAAAGATCACCATGAAGGTAAACTTTTAAAATATGATAACGTATAAACATTCGGTTTCTCTCGACGCCGCAAAATGCACCGGCTGTACCACCTGCCTTCGGCATTGCCCAACAGAGGCGATAAGAATAAGGAAGGGACACGCCGTTATAAATGCTGACCGATGCATCGACTGCGGCGAATGTATAAGGGTCTGCCCTGAAGGCGCCAAAAAGGCGGTCTGCAGCAAGCTCAGCAAGATGGATAGGTTTAAGTACAAGGTTGCTTTGCCTGCCCCGACCCTTTACGGCCAATTCGAGGAACTGAGTGACGTCGACTACGTTCTCCAGGGACTTCTTGATATGGGCTTCGACGAGGTCTACGAGGTGGCCCGTGCCGCCGAGCTCGTAAGCGAATACACAAGAAAGTTTCTTGAGACCGACGGTATAAAAAAGCCGGTCATAAGCTCGGCCTGCCCCGTTATCACGCGTCTTATTGCCCTAAGATTTCCCTATCTTAAAGACAACCTTCTCCCTCTTCTGCCTCCTATGGAAATAGCGGCAAAGAGGGCAAAACGCAGAGTCCTTCGCGAGCACGAGGAGCTAAAACCCGAGGATATCGGAGTCTGCTTTATCTCCCCCTGCCCCGCAAAGGCCAGTTATGTTAAAAACGGCTTCGGCAGCTATAAAAGTGCTGTCGACTGCGTCGTTTCCATCAGCGACGTATATTTTGAGCTGTTAAATCATATGAAGAGGGAGCTCCCAACCGACCCCATTTCCCGCTCGGGAGTTATCGGCATAAGCTGGGCGACCTCAGGCGGAGAATCCTCCGCACTCTTTAACGAAAAATTCCTTGCGGCCGACGGAATCGAAAACTGTATAAAGGTTCTCGATCAGATCGAAAGCGGCGCCATCCCCAGTCTTGAGTTCGTTGAGCTCAACGCCTGTACGGGAGGCTGTGTAGGCGGTGTTCTCACAATGGAAAACCCCTTCATCGCCAAAGCCCGACTTCTGACCCTCCGCCGCTACCTCCCCGTGTCGCAAAACTTCCACGAGGGAAGGGAATTTATCCCCGAGGATACCTTTTTTGAGGACATCCCCGAATACAAGCCTATGAACCGCCTTGCCGACAGCATCGGCGAGTCGATGAAGATGATGGCTAAAATGCAGAGCATCCGCGAGACCCTGCCGGGAACCGACTGCGGCGCTTGCGGAGCCCCCAACTGCCGTGCCCTGGCCGAGGATATCGTAAAGGGCGAGCGCAGTATAAACGCCTGCGTTTTCATAAAACTAAAAGCTTTGACGGAGGAGCAGCAGAATGACGGTAAGCGAGCTGAAGAATAAACTTGCACTGAACGTTATTGCTCTGCCCGAAGGGGACCGGGAGGTTACCGGCTGTTACATCGGAGACCTGCTTAGCTGGGTCATGGGTGCCGCAAGCTCGGGAGACGTCTGGATAACCATTATGTCAAACATCAATATCGTTGCCGTCGCGGCCCTTACCGATACTGCCGCCGTTATCCTTGCCGAAGGGGTCACGGTGGAGGAGGAGGTAAAGAAAGCCGCCGAGGATAGGGGAATAAACCTCCTTTACTCCGAAAAAAGTGCTTTTAAACTGGCAACAGAGCTGGCGGAGCTTCTGGCTTGAGCCGCTACTACTACGATTTTCACCTTCATTCCTGTCTTTCTCCCTGCGGAGACGACGATATGACCCCCGCCAACATTGCGGGAGCCGCAACCCTTGCAGGACTTAACATCGTCGCCCTGACCGACCACAACACCGCCAAAAACTGCCCCGCTTTCTTAAAGGCGGCCAAGGCCTACGGACTAATCGGTGTTGCGGGGATGGAGCTGACCACCGCCGAGGATATCCACGTGGTCTGTCTCTTCGAAAGGCTTGAAAATGCCCTGGCGTTTTCAGATGAGGTTGAAGATCATCTTATGAAGATAAAAAACCGCATAGAGATCTTCGGCCGACAGCAGATAATGGACGAGGAGGACAACGTCCTCGGAGAGGAAGAATATCTTCTCTCCAACGCTACCGACATTTCGGTAGAGGATGTCCCCGAGTTCGTAGCCCGATATGACGGGGTCTGCTGGCCCGCTCACATTGACCGTACCGCTAACGGAATCGTCTCGATCCTCGGTGTTTTCCCCGAAGGGGCGGAGTTTTCCTGCTTCGAGCTTCACGACAGTGAAAAACGCACCGAATACGAGACACGTTTCCCGCATTTAAAGAAAAAAACCTGCCTTATCGGCTCGGACGCCCATTATCTCTGGGATATCCGCGACGCCGAGGCCTATATCGAGCTTGAGGATGAACCCTATTCGGGCGACCTTGTAAGGGCAAACCTTTTTAAGTATCTGAGAGGTGAAAAATGAAAGAACTGTCTCTTAACATACTTGACATTGCCCAAAATTCCATAAAGGCAAATGCGACCCGAGTGGAAATTAAGGTCATCGAGGAGGGAGAGACCCTTAAATTTTCGATATCGGACGACGGCTGCGGTATGAAGCCCGATTTTCTGAAAAGCGTGACCGACCCCTTTGCCACCACGAGAAAAACAAGACCTGTGGGTCTCGGAATTCCCTTTTTAAAGCTGGCGGCAGAGCAGACGGGAGGCAGTATGGAAATAACTTCAAGACATATTGAAGACTTTCCCGACTCCCACGGCACGGTAACCTCGGCAGTTTTTTATAAAGATCACATCGACGCCGCTCCGCTCGGCAACATAGTCGAAACGGTGGTCACACTTATTCAGTGTAACCCCGATACAGAGTTCAGCTTCACCCACGTCACTAAGGACAAAACAGTAAGTCTTGAAACGGCCGAGCTTAAAGAGGTCCTCGGCGACGTTCCGCTCAGCAACATTGAGGTCATTCTTTGGATAAAGGAATATCTCATTGAACAATATAAATAATTTCAATATTATAGAAGGGGACAACTACTATGAAATCATTAGCAGAACTTGCAGCAATCAGAGACAAGATGAAGAACAAGGTCGTTATCCGCGAAGGAAGCGGCGAGACCCGCGTCGTAGTCGGAATGGCAACCTGCGGTATCGCAGCAGGCGCCCGTCCTGTCCTTTCCGCCTTTGTTGACGGTGTCAGCGAAGCAGGAATCGCAGGAAGCGTAACCGTTACCCAGACCGGTTGTGTCGGACTTTGTCAGTATGAGCCTATCGTAGAGGTCTACGAAGCAGGCAAGGAAAAGGTAACCTATGTTAAAATGACTCCTGAAAAAGCAGCCGAGGTTATTGAAAAGCACCTCAAGGGCGGCCAGGTCGTCGAAGAATATATTATTAAGTAAAGCAAACTGAGGAGGTTTTTATAATGATTCGTGCACACGTACTGATTTGTGGCGGTACCGGCTGTACTTCTTCGGGCTCCAAGACCATCCAGAAGGCATTTGAGGATGCCATTGCTGCCAACGGTCTTGCTGAAGAAGCAAAGGTAGTCCAGACCGGATGTTTCGGTCTCTGCGCCCTTGGCCCTGTCGTTATCGTTCACCCCGACGGAACTTTCTATTCCAGAGTTACCGCAGAGGATGTTGAGGAGATCGTTTCCGAGCATCTTCTCAAAGGACGCGTTGTAGAACGCCTTGTTTACAACGACGTCGGTGATGCAGCTCACATCGATCCTGCACACGCATCCCTTAACGACACCGCTTTCTATCGCGCACAGAAGCGTGTTGCTCTTCGCAACTGCGGTGTTATCAACCCCGAAAACATCGACGAGTATATTGCTATGGACGGTTATGCCGCTCTTGGTAAGGTCCTCACCGAAATGACCCCCGATCAGGTTATCGAGACCGTTCTCGCTTCGGGTCTCCGCGGACGCGGCGGCGCAGGATTCCCCACCGGTAAGAAGTGGGAGCTTGCCCGTAACCTCGTTAAGGACGCTGACCAGAAGTACGTAGCCTGTAACGCCGACGAAGGCGACCCCGGCGCATTTATGGACCGTTCGGTTCTTGAAGGCGACCCCCACGCCCTCATCGAAGCAATGGCTATCGCCGCTTATGCTATCGGCGCAACCCGCGGCTTCGTTTACGTTCGTGCAGAGTATCCTATCGCTGTTGCACGTCTTGAGATCGCTATTAACCAGGCCCGTGAATACGGTCTCCTCGGTAAAAATATCTTCGGCACCGACTTCGAGTTCGATATGGAGCTCCGTCTCGGTGCAGGCGCATTCGTTTGCGGTGAGGAAACCGCTCTTATGACCTCCATCGAAGGTCACCGCGGCGAGCCCAGACCCCGTCCTCCCTTCCCCGCAGTTAAGGGTCTTTTCGGCAAGCCCACCGTTCTTAACAACGTTGAGACCTATGCCAACATTCCTCAGATCATCCTTAACGGTGCCGATTGGTTCCGTTCTATGGGTACCGAGAGGTCTGCAGGAACCAAGGTATTCGCCCTCGGCGGAAACATCAAGAACACCGGCCTCGTTGAGGTTCCTATGGGAACCACCCTTCGTCAGATCGTTGAAGAGATCGGCGGCGGTATCCCCGGCGGCAAGAAGTTCAAGGCAGCACAGACCGGCGGTCCTTCCGGCGGATGTATCCCTGCAGAGCATCTTGACATCCCGATCGACTACGATAACCTCCTTGCTATCGGCTCTATGATGGGCTCCGGCGGACTTATCGTTATGGACGAAGACAGCTGTATGGTCGACATCGCTAAATTCTTCCTCGAGTTCACCGTTGACGAGTCCTGCGGTAAGTGTACTCCCTGCCGTGTAGGTACCCAGAGACTTCTCGAAATGCTCAATAAGATCACCGAAGGTAAAGCAACCCTCGAGGATCTCGACAAGATGGAAGAGCTTTGCCACTACATCAAGAAGAACGCTCTTTGCGGACTCGGCCAGACCGCTCCCAACCCCGTTCTTTCTACCCTCCACTTCTTCAGAGACGAATATGTTGCTCATATCGTTGACAAGAAGTGTCCCGCAGGCGTATGTAAGAGCCTTCTTACATATTCCATCATCAAGGACAAGTGCTTCGGCTGCGGAATGTGCGCTAAGCAATGTCCTGCAGATGCAATCACCAAGACCGACTACGTTGCCCCCGGCAAGAAGCTTCCCGCTTATGAGATCGACGCTTCCAAGTGCGTTAAGTGCGGAGCCTGCGTAGGCACCTGTAAGTTCAAGGCTATTATCAAAGGCTAAGGAAAGGAGAAAACATACTATGGCTAATATGATTAATCTTAAGATCGACGGTATGGACGTCTCCGTACCTGCCGGTAGCACCATCCTCGAGGCAGCCCGTCAGGTTGGAATTGATATTCCTACCCTCTGCTTTATGAAAGAAATGAATGAGATCGGCGCCTGCCGTATCTGCGTTGTTGAGGTAAGCGAGGGCGGACGTCCCTTCAGAATCGTTGCCTCCTGCGTATACCCTGTAACCGAGGGAATGGAGGTTAAGACCAATTCCATCGCCGTTCAGAAATCCAGAAAAATGACCCTCGAGCTTATGCTCTCCACCCACGAGCGCAAGTGTCTTTCCTGCGTTCGTTCCGGAAACTGCGAATTCCAGGCTCTTTGTAACGACTACGGCGTTACCGACGAGGCTAAGTTCGACGGAATGAACCCCCATTACGACATCGACTGCTCCGCTCCTCATATGATCCGCGACAACAACAAGTGCATCCTTTGCCGTCGTTGCGTTGCCGCTTGTAAGGCACAGAAGGTTGGCGTTATCGGCGCTAACGACCGCGGTATCGATACCAACGTTGCCTGCGGCTTCAACCTCGGTCTTGCCGAAGTTGGTTGCGTTTCCTGCGGACAGTGTATCGTAAACTGCCCCACAGGCGCTCTCCGCGAAAAGGACGACACCGATAAGGTATTCGAGGCTCTTAACGATCCCGAGAAGGTCGTTATCGTTCAGACCGCTCCCGCAGTTCGTGCCGCTCTCGGTGAGGACTTCGGTATGCCCGTCGGCACAGGCGTTGAAGGCAAAATGGTTGCCGCTCTTAAGCGCCTCGGCTTCGATCAGGTCTTCGACACCAACGTTGGTGCTGACCTTACCATTATGGAAGAGGGAACCGAGTTTATCGACCGCGTTAAGAATGGCGGCGCCCTCCCTATGATCACCTCCTGCTCTCCCGGTTGGATCAAGTTCTGCGAGATGTATCATCCCGGACTCCTTAAAAACCTTTCTTCCTGCAAGTCTCCCCAGCAGATGTTCGGCGCAGTTATCAAGACCTGGTATGCTGAGAAGAACGGAATCGACCCCAAGAACATCGTTTCTGTTTCTGTAATGCCCTGTACCGCTAAGAAGTTCGAGATCGCCCGCGACGACCAGAACGCAGCAGGACTTCCCGATGTTGATATCTCCATCACCACCCGTGAGCTTGCCCGTATGATCAAGCGCGCAAGAATCGATTTTGTAAATCTCCCCGACGAGCAGTTCGATTCTCCCCTCGGTGAGTCCACCGGCGCCGCAGTTATCTTCGGTGCAACCGGCGGTGTTATGGAAGCCGCTCTCCGTACCGTTGCTGAGGTTCTCGAGGGCAAGGAGCTCGACAAGGTCGACTTCCACGCTGTTCGCGGAATCGATGCCGTTAAGGAAGCCACCATTAACGTTGCAGGTATGGACGTTAACATTTGCGTAGTAAGCGGACTTGACGCTGTTGATAAGGTTCTTTGTGCTGTTGAAAAAGGCGAGAAGAACTACCACTTCATCGAAGTTATGTGCTGTCCCGGCGGCTGTGTAAACGGCGGCGGTCAGCCCATCCAGCCTGCCGCAGTTCGTCAGAAGATAGATCTTCGTGCCGAGCGTGCGAAGGCTCTCTACTCCTACGATGAGGCTAACACTATCAGAAAGTCTCACGAAAGCCCTGTTGTTAAGGCTCTCTACGAAGAATACTTCGAGAAGCCCGGCAGCCACAAGGCTCACAAGATCCTCCACACCTCTTACGTTGACCGTTCTAAGGACGTCATAAAATAAGAAAATCCCCCTCCTCGTGAGGGGGATTTTTATTAGGTAAAAGCGAAGAGTGAAAAGAGAAAAGGTTCGGTGTGCCTTCGGCACGGTCGAGGGGCTCACGCCGCGATATAAATCCCTATCGGGATTTGCGATATAGGCTGACGCCTGCGATATATCTTCGATGCGATATGCCCTGCGGGGCGCAAGGGGATTTATATCATATCGCAAGCGACCGATAAGGTCGGTTATATCGCGTTTGCGAAGCAAACATATCGCACCGAGCATAAGCGAGGTATATCGTAGTAAGCTTCCGCCGAGATCCCGCCTACGGCGATTTTGCGACGTTATCTGCGACAATGGGTCATTCTGAGCCTGCCGAACCCGTAGGGCGACAACGTAGTTGAGCCAGTCTCATTGTCGCAAAATTTCGACTCCGCGAAGGCAAGACCCGTCGGAGACACTTTTTTTATTATTTATTCTTTCTTATTTCTTCTTTATAGTTACACCCCCAAAACCAACGACCCCCACGGAAAAAACCGTGGGGATCGTTGGCACACACATATTTCGAAAGGAGGTCCTATGTCATCATTTAATCTTAAAGCCGCAAGCGGCGCAGAAGTTTGAGCCGATACCGTTATTGTAGCTGCAGTTAGGGCATACACCGTCAGCAGTGGGGGCGGCGGGCGCAATGTTCTGTGCGGGAGGCTGAAGGTCAGGTCTGCGTGATGCTTCGGGTACGCGGTAAATTATCCATATCTGGTTGCGGTTGTTGGCGCCGATGCCGTTAAGCATCAGGCTTCCTGCCTGGCCGCGGGCATTATGCATATAATTGCTGCAAATATACTGCAGGTGGGGGTTGTTGGCGATCCACTTGGATTTCATTTTGTTCAGATTTACCTTCATAAGGGAGAAGCTTTCGTTATAGTCGATACCGTAAAGGTTGCTGACGTTACCGTTCTCGCTATAGATCAAGGTGATCTCGGAAAGGGAGCTCTTGTTGACAAGCAGGCCGAAGCGGCTCTTGCACTTAATGTAGAGGTCGTTTACTATGATGTTTCGGTTGGCCGCAAACCAGCCGTTTATCTCGGCGAAAAACTGAACCTGATCTCTTCCGTTTGCATAAAAGGTTTTTTCCATAATTTTTATCCCTCGAAAAATTTTTATAGTGGGCTTTCCCGCTCCTTACATTAATTAAGGGGAACCGGCTTTCCAAACGGTTTTATATTTTTCAAAATTTTTTGTTTTTATAATTTTTCTAAATTTCAAGGCCTCTGTAAACCTTTTTGAGATTTTTTCTCCTTCCCCCTTTTTATTTTTGTGCGGCTGTGGTATAATCTACCCAAGGAGGAGTTAAAATGAAAAAAACTCTTATCGTGGTAGATATGCAAAACGATTTTATAGATATGGCCCTCGGTACTAAGGAGGCGGTAGCGATACTGCCCAAGGTCAAGGCCAAGATCGGAGAATATGCCAAAAACGGGGATGAGATAATCTTCACCCGCGACACCCACGGCGAAAATTTTCTTGACACTCCCGAGGGCAAAAAGCTCCCCGTGCCTCACTGTATAAAGGGCACCAAGGGCTGGGAAATAGCCGACGGACTTTACGTTTCCGGCTCAAAAATAATCGATAAGCCGAATTTCGGCTGGCCCGACTGGAAGGAAGAAGACCTTGAATGTGTTGAGCTTATCGGCCTTTGCACCGATATCTGCGTCGTATCCAACGCCCTTATCATCAAGGCGACATTCCCCGACGCCGAGGTCTGCGTGAATTCGGCCTGCTGTGCGGGAGTGACCCCCGAGAGCCACGAGGCCGCCCTTATGACTATGAAAATGTGTCAGATAGACGTAATTTAGGAGGAAAAGCTATGTTTGATGCAGTAAAGACAACGAAGGAATGTGTTCAGTGGATAAGAGATTTCTTTGCCGAAAACGGAGAGGGCTGTAACGCCGTTGTGGGAATTTCGGGAGGAAAGGACAGCTCTATAGTTGCCGCCCTTTGCGTGGAGGCGCTGGGTAAGGACCGTGTTATCGGAGTTCTGATGCCCAAAGGAGAACAGCACGATATAGATATGGCTCACCTGCTGGTGGACAGCCTTGGAATAAAGCACTACGTAATAAATATCAAGGACGCCGTGGACGGACTTATGAAAAATCTGCCCGAGGGACTGGAAATAACCTCCCAGACGGTTCAGAACATCCCTCCCAGAGTCCGTATGGCCACCCTTTATGCCGTTTCTCAGAGCTGTAACGGCCGCGTCGCCAATACCTGCAATCTGTCGGAGGATTGGGTAGGATATTCTACCCGCTACGGCGATTCGGTCGGAGATTTCTCCCCCCTTTCCAACCTCACCGTAACCGAGGTAAAGGAGATGGGACGCGTTTTGGGACTTCCCGACGAGTTGGTGGATAAGACCCCCATTGACGGACTCTGCGGCAAGACCGACGAGGAAAATTTAGGCTTCACCTACGCCGAGCTGGACGTGTACATCCGCACGGGCTTCATCGCCGACAAGGAAAAGCAGGCCATAATCGACCGAAAGCACAAGGCAAACCTCTTCAAGCTTCAGCTTATGCCCACCTTTAAGCCGGAAATGTAGATTAAAGAAGGTTTCAGGTTGCAGGTGTCAGGCTTCAGCAGCGATGTGTCTGCGACGCATTTATATAAACACCTCATCCACCACTCCGTGGTCCCTTTTCCTCAGCCGGAGACGGCACCCCTTTTGTCCTACGGACATTGGTCTCGC
>CAZRHF010000078.1:0-10649 GCA_964599835.1 uncultured Eubacteriales bacterium | reverse complement strand
ACTCGCCGCAAGGCGAATATAACTGAGGCGTACTTCCTTACGGAGTACGCCTCAAAGGGAAGAGTTTTTATTTGGTTCTGAATCTTATCGGAGAAATTCCCGTATCCTTCTTAAAAAGCCGCAGGAAATTGGAATGAGAGGTGAAACCGCTTTCAAAGCAGATATCGGTTATTTTGGCGTCGGTGGTGAGAAGAAGCTCCTTGGCATAGGCTATCTTCAGTCGGTTTAAATATTCGCTGTAGGTCATTCCCATTTCGCGGTGAAAGACCGTGCTGAAATGGTTGGGGTTATAGTGACAAATTGACGCCACCTCGCCGAGGGTAGGATCTTCTCTGAAATGCATCTGAAGATAGAGAACTGCCGACTGCACAGGTCCGCTTATCTCATTTTCCTTCTCATCGGGTAAGGGAATAAATTTCAGTATCTTTAAAAACAGAGACAGTATAAGATGCTTAATATACCGTCGGTCGGGATCGGCAGCTTCGCTTTCGGCGTGTAAAAGTCCGAGAAGACTTGCTACGGTTGCGGTGTCTGCGGGAGACAGGCGGAAAAAGAGACGTTTTCCTGTGGATAGCCCCGAAATGATCTCTTCGGGCAAAAGACGGTCGTTGATACTGAGATTGATGAGGTGAAAGCCTTCGTCGGGGCTTACGTCGTGAAAATCGGTGGGGCGCATAACCGTAAGACAGCCTGCGGTGAGGATATCTTCCTCTCCGTTCAGCGTCTGCCGCCCTTTGCCGTCCAGCACCAGCTCGACCTCTATATAGTCGTGCCAGTGAAGGGGACTGGAAAAATCGGGCCAACGTTCGTGAATTGAGAGTCCTAAACTTCCTTTTATATATCTTTCACTTTTAAAGGATTCGGCCTTGACCGTCATAATACCACCTCAAGACCAAATTACCATAAAAAATTAAGTTTTTCAATAAAAATATGAAAATATTAAGACTTTTTCCTAAAATAGTGAAAGAACTCGTTTTCTCTAAGGTTTACAATGAAGAAAAAAGGAGGTATATGAATGTTTTTAAACGGAAAATGGAAATTGTATTTCGCCCCTACCGATGAGGATAATATCCCCAAGGTGGATACCCTTGATTCGTCTGGCTATTCCCTAATTGAAGCAACCGTACCGGGAAATGTCGAGCTTGACCTGATAAATGCAGGCCTTCTCCCCGAGGATATATTCAGGGGGCTGAAGCTGCGCGAGGCCGAACAATTCGAAACCTATGACTGGTGGTATGAAAAGACCTTTACCGCCCCCGAGGCTATTGTATGTGACGAAAAGGCGATCCTTCATTTCAGAGGGGTCGACTGTATTGCTGAATATTACCTTAACGGCGAAAAACTGGGCGACAGTGACAATATGTTTATCGCCCACGAATTTGACGTTACCGGGAGGCTTCTTTTCGGAAAGGAAAACACCCTCACCGTCCATATCTCTTCCATTGCCACCGTGATCGACAACGGTGATCGCGAGACCTACAATATTGATGCCGAGTGGAGTATCCCTAAGCTGTTGGTGGGAATTCGCAAGGCTCCTCATATGTCGGGGTGGGATATTATGCCCCGCGCCATTTCGGCAGGTCTCTGGCGTGACGTAGAACTGAAGATCGAGAAGAAATACGGCATTAAATACCTCTATGTAAACGCCGAAAGTGTAGGGACAAGCGGAGCAAAATGCCGCGTCACCTATGAGACCGACCTGCCTCTTAAATACCGCCTTGCAGATCTGAAAGTAAAAATAACCGCAGTCTGCGGAGATCAGGTAATTACGGCTGAGGCGCTGAGAAAGGGCTGTACAGGCTCCACCTATTTTGAAATGCCGAACTGCAAGCTTTGGTGGCCCAAGCCTTTGGGTGAGCCGAATATGTACGACATCACCTTAGGACTATACACTCTAAGCGGTGAACTTCTTTGCGAAAAAACGGTTCGTCGCGGAATACGAAAAGTAAAGCTCAACCGCACCGAAACGGTCTGCGAAAACGGACGCTTTCAGTTTGAGGTAAACGGTAAAAAGGTTCTGGCGCTGGGTACCAACTGGGTGCCTATGGATCCCTTCCACAGCAGAGATAAAAGCCGCTTGGGGCCTGCTCTCGAAATGGCCGAGGACCTCGGATGTAATATAATCCGCTGCTGGGGCGGAAATGTCTATGAGGATCACGAATTCTTCGACTTCTGCGACGAGCACGGCATTATGGTATGGCAGGATTTTGCAATGGCCTGCCAGCGCTATCCTCAAACTGAAAAATTTTTTGATAAGATACGCCGCGAGGCCGAGTGGGTTGTGCGGGAATACCGCGGTCATCCCTCGATCGTAGTCTGGTCGGGGGATAACGAAATAGATGCAGGTATGGTAGCCTTTGGATATGCCCCCTCGACTAACGCCATAACTCGCGAAGTTCTGCCCTCGGTCATAAAGCGGCTTGACCCCGAAAGGGAATATCTGCCTTCGTCTCCCTATATTTCCGACGCCGCCTACAATATGGGAGATAACAGACAGGGAAGTAAATTCTATCCCGAAGACCATCTGTGGGGACCCCGAAACTATTTCAAGAGCGACTTCTATAAGAATTCAGGAGCATATTTCGTAAGTGAGATAGGCTATCACGGTTGCCCCTCAAGAAAATCCATAGAGAAATTCATCGACTCAGAATACGTGAATTATTATTTTGGCAATCCCCAGTGGGTCTTCCATTCCAGCGACCAGTTTGAAAGACCCGACCGCGCCCAACTTATGAGTGAACAGATAAAGCATCTTTTCGGGGAGGTGCCCGAAGACCTTGACGAGTTTGTTTTTGCTTCACAGGCGGTTCAGGCCGAGGCGAAGAAGTTCTTCATCGAACACACCCGTATGAAGATGAACAAAATGGGCGGAATGATATGGTGGAACCTCATTGACGGCTGGCCCCAGTTCTCCGACGCTATCGTTGATTATTATTACGACAAAAAGCTGGCTTATGATTTCATAAAACGGTCGCAACAGCCGATAATCATTATGATCGACGAAATGACTCCCTGGGGCGGTCAACCCGTCCTTTGCACCAACAGCACCTACTGCGCGGTCTCGGGTCACCTGAGAATAACCGATATAGAGAGTGATAAAGTAGTGCTGGAGAAGGATTTTTCTGCTGCCCCATTCTCCGCAGCTCCCCTCGGAAAGCTGGACGTACTTTATTCCGAGCAGGGAATGTTCAAGATCGAGTGGACCCTTGACGACGGCACCGAGGGCAAAAATCACTATCTTTACGGTCAGCCCGGCTTTAGTTTGAGTGACTATAAAAAGTGGTTTTCAAAAATTTAAAAAGTGGCTGTCTCACCGACTAAGTGAGACAGCCACTTTTTTTGAATAGAAGTAACGAGTGATATTAAATTTATTGCTCAAATACGACGTTGGTCGCACTTTCGAAAAGGAATACGTCAAGCTCGGGAAGATAGTGCTTCTCGTTTTCCTTAACGTACTCTAAAAGCTTGGAAACAAAAATATTGCACTGCTCGTCGTTTCCTTTTGCACCCTCAAGCAGAGCCCTACCGTAGAGTCTGCATATTTCGGTGTGGTATTTTAAAAGCTCAAAGGAGTGTTTTTTACATTCGTCTTCAGCATTCGCTATATAACCGTCAAGATTTTCTTTGAGGCCGTTAACCACGCCCTCAATCTGTTCAAATAGGGCAGCGGCATCGGGATTGTTTCTCCAGGCACGCTTTTTGGTCAGAGCCTTATCGGCAAAATCCTCAACCGAGGTGACCGTTTTAATAAGCTTCTGGTCGAAAAGCTCGCTTATCTTTTCAAGATAATTCCTGATGGTTTTTGCCTCTCTGCCGTAAGCCGCTTCAAAATATTCGTCGGCAATATCGTCAAAATTCAGGTCGGGGTTAGTGAGCAGAGCGCCTGAAGCATATACGGGGAGGGAGGTGGGGAAGTAGGAACGTTGGGTCTTGCAGTTTACAAGTCCCTGAGATCCTACGTTTTTGAGCTGTTTAACGTCTTCCGAAATAAGTCGGGAGGCAAACATATAGCCGGGGTCGGTAAGGTGTGTGGAATAAAGATGATAATCGAAGAACATTACGGGAAGATCGGGATAAATTTTTCTCCAGGTGTCGAAAAGTCCCATTGTTCCTCTGAAGTCGCTCATACCCTTAAAGTTGTTGCGTTCGTCCTTTTCGGGCAAGGGATAGGGATATTTTTCTGTGGTGTAGGGTTCTGTATAATTTCTGGAGATCGCAGGCATAAGCACGAATCTTTCGGGGTTATTAAACCTGGAAACAAGAGGGGCGTGACGGGTGTTTACATACTGAATACAGATGATCTTAGTATCAATTCCCGCGGCAGTAAGCCTTTCGTCGACAATATTGAGCATATCAATATACATATCCGAAACGCTCTGCTTCATGCAGTTTTCACATTCGCAGTGGTTGTTGGCGCCGTCTCCCAGCCAGATGTGAAGGAAGTCTACCTCCGGCTTGTTTTTAAGAAAATCAACAAACCAATCAGCCGTCATTTCTGCAAGCTTTTTGTTGGAAAGACAAAGATTCGTCCAGTTGATACAGCCGTTCAGTACCCTTCTTTTGCCGTCTCTGAGGGGGAGATAGGGCTCGATCTCGGCGCGTTTTTCTTCGGGAATATCGCGGGTCAGCTCGCTGTCGAGATAGTGTACTCCGAAGGGCTCGAAGGTGTAGCCGTGTCCCACGTCGTGGAACTGCAGACCAACCGTAGTAATAGTTTCCTCGATTTCTTGTGTCATTGTAAGAGAAAGCTCATAGCACTTTTTAAGATGCTCTGCTTTTGTAAGTCCTTCGCCGCCGAAACGCTCGGGCTCAAGACGCTTATAAAATACGTAAGGAGTTACGAACTGAATGAAAAATGCGTTATAACCAACCTTGGGAAGCCATTTTATAGTGTCCTTTACAAGCTCGGCGTTAATGCTTCCCTCCAAACACTCCACTCTGAAGGGATAAAAGGCCGATTCATCTATAGAAACGACGCCTTTGAGGTCACTTTTGGGGATAACGTCACCGTTTTTGCCGGGGCGCACAAAGCGGCAACCAAGCTCTTTAAGATAGCGGTAGATTCCCAGAAGAATGCTTCGCTGATTACTGCCGAGAATTGAACCCTTACCGTCTTTGATATCAATAACGTATCTGTCGTCGATAAGCGGGTCATTAACGCTGCCCTCAGGCAGAAGACCGAGGGTGATATCTGCGTCTGAATCTACGACGTCACAGGGAACATCGGTCATTGCCACGATAAAGCTTTTAAGCTCGTTTGCGGCATAAAGGGTGGTTTTGTTTTTTACGGTTAATCTGATTTTCATAGTGCGCACCTCGCAAAGCGATTATTCTGATGAAATTATAGCATATTCTACGTGTTTTTCAATAATTTTTTGACATACTCGCTTGGAGAAATGCCGACCTGCTTTTTAAAGAAACGACTGAAATAGGCCGTGTTTTCAAAACCTATGGACAAGGCAACCTCATTTACCGAAATGTCTCCTGCCGAAAGAAGCGTTTTAGCCCGTTTTATCAACAGTTCGTTTCTGTATTCAAGAGGCGTCATACCAAGTTCCTCTTTAAACATTTCGTAAAATCTTGATGTACTGAGAAAACACAGTTTTGCAAGCTCTCCGCAATTTATGTCTTCAAAAGCATATTCCTGCAGGTGGATAAGTGCTGGTGCGAGCTTGTTTGTTTTTCTGTTTTCTGAAGGGCTTTGGAGAGATGCAAGAACGGTGCAGAGCTTTTGAGTTTTGATTATTGAGTTTTCAAACATTCCGCAGCTTTCGGTAAGGGAAACTATAGCCTCGGCACATTCGGGTGAGACCTTTCCGTAAAATTTCAGGGGGCGGTCGGAAAAATAAGCAAGCTCTCTTTCAATTTTAAGGGTAAAATCTATTCGGTAGAAAACTATCGCATCGCTTTCTATCTTAAGGGTATGATGTGAGCCGTAGGGTAGATATGCTATTTCTCCGCTACGGAGAGTAAAACTGCCGCCTTCAAATTTATATCGGCACTCACCGCTGACAACGTAAATAAATCCGTTACATATCCTACCTGACGCCTGAAGCTCCCGATATTTCGGCATCTGCCTTATTGCTCTGATACTTGACAGTGCAAAATCATACCGTTTAAGCTTTTCAAAGGGTATTATCATATTCTCACCTCGTAAAAAAGTATAACACTAAAGCCGTTTTAAGTCAATATTACAGGAAAATCGTGCAAATTAACTGTAATATTGTGCATTGAGAAATCCGACATAAAACGATATAATCGTTAGCGGGAGGCGTTTGATATGACTCAAAATGAAAAATGGCTTCATACGATGGAGATCTACGACCAATATGAAAGGCGTTTTGCGCAGACGCGCGCAGAAAAGTCCTTCGGGTTTCCTACTACAGATGAAGAGCGTCAAAAGATAACTGAAAAGGTTAAAAGGATGCTGGCCTTCGATGAAAAACTTCTTCCTGTGATAAGTGATATGGAAGAAATCAGCCGTGACGAGTGCGACTGCTACAGCGTTTCACAGCTGAGGTTCACCACCTGGGAAAACTTCCACTCGGTGGGAACCTTGTTTATGCCCAAAGCGGCAAAAAACGGAAAGGTCCCGCTTATATTTGTATTTTGCGGCCACGGCGAGGACGGGCGACTTACCGATAGTTATCTTCTGATGGCAGAGCGCCTTGCGCGAATGGGAATTGCCGTTATGCTTCCGGACAACATCGGTCAGGGAGACCGAAGCCTTTACGGACATAAGGATGCCGTTGCGCCATTTTACTGCGGCCTGACTCTGCAAGGAATGATACTTATGGAGTCGGTTGCTCTTATCCGATATATGATAGATAAGCATTTTGTAGATAAAAGCCGGGTAGGTGCCTGCGGCAATTCGGGCGGAGGAACCCTTTGTACCTTCCTTGCCGCCCTTGCTCCCGAGCTTACCGCCCTTTGTGCAACGGGCTATCCTTCCGATTTTTCATACATTCATTCAAAAGAACGAACGCATTGCGCCTGCAATCTGCTTCCCGGCTGCGCCTACGGCCCCGATATGTGGGAAATACTTTCGCTGTTTGCTCCGAAACCCCTTATGATAGAGCAGGGATTCAGCGACGGATTAATACCCTTTGATATTTTTATGCGAACCGTCCGTAAAGTGGAGCAGACCTACCGTATGGTTGGTGCGGATGAGAACTTCAGAGGTAGCTCTACCAATACGACCCACTCCTGGACTGAGGATGACAGAAGCCTTATTGCCGACTTTTTTTGCGAGATATTTAATTTAAACATATCATTCAAAACCGATAACAGATCTGTATTGACACTTTCGGAGCATTGGAAGATCGATCTGCCTGCCGCCGGCCTCACGACCGACGAATTGGCTCAAAAACTTACGGGAAAAACTATGCCGCAAAACATAAAATTTTCCGATATATTTAAACCTACCTTCGACGGCCGCACTATCGGTAGAGAAGAAATTATTCCCGATATCGGCCGCGGTTACGTGATGAGAGTCCTTGCCCAAATGGAATGTGCGCTGACAAAAAGTGAGGAAGAAAATTGAGATACTTTAAACACTTTGCCCCTCCCGTAGAACCCTGCTTTCCCGATAGAATATTCAATATAACAGAATTTGGAGCTACCGAGGGAGAAAAAGCTACCAAAGCAATAAACGCCGCAATCGGAAAATGCTCAAAGTCGGGCGGCGGAAGAGTAGTTATCCCCAAAGGCCGCTGGCTCACAGGGCCTATTCATCTTCGCGATAACGTTGAACTTCATATTTCAGAAGGCGCCCTGGTTGAATTCAGTACCGAGTTTACCGACTATCTCCCCGTGGTCTACGGTATTCTTGCAGGAAACCGCGTGTATAGCGCATCACACTTCATCTATGCCTACCGTTGCAGAAATATTGCCCTTACAGGCAAAGGGGTTCTTGACGGTCACGGCGAGGCCTGGTGGTATATGAAAAAGCACCAGCCGGGAATGGAAGATCTTATCAGGAAAGGAAAAGCTCTTGCGCCCCTGAGCGAAAGGGTCTACGATAAACCCGAGGACGGCGTCCGTCCGAGAATGCTACAGTTTGCAGAGTGTGAAAACGTTCTGCTTAGCGACGTCACACTTAAAAACAGCCCTTCCTGGACGGTGCATCTTGCCTGGTGCGAGAATATCGTTGTCAGAGAACTTACCGTAGAAAATCCACAGAATGCCCCCAATACCGACGGCCTTAATTTCGAATATTGCAGGCGTGCTATTGCCGACGGATGTGTTATTTCGGGCGGCGATGATATGTGCTGTATAAAGGCAGGCAGGGATGAGGATGCCTGGGAATCGGGCAGACCCTGTGAGGATATCGAAATCAGGAACTGCCGTGCAGTAAACTGTAGTGAAGGCGGAATTACCATCGGAAGCGAGACCTCTGCCTCCGCTCGTAATATCTATATTCACGACTGTCGGTTAGAGAGGGTAAAGAGCGGCTTTAACCTTAAAACAATGAAGGGCAGGGGAGGCGTTGTCGAAAACATCGATGTCGAAAACATTGTTGTCGATCATGCAACTCTTGACGCTGTTCGTATAAATATGCGGTATGAGGGTGAGCCTCTTGACGATTACAGTCAGCCCGACCTGAATATGCCTGTGGTGCGAAATCTGCATATTGAAAACTTTGTGTGCAAAAAAACCACCTCCGCCTTTACGGTCAGAGGTGTAAAGAATCACGAAATAGAAAACGTAAATATTAAAAACGTTTTGATAGGTGCTGAAAACTACGGAACGGTGGAATTTGTAAAGAATTTCATCACCGAAAACACAACGGTAAAGGAGAATGAGCTGTGATGGGATTTTTATATCTTGCGATTGCCACTCTTCTGAATCTTACTAAAAGCTACTGCTCCAAAAAGATAAGCGACCGTGTGGAGAGTGTGTCCGATACGGTGGATATGACTATGCTTCGAAACGGTCTTTGCACCGTTATCGGTGCGGTGCTTATCCTACTGATACGCGGCGGAGATTTCAGAATTCCGCTGACAGGCTTGGTAGTCTGCATCCTTTCGGGAGCCGTTATGGGGCTTAATTACGTGGTTTGGGTGTTGGCGCTTAAATCGGGCGTTTATCTGCTTGCCAGCGCCTCCAACTCAGCCAGCTTTATAATTGCGGCGCTTTCGGGAATATTCCTTTTCGGTGAAGATATCACTCCTGCAAAAATCGCTGCAATAGCCCTCATTCTTTCGGCGATCTTCTTTATGAGCCTTTATCAGAAGGAGCAACGGGGAAAACTGCAGTTTATTCACGCACTTCTATTGCTTTCGGTATTTTTGACCGCAGGAATCTCCTCGGTCACCCAAAAATGGTTTACAAAAAACCTGCCCGATACTTCGGTTCATCTGTTCACCTTTTATTCCTTGGTCATATCCCTTGCCGTTCTTATTCCCATATCGCTGTTTTTGCCGAATAAAAAAACTTTCAGAAAACGGGTATCAGGACTTAAAAGAATATTCCCGACCGTTACTGTAATGGCGGTATGTTTTTACAGCGTTACCTACTTTCAGACCCTTGCATCCTCACTTATTGATGCCGTAGTTATGTATCCCGTCTATAACGGAGCTCTTTTAGCGGCAGGAAGTCTTATGGCCTGGCTCTGCTTCTCCGAAAGACCCAGCCGTAACAGTATTATAGGAATCGTCCTCGTTTTCGCCGCGATAGTTCTGTCGCGATTTTAATTATCAAAAGAGCAGATGCAAAAAAGCATCTGCTCTTTGTTTACTTATAAAAAGTTTTGTGGTATAATACTTAAAAAGTATAGTTATAATTGAAAAGTCTAACGAAGTGTGATATACTTCAAGTGAAGGAAGTGATTTTTTTGAGTCAGAACGAGATTGAAATGGCGCTAAAAAATGCCGAAGTATCTCTTAATATGGAAGGTCTATCTGTTTCAGACCGCACAAAGGTTCTTTGTGAAAAACTTTTGGCAAAGGAAATCACAATGGCTGAATATATAGATATTGTTAAACAAAATGCTATGGTGAGTGCATAATGGGATATAGTATTGAAGCAAGCGGTGACAGTTGCTATCCCAATACTACTTGTTTAATAAATAAGTTTAATATTAAGAATGATGAAAAGTTATCTGAGGTAGAGGCAGAAATCACCTTTGCAAAAGCGGCTGTTTTAGAAGGTGATGCACCAAGCTTACCGCTGAATTTTGATTATTATAAAAGTGTTCACCGCTTTTTGTTTGAAGATTTGTATGATTGGGCAGGAGATTTGCGCAAAGTTGATTTTTCTAAAAAGGGCACCTTGTTTTGCCCGGTAAAAGAACTTGAAAACTTATGCGAAGCTTCTTTTAAACGCCTTGAAAAAGAAAATTATTTTAAAGGTGCTACAAGGGAAAGATTTGTTGAAGAAATCGTCGATTTTTATGTAACAACGAATTATCTTCACCCTTTTAGAGAGGGCAACGGAAGAACACAAAGAATTTTTATTTCGAAACTTATAAAACTGAACGGATACGATTTCAACTTTTCAAATATAAATCCCGATTTGCTTATGATTGCAACAATCAAAGCAGCAAATGGCGTCAATGACGATCTGTTTGATATCTTTAATAATGAGATTAAGTAAAGAGCAGATGCAAAAAAGCATCTGCTCTTTGTTTACTTATAAAAAGTTTTGTG
>CAZRHF010000077.1:0-10737 GCA_964599835.1 uncultured Eubacteriales bacterium | reverse complement strand
ACGAAATAATCGAAAGCCTTCCCATCATCGTTATCAAAAAGGATAAGACCCGTCAGTCCTTCTCCAGAGAAAAGATACTAAACGGAATGGTTCGCGCCTGTGAAAAGCGTCCCGTTTCTCTTGACACCATTGAAAAGGCCATCGACGAAATAGAGACCGAGATCCAGAACACCTTAGACCGTGAGGTATCGAGTGAAAAGATCGGCGAGCTGGTTATGGACAAGCTTAAGGCCATCGACGAGGTTGCCTACGTTCGCTTTGCTTCGGTTTACCGCCAATTCAGAGACATCAACACCTTTATGGACGAGCTTAACAAGCTTCTCCACAATCAGAAATAAAAGGAGACCCTATGAACGACTTCGAGAGAATGGCCGAGCTGCTTCTCGGTCATATTGACAAAACACCCGAATACTACGAGGAGCTCTACCCTGCCCGCGATCTTCCCGAGGGGGCAAGGGTGGTAAGAATCGCTCCCAGCCCCACAGGATATCTGCATCTCGGTACCCTGTTTATGGCACTTGTTAACAGAATTACCGCCGACTCCACCGGCGGCATCTTCTACACCCGAATTGAAGATACCGATAAAAAGCGTGAGGTCGAGGGCGGAATCGACGATATTATAAACGGTCTTATCCGCTTCGGAATCAACATTGACGAAGGCTTTGTTACCCCCACCGAGCAAAAGGGAGACTATGCCCCTTATAAGCAGAGCCAGCGCGCCGAAATTTATCAGTGCTTTGCCAAAAAGCTGGTAAGAGAGGGACTTGCATACCCCTGCTTCTGCACCGCAGAGGAGCTTAGTGCCGTCCGCGAGGAGCAGGAAAAGAACAAGATAAGGACCGGGTATCACGGAGAATATGCCGTTCACAGAAATATCACTGTAGAGGAAGCCGAGGCCCTTATCAAGGAGGGCAAGCCCTACGTTATCCGCCTTAAGTCCCCCGGAAACGAAGAAAACAGAATTTTTGTCGATGACGGAATAAAGGGTAAGGTCGAGTTGCCCGAAAACGACGAGGATTTCGTACTTCTCAAATCCGACGGAATCCCCACCTACCATTTTGCCCACGCAGTTGATGACCACCTTATGCGCACCACCCACGTTATCCGCGGTGACGAGTGGCTGTCCTCGGTTCCCAAGCATATTCAGCTCTTTAAGCTTTTAGGCTTTAAGCCCCCCAAGTTCTGCCACGTTGCCCCTATTATGAAGTTGGATAACGGCGCAAAGCGTAAGATATCCAAGCGCAAGGATCCCGAGGCGGCAGTACACTATTTTGCCGAAGAGGGCTACGACGCAAAGAGCGTTATTGAATATCTTATGACGGTTGCCTCCTCCGAGTTTGAGGACTGGCGCAGAGCCAATCCCACCGAGCCCAGACAGAAGTTCAAATTCAACCTTAAAAAGATGTCGGTTTCGGGTGCGCTCTTTGACGGAGATAAGCTTAACGACGTTTCCAAGAACATTGTTTCCACAATGAACAGCGATACCGTAGTAGAAAAGCTTACCGCCTGGGCACAGGAATTTGACCCTGAGTTTTACGGTATTCTCACAAAAGACCTTTCCTATACCAAGGCCGTTTTTGCCATCGACCGCGACTGTGCAAAGCCCCGTAAGGATATCGCCAAGTGGAATGAAGCGAAGGAATACTGCGCATATTTCTTTGACGAGCTTTATAACCCCTGCTATGAGTTCCCCGAGAACATTGCCGCCGAGGACGTTAAGGCATTCATCACCAAATATATGGAGGTCTACTCGGCAGAGGACACCAAGGAAGAGTGGTCTGCCCGTATCAAGGCTATCGCTCCCGAACTTGGCTTTGCCGCAGAAACCAAGGAATATAAGGCCAACAAAGAAGCCTATAAGGGAAGCGCAGGCGACCTTTCAACCATTCTTCGAATTGCCGTTACAGGCAGAAGAAATACCCCCGACCTCTGCAGTATTATGCAGGTTTTAGGCAAGGAAAAATGCATCAGCCGTATGACCGATGCCATCAAAAACATTTAGGAGCAGATTATGGCAGACGAAAAGATTTTAAACGAAGAGGAAGTTTCCGCCCCTTCTAACTTTATTTACGATTTTATTGACAAGGATCTAAAGGAAGGAGTTTATTCCCGCGTTCAGACCCGTTTTCCTCCCGAACCTAACGGATATCTTCACATAGGCCACGCCAAGGCTATCTGCATCGACTTCGCAACCGCAGAAAAGTATGGCGGAAAATGCAACCTCCGTCTCGACGACACCAACCCTACAAAAGAAGACGTTGAATACGTTGACGCAATTAAAGAGGACATCAAGTGGCTGGGCTTTAATTGGGATAACGTATATTTCGCTTCCGACTATTTTGATTTCATCTACGAATGTGCATTAAAGCTCATTGATATGGGTCTTGCCTACGTTGACGAATCCACCCCCGACGAGATAAGAGAAATGCGCGGAACCCTCACCGAGGCAGGTAAAAACAGTCCCTATCGCGACCGTCCTATAGAGGAAACAAAAGACCTCTTTGCCCGTATGACGGCAGGCGAGTTTGAAAACGGAGCTATGGTGCTTCGCGCAAAAATTGATATGGCATCCTCCAACATCAATATGCGCGACCCCGTAATCTACCGTATTATGAAGGCCACCCACCACAGAACGGGCGACAAGTGGTGTGTATATCCTATGTACGACTTTGCTCACCCCATTTCCGACACCAAGGAAGGGGTTACCCATTCTCTCTGTTCATTAGAGTTTGAAAACCACCGTCCCCTTTACAACTGGTTTTTAGAGAAGCTTGGCTTTGCCGAGCCCTCCCGTCAGATAGAGTTTGCCCGTATGAACGTAAACTACACCCTCACCTCCAAGCGTAAGTGCTTAAAGCTTGTTAACGACGGTCTGGTTTCGGGATGGGATGACCCCAGAATGGCAACCATCTGCGGTATGAGAAGACGCGGTTATCCCGCTTCGGCCGTTCGCGCCTTCGTTGACAAGATAGGCGTAAGCAAGGCCTACAGCGTAATCGACTATGCGCTTTTAGAGTCCTGCGTTCGCGACGAGCTTAACCTTAATGCCGACCGTGCTATGGCAGTGCTTCGCCCCTTAAAGGTTGTAATCGACAACTACCCCGAGGATAAAGCCGAGGAAATTTCGGTTGAAGTAAACCCCAATAAGCCCGAGCTCGGAAATAAGACTGTCACCTTCTCCCGTGAAATATTCATCGAGCAGGACGACTTTATGCTGAACCCTCCCGGAAAATATTTCCGTCTCTGCCCCGAAAAGGAGGTCCGTCTTAAGGGCGCATATTTCGTAAAATACGCCTCCCACGAAGAGGACGAGAACGGCAACATTACCTGCGTTCACGTCACCTACGATCCCGCTTCCTACGGTGGAGAATCCCCCGACGGCAGAAAGGTCAAGGGTACCATTCACTGGGTAAGCTGTGCCCATGCGGTTGATGCTACCGTCCGTCTTTACGACCGACTCTTTAACGTTGAAAACCCCTCCGACGAGGAAAACGTAGGCTCCTTCACCGAAAACCTCAACCCCGAATCTTTAACGGTGCTTGAGGGCTGTAAATTAGAGGCTTCCCTTAAGGATGCTAAGGAAGGTGTTGGTTTCCAGTTTATGCGTCAGGGCTATTTCTGCCTTGATAAGGACTCAAGTGCCGATAACCTTATATTTAACCGCACCGTAGCTCTTAAAGACTCCTTTAAAAAGGGATGATTTTATGAAAGTTTGCGATATTTACAACCTGCTGGACGAAAAGTTTAACTTTTCGTCCGCTTTGCCTTACGATAACCCAGGTCACCTTGTAGGCTCCTTAAGCGACGAGGTAACGGGAATCGTCGTCTGCCTTGACTGCACCGAAGAGGCGGTGACTCAGGCAATAAAGGAGGGCGCAAGCCTTATCGTTTCCCACCACCCTGTTATTTTCGACGGACTCAAGGCCGTTACCGACGAGAGTATCGTCTATCGCCTGATCCGTGCGGGAATTTCGGTAGTTTCCGCCCACACCAATCTCGATCAGGCCGACGGCGGAGTTAACGACATTCTCGCTGAGAAGGCAGGACTTGTAAACGTGGAAAAGATAGCCGACCGTGAAGGCTTTTTATACCGTATAGGCGAGCTGGAGGAGCCCCTGACCGCCGAAGAATTTGCGGCACAGGTTTCTAAAAACCTTGACTATCCCGTAAAATACGTTGGCACAAACAGTCACATAAAAAGGGTCGCGGTCTGCTCGGGAAGCGGTGGCAGTATGCTTTATGAGGTAGCGGAACAGGGAATTGACGCCTATCTCACCGCCGACGTAAAGCACGACGTCTTTATGGACGCCCACTCTATGGGGTTAACCCTTCTTGACGCAGGTCATTTCGGCACCGAAGACATAATCGTAAAGCCCCTTGCCGAGGAGCTTAAAAAGTCCTTCCCCGAGATAAATATATTTGAAAATCATTTTTCACCAATTAAATTTACGAGGTAATTATTATGAAAAAGGTTGTTTTAGTCGGAGACTCGATCTGCTCGTGGTATTCACAGTATGTAGCAAAAGAACTTGAGGGAGTATGTGAGGTTATATATTCCAACGAGCAAAACGGACGCTTTGCCGCTTTTACGCTCCATAAGCTAAACGGACTTTTAAGTGAGGCAGGCGGCAAGGTAGACCTCGTTCATTTCAACAACGGCTACTGGGATATGGGTACCCTTTTAAACGGAGAAAGGGTTCATCCCATCCCCGAATATCTTCACTTTTTAAAGCGCATTATCGACCTTTCAAGGCACTGTGGCGCTAAGGTGGTATTTGCCACCACGACCCCTCTTGTAGACGCTGTTGAAGCCGAGGACAATATGGGTACGGGAGTTAAGATCTCTGCCCGAAACGAGACGGTTATAGAATATAACAATGCCGCCAAGGCCCTTATGAAGACCGAGGGTGTTGCGGTCAACGACCTTTACGAATTTTGCATAAAGCACCCCACCTGCTATAAGAGTGAGGATATGCTCCACCACTCCCATGAAGGCAACCTTGCCTGCGCAAAGATAATTGCCGACTTTATTAAAAAGGAACTCGGAATAGAAGAGTAAGCAGACCGTTTTCCTCGCTGGAGAGGATTTAATCGTCAGGGAATGTTCGTTTCCGAGACCTCGAATCGGTATCTTCCTGCCCGTGCTAACCATTCCTTCTCCGAAGAAGATTTTAGATAAGCGATTTCGGCTTTAACTTTGTCCGTATTCCTGCTTCCTACAGATGCTGGGCGTATATCGAAATGGAAGATTATAACGTACATAAGCTCGACCGCGAGCTTCTCACCCTTTTACAAAAATACTGATACAAGAGGAGAAATACACTATGCTTAAAAACATACCTGCAATTCTTTCCCCCGAAATGCTTAAGGTTCTTTGCGAAATGGGACACAGCGACAAGATAGTTATTGCCGACGCCAACTTCCCTTCCGAGACTATGGGCAAAAACGCAATAGTTCTTCGCGCGGACGGACATTCGGCCACCGATATCTTAGACGCGATACTTACCCTTTTCCCCCTCGATACCTACGTCGAAAAGCCTGTTACCCTTATGGAGGTTATGGCGGGAGACGAGGTAGAGACCCCTATCTGGGACGACTATAAAGCCATTGTCACCCGCTACGACGATCGCGGTGAAAACGCCGTCGGTACTATGGAGCGTTTCGCCTTTTACGACAAGGTTAAAAACGAGGCCTACGCCATAATCGCAACGGGAGAAAAGGCACTTTATGCAAATATAATTTTGCAGAAGGGCGTGCTGTAAACAGTAAATAAATACCACCTTATGGTGGCTGCGGTTAGGGATTTACGGCGAGTCCCTCCCCTACAACGGCATCCGTAAATATCTACAAAAACAAAAGGACATACGTATCAGCGAAGATACATATGTCCTAATTTTATTCGTCCGGAAGGATTACGCTTTCTTCCTCCTTGGGAACTTTTTCAGTGTTTTGCTTTTTATAAATAAGGAAGAGGGTTACGCCCGCTCCCGCAAACAGAGCGACGAGGATTATAATTACCACTATAAGCCAGGGGAAACCGCCCGAATTATCGGTACCTTCAACGGTAGGAATTGCCTTGCCCTCGCTAAGTACCGTGTTGCAGGAAAGACAGCGGGTGTCTCCCGTGTAGCCTTCCTTGGCTTCGGTTGGCTCTGTTTTGCCCGAAACTATGGTCTCGCCAGTATGATTGGTCTTGTCGACGCTTCCATGCTTACGGCCGCACACCTCACAGCTTGCCTTTTCTATGCAGGTGGCGGTGCCGCCGCTGTGCTCGGCCTTTTCGAATATCTCGGTACAGCCGACTATCTGACAGAGCTTCCAATGGCTCGTTCCGTCTCCCGTCCATATCTCAGCGGGAAGATGATCGAGCTTGGCGCCTTCCTGCTCCCAGATAAAGGGGGATGCACAGTAGCCCGCACCGTTGTAAAGATTTATCGAAGGCTGGTTTTTATAGCCCAGACGAACTCCGATTATGCGGTCGACTCCGTCGGCAGTCACAATTACTGAATCGCCTGCTATCTTAGCATTTGCACGGACCCAGGTACCGCTTCCGTTTTTGACCTCAAATTCCGTAAGATTTTCTATACCCGTCTTGTTCTTAAGTCCGCCGCCCGTATGGAGAAAATGCACCGTTGCCTTTCCCCCGTTTACATAGATCGACTTGAATATAGGTCCCGAATATTCAGGTGCGGCACCCTTATAATCCCCAAGAGGCTTATAATATTTAGCAATAGCGGCGTTCACAAGGGCCTTCACAACGGGGAGCTTGTCGGTGGGATGAATATCCATATTTCCGTTTGGAAGCAGGGTATCTTCACGGGAGAGCATACTGCAAAGGGTTACGTTTTTGATCTCTGCCGAAGCCCTTGCCTGAGCGATCCTGATATTATACTCGTCCACCTCGTTTCCGTTAAGATCCTTGGAGCCGTTGGCGGAATAAAGCATTATCTGCACGGTATAGAAAGGCATATCGGGGTCGTCAAAGCGGGTCCTCCAACATTCGACCATAGTTTTGAACATATCGAAATAACGGTAGGCCTCCCCTATTCCGCGGTTGCTTTCACCCTGATACCAGAGCACGCCCGCTACGGTGAGGTTTTCGATGGGCTCGATATATTTTGTGTAAAGATCGTGATGACCCTTATCGTATTTGGTGATATCGCTATGGGCGGTGTTTTCCAGGTCGTATTTCTCGCAGTAGCAGTAGTCCTTGTGGGTCCAGTCGTCTACGCGGGAGGCTCCGACGGAAGCCGAAATAACACCGATGGGAATATCCTTATCGAGTTTTTTTGAAAGCTCCTGAGCAAAAAGAACGCTGATAGCAGATATTGCCTCAACATTGGTATCGGTAAAGGCCTGCCAGTTTCCGCCCTTATTATAATAACGGAGCAGAGGGTTGGCCTTTACGGTTCCCTTTTGCTCGGTACTGCCGAGGCTGAGTTCCATATTCGACTGACCCGAAGTGATGTAGACGTCGCCTACAAGTACGTTATCGAGAACTATGGTACCCGAACCGAAATCGGCCATAAAATCTACGGGAACGGTGGAAGCCTTCATAGGCTCAAAATAAACGCTCCAGCTTCCCGTAGTTGAGGTCACCTCCTTAGTGACATCACCTACGGTTATGCTTGCAGTACCGCTACCCGTGCCGAAAACACAGAGCCTTTCGTTGCGCTGAAGGATCATATTCTCGGTGAAAATAGGGGCCAGCTTCATATTGCCGCCTGTCGTAAAGGCGTAGGATGCCGTAACGGGACAGATAGCAAGAACCAGCACAAAAGTGAGCAAAAAAGATACTATTTTTTTCATTTTATTTTTCCTTTCCGGAAAATATTTTTTCGCATATCGGGATAAATCCCACATTTATTGCGGTCTTATAATCGTTTAACGTGTCGATAGTCCAAACGAAGCCCTTTATTTTCCAAAGCTTTTGGGCGACCCTAAAGAAAATATTCTTTCGGTCGGTAAAGCGGTAGGCTATAAAATCGGGAGAAGTCCAGAAGTTTAAGAAGAGGGCCGAGATCAGGAAACGTATAAAAAGCAGAGAAAGTATCGGTCCGTTTCGGAAGTTTTCGGACAAAACGCCTCTTTTTACCTCGGGACGGTTCTTTTTGAACCAGCGAAGGTGTCTGGGGTCGAAGGATTCGATACAAAACCTACCATTATAGCCTTTAAGCGCTTCGGTAACGGCTTTGCACAGCTCCGAAGCCTTACCTCCCGTTTTAAGCTCGATAAGCAGGGGAACCTTGCCCGCTACGGTATCCAGAGCCTCTTTAAAGGTGGGGACTTTTTCATCACTTCCCTTAAGAGTAAGCTCCTTAAGTTCCGAAAAGGTGAGGTCTCGAAGCTTCCCTGCCCTTCCCGTCATACGGAAAAGGTCGTCGTCGTGAAAGACCGTAAGAGTGCCGTCCTTTAAAAGGTGAACGTCAAGCTCTATGGAACAGCCCTTTTCTATCGCTTTTTTAAACGCGGCAATGCTGTTTTCAGGAATATTTCCCTCGCCGTGAAGCCCTCTGTGGGCAATGGGTTTTTCCAAAAAGAAGGAGAAATCTCCCCTGCCCCTGCCTATAAGGGCGAAAATAAGCAGACCGAAGAATACCGCAATACACACAGCAGCAATTATATAAGGAAGCATTTCTTCACCTCTTTCGAAAATCTATTTAGATAATACCATAAACTCCTTATTTTTTCAATAAAAAAGCTCCGAAGGCGTAAACCTTCGGAGCAGAGTATTGCCTTATTATTCGGCGGCTTCTTCCTTATTAGATTCAAGGAACTTGTAAACGAGAGCCGCAAGAACTCCGCCAACCAGAGGAGCTACGATGAATACCCAAAGGTCGGCAAGGGCGGCACCGCCTGCAAAGAGAGCGGGTCCAAGAGAACGGGCAGGATTTACCGAGGTTCCGGTAAGGCCTATGCCCAGGATGTGAACTAAGGTAAGGGTGAAGCCGATAACGACGCCTGCAAAGGAGCCGTGACCTGCCTTTTTACTTGTGACGCCGAGGATGGTCAAAACGAAGATGAAGGTTAAAACGACCTCTACGACGAGACCTGCAACAAAGCTTCCGCCGACGCCTGCAAGACCGTTGGAGCCGTAGCCGCCGGTCATATCGGTAACGCTTCCGAGGTCAAATATAGCATAAAGAACTCCGGTTCCTGCAATGGCGCCGAGACACTGGGATACTACGTATCCGAAGAAATCCTTAACGCTCATACCGCCGCTTACCAGAACGCCGATAGAAACAGCGGGGTTTATATGACAGCCTGATATATTTCCGATGCAGTAAGCCATACCGACGATAACGAGACCGAAGGCAAGGGCGGTGAGGACGTAGCCACAGCCTGCGGCCGCATTACAGCCTACAAGCATTGCCGTTCCGCAACCGAGAATTACGAGGACTGCCGTGCCGATAAATTCTGCCAGGTACTTTTTAAATGAGTTCATAGTGAGCCTCCTTAAAATTATTCGGTAATAATTACCTTAGAATAATTATAGCACCTTAGCTTTTACAGTGCAAGGATTTTATTGATCAGTCCCTCTGTGAATCGGTCAAGCCCATCAAAATCCATTGCTTCGATATAGTATTTTTCCAGCTCGTCGTGGTTTTCCTTGGCGGCCTTAAGAAGGCAAGCGATATCTTCTGTAATACCGCTTGCCTTTTCGGGCAGATGCTTTTTCGGATTCTTTCCTATGAAAAGGGAAAGCTCGGGCAGTACGATCCCGTCAAGCAGCCCTGACGGAAGTATGGGATTTTTCAAAATTATCCTTTCATATCCGCAGTCCTCTGCCTTATTCTTAAGTTTTTCCAGCACGCTATTTACGAAACCTTCCGAACCGTCGAGCAGGATGTTTTGCTCAAAGGCCTCGGGCTCGGTGATCGTAATCAGCCCCATCGGAGTTACTCCGCAGGAGAACCGAAGCCACTCTTTGCCCGTACCGCCTTTTGAAAGGAAATATTTTTCAGTGATAGCCTCGGAGGTCTCCTTGGCCTTTTCGGTGTCTACCGGTCTTCCGTAAAGCTCTTCCTCCAAAATTCCGCCTAACGCGGCGACAAGTCTTCCGACCCTTTTATGAAGGGACTTGTTTAAAACTGAAAGCTTGTATATTGCGTCCTTTTTTTCGGAAAGCCTGTTTTCATCCCAGAAGCTTCCGAAATCAAGCAGGGTCTCGCAGGCACCGGGGCAAACGGGTTCTACTACGTGGGGTGAAGTGCCGTCCAAAAATACCGTTTTACGGGTAGGCAGGATCACCCCGTCGAGGGAGGCAGGGTCGCTGGCGCAGTATATTTCCTCGGTCGGTATTCCCCTTTCGGCCGCCACCGCCACCACCCTTCTCATAAATGAGGATTTTCCCGTACCCGGTCCGCCTTTTATAACGTAGGAACGCCAGCCAAGCGCGGGGTCGTAGCAACGGTCAAAATATGAAACAAAGCCTTCGGCGGAATTCGCCGCCAAAAAATATTTAGCATTAACCTTACCCATGATCTCACTCCGAAATAAAAATTACAATACATTTTATTGCCGAAAATCTAAGTTGATACCAAAAAATCTGAATAAGGAGCAAAAAATAAAAGAACCACACCTTTGAGGTATGGTTTCTTTTATGGCAGGGGCTATGAAAAAGATATTTTTTCCGTTTTTTGCGTATGAATTTGAACTCTCACATAGCTTTTGGATTTTAATGATATTCCGTCTTCGACGGAGTGATATTTTCTCTTCGAGAAAGTGATATTGAAA
>CAZRHF010000076.1:0-10772 GCA_964599835.1 uncultured Eubacteriales bacterium | reverse complement strand
TCTTTCTCGCGCTTAAATATTTGTGTAACAATTGTAGGGGAGGGGCTTGCTCCTCTCCTACAATATACAAATAAAGCCTCGTTTACTCCCGACGGAGTCGGTACTCTTTTTACTCACGCGCAGCGTTACTCTTATATAAATCCGTCGGAGACACAACGCATCTTTTCCCCTTATCCTTTTCCCTAAACCGCAAAGAAAAACCTCCGCAGAAGGCGGAATATGAAAACAAAAACCGCCCTTGGGCGGTTTTTTAAATCGGTTACTGCGTAAGCTCTTCTGCCAGGCGGAGTATTTCGGGGGCTATTCGTGCCCTTTCCTTTTTAATGATTCGGTTGTAAAGGGGATAGGCCAGTCCGACGAGGACTATTCCCACGATACCAACCGAAATTCCGACCCACAGGGCCGTGCTTCCCGACATACCTAAAAGTGCGTAAAACTCGCTCATGGTAAGACTCATTCCGAAGCCTAAAACGAGAGCGCCGACTATTCCGAAAAGCAGGGCTGTCACAGTAGCCTTGGAGGTTACCGAGGCATCGAGACGGCGAAGCCGCAAAAGCTTGTCCTCCCCCTCCTCTGCGGGGACATATTTGTTTTTAATGGCCTTTATTTCCTCCTGCTCCTTGGCAGAGTATCTGTAACTGAAGGAATCCGTATTATCCATTTCTCATTCCCTTTCTTATTCTTACCGTAAAGGCGGTGCCTTTGCCGAGGGCGCTTTCAACGCTTATTTCGGCATGCATAATATCTATTACCCGTTTCACCAGTGCAAGGCCGAGGCCGTTACCGCGGGTGCTTCGGGAGGTGTCTCCCTGATAAAATTTTTCGAAGATGTGGGCGCCTACCTCGGCGGTCATTCCGCAGCCGCTGTCGGAAACCCTGACGGTGGCGTGGTTTTCGACAGCGGTAAGGCTTACGCTTACCCTTCCGCCCGCATCGGTAAACTTAAAGGCGTTGGAAAAAAGATTATTCCAGACAAGTCCTAAAAGCTCCTCGTCTGCGGAGACCCTTACCCCTTCGGCAATGTCGGTCTCGAGCTCTATTTCCGCTTCCTCCCATACGCTTTCATACTGTAAAAGGCAGGAGCAGAGCTGTTCTCCTAAGTCGAACTCGGAGGTCTTCGGATATATCTGCTGATTTTCCAGCCGATTAAGCTTTAAAATGTTGGTCATCATTTCCGACATACGTCGGGCGCTGTCGGCTACCCCTTTTGCGTATTCAAGCCGTTTTTCCTCGCTCAGTCCCTTTTCTTCAAGAAGCTTACCGTAGTTCTGCATAACGGCAAGGGGGGTCTTCATCTCGTGGGAGACGTTTGCGATAAAGTCGGTGCGCAGGGTCTCTACCCCCGAAAGCTCCTCGGCCATTCGGTTAAAGCCCTCGATGATTCGGTTGAAGGTCTCGTCTGTGCCGAAGCGCAGGGACTTTATCCTAACCGAAAAATCGCCCTTTACTATCCTTTCGGCCGCCTCAACGATGTGCTTTACGGGACGGTCTACCGTGATTTTCCGTCTTATGGAGTCGATGACCGTGAAAATAAGGCTCAGAAGCGCCACGTTCCAGAAGGTAAGCTTGGCGGCCGTCGCAATGTTTTCGGCGGTTAGGGTAAGACCTAAGGAGTCCCGCAGGGTGGATACGAAAAGCATTGTACAGCAGGTGATAACGAAGGCCACCAGTAAAAAGAAGGTGAAATAATGGCAGAGCCATTTAAGTATCCGGCGAACCATTACTTTATCACCGCCTTATAGCCAAGACCGTGGACCGTCTTTATCTCGAAGTCGTCACAGTCGGCCAGCTTTGCCCTGAGCTTGGTCATATAAACGTCCACCGCTCTCGGTGCGGTATCGGTGTCGGCGTCCCAGAACTCGTCCATAAGCTGGGTTCGGGTAAAGGTCTTTTTGGGGTAGCTCAGCAGCTTATAAAGTATGCTGAATTCGCGGTTTGTAAGGGATATCTCGTCCTCGCCCAGATATGCGGTGTGCTCGTCGGCATCCATAACGAAGGCGCCTATCTCCAGCTTTCTCGAAGCGGCTATCTTTGCGCGGCGAAGCAGGGCGCCTATCCGCAAAAAGAGCTCGTCAAGGTCGATGGGCTTCACCATATAATCGTCTACGCCTATGCGAAAGCCCCTCTGTTTGGAGGCGAAGTCGTCACGGGCGGTCATAAAGAGGATAGGGATATTTTCGTTGAGCTCGCGGACGTTTTTGGCAAACTCAAAGCCGTCGATGCCGGGCATCATTATATCCGAAACGATAAGATCGAAAATATCGTCGTAAAGGGCGTTATAGCCGTCGGTCGCGTTTAAACAGCCCACCGCCTCGTAGCCGCTTCGGTTTAAAAAGGAGCAGACTGTTCGGTTAAGTTCTCTGTCGTCCTCAACAACCAAAATCTTGAACATCTTTATACCCTCCGTATAATACTGTTTATTATTATACAGTATAACGCCCAAATGTTAAAGTTTTGTTTACGTTTTCACCGAAATATTATACCAAAGCCGTCTTTTTAAGGACAAGCCTGCTTGCAAGACCTAAGCCGCAGGCAAAGAGAATTCCTCCCGCCGCACATAAAAGCAGGTTTATGGGAGCGGAGTTTAAAGGTGTCATCATAGGTACCGTCATAAACAGAAGCATTCCGCCGCCGATAGAGCCTATGACCGAAAGCCAGGCTGTCTTTTTGGCGGCAACGCTTATCAGCAGGAAGATAGCCACGAAAACGAGCATAAGGAATATCTTGGACAGCATACAGAACAGGAGGTTTACGGGAGTAAAGCCCTCGGGCTCAAAGGAAAGCCCCGAAATTCCGCCGCCGATCAACGCGCCGATAAAATACAGCACCAGCATAAGTCCTCCGCAGATAAAGCCGACTACCGTTTTGGAGAGGACATAATCGCCTTTTCCTTCTCGCACGGTAAAGAGATTCTTAGCAAATCCGCTTCTGAAATCGTCCGACACGAAAAGACAGATAAAGACCGCCGCCAGCATAAACATCATATTGATATTACACATAGACATAACGTCCATCCCGCCCATGGCGGCACCCTCTGCGGTGGGAAGGGTACCGATGGACTGCCATACGTTTTCGGGTCCCTCCATTACCGAGACCGCCCCCGTCTGAGGGTCCACCGTCTCCGTTCCGTCCATCATAGTCATCATAACCGTCATAATCACGGGGATGAGAAGGGCGCAGATAAGCAGAATATAAAAAAGACGTGAGCGGGCCATCCTTTTAAGGTCGGTCCTCAGCATCGTTCCGACCCGCCTTTTAAAGGAGGTCTTCTTAAGGTTTGCAGATTCCATTTTACCTTTCTCCCTTCATAAGATCAATATAATATTCCTCAAGGCTTATCTTTTCGGTGGTCAGCTCGGTGACCCTGACGCCGTTTTCGAAGAGATACAAAACGACCTCCTCGGGGGTCACGCCGTCGTATACCCTGAGATTTCCCGCTTCGTCCTCCTCGGTGCGGGAGTAGCCCGACCGAAGCAGGTGCTTTGCCGTTTTCATATCTTCGGCTTTCAGGGAAATGTAGGTGGGGCAGTCGGCCTCCAGCTCCCCGGCCGTCATTTCGCAAAGCATTTTTCCGCGGCGGATAATGCCGTAGTGGGTGGCGACCTTCTGAAGCTCGCCCAAAAGGTGGGAGGAAACGATAATGCTCCGTTTCCCGTCCTTTATTATGTCTGTAAAGACCTCGCGCATAATACGCATACCGTCGGCGTCAAGACCGTTAAGAGGCTCGTCTAAAACAAGGAGAAGGGGATCGCCTAAAAGCGCCATGGCAATGCCGACCCTCTGCTTCATACCAAGAGAGCAGTTTTTGTATTTATTTCCCGCGGCACCCTCCATTCTTACAAGCTTTAAGATCTTTACGACCTCTTTTTCGGCATCTTCAATACCGAGGTTTGCGGCCTGAAGCATCAGATTATCGAAAACCGAAAGGGAAGGGAAGCAACCCGGGGACTCTATAAGCACCCCTATCTTAGCCCTTACCGCCCTGTCGGTGTGGTCGCGGCCGTAAAGTCTTACCGAGCCTCCGCTTTTGGGGATAAGGCCGCATATCATCTTTTCAGTGGTGGATTTTCCCGAGCCGTTTTCCCCTATAAAGCCGTAAATAGCCCCCATAGGCACCGTCATATCAAGACCGTTTACCGCCCTTTTGGAGCCGAAGCTCTTTGAGAGCCCTCTTATTTCAACTGCATTCATCATCTGTCCTCCTTAATACACGTCGCTTTTTGCCAGGACACACCATCCTGCAAGGTTATAGAATACCGCCCAGAAAAGGGAGACTCCGATGCAGGTGATAAGGGTGCCGATATCGCTTACAAGGCAGGCGTTTACCGACGAGCCGTAGAGGAAAAGATTCAAAAAGGAGGTGGGAAGACTGAGATTTTCCACAATTGCCGCAACTCCTATAATGACGATTCCCGTTCCGAAAAAGAAGCTCGAAGCAACGCCGAGACCAAAATATTTTCTGAATATCACGTTTAAAAAGGTGTAAAGGCTTGCCCATCCGAGGCTCATTACCATCTTGCCCAGAATGGCAAGAACAAGGGAACAGGGGTCGACCTCTAAGGAATACCCCGCCAACAGACCGCCCAGGGTTCCGCCTATAAGGTAGGTTATACACATACAGGCCATTGCAAAGGCGCAGGTAAGGGTCTTGGAAAGCATATAGTCCTGCTTTTTGGGGTGGGTGGTAAAGAGCTGCTTTACGTAGCCCGATCTGTAGTCGTGTCCGATAAATATGGAGACCATTATTCCGCCGAAGATAAATACCATATTCATATTGGCGTAGTCGGCAATTCCCTCAATAACGTAGAGGGGCTTTGCTGCGGCGATTATCTGCCATACGTTTGAATAAAGGGGCTCCATAGTGTTGCCGTTTTGGTCGGGCATCATAGTCATAGCCGAAACAAGGGCGGGAATAATGGCGGCAATGCCTAAAAATATGTAAAACAGCGGAGTATGGAAAAGACGGTAAAAGTCCACTCCTAACATTCCCCGAAGCCTCTGAGAAAAGGTGGGATCTTTGAATTTTATACTTTCGGTCATTATTCTTCCTCCTTTGCTGACATAAGCTCAACGTAATATTCCTCGAGACCTATCTTGTTGCGCTTTATCTCGCTTATAACCAGACCCGAGCCGATCAGAAGCTCTACGATGGCGGCGGTATCCTCTGCGTCATACACCCGAAGATACCCCTCCTCCTCCCTTACGTCGGAGAAGCTTGCCTTCAGCACGGCCTTGGCCTTTTTCATATCCGCCGCTTTAAGGGAAACGAAGACCCGTGCTCTGTTCTCCATTTCCTCGGCGGTAAGCTCGGCTATCATTTTTCCTCTTCTTATGATTCCGTAATGGGTGGCGATCTTTTCAAGCTCACCTAAAATATGGGAGGAAATAAGCACGGTACAGCCGTAGTTCTTGGTTATATCGGTAAGTATCTCCCTCATTATGCGCATACCGTCGGTGTCAAGACCGTTTATGGGCTCGTCTAAGATGAGAAGGGCAGGGTCGCCTAAAAGTGCCATGGCAATGCCGACCCTCTGCTTCATACCCAGACTGCATTTTTTGAATTTAAGGTTGGCGTGCTCCTCCATACGTACGATCTTAAGCACGCGGTCTATCTCTTCGTCGGCCTTTTCCAGACCTAAATTTATGGTCTGCATACGAAGATTCTGATATATGCTTGAATTCGGGAAACAGCCGGCGTTTTCAATAAGGGCGCCTACCCTTACTCTGACTCCCGGATCGGTAAAGTCTCTTCCGAAGAGCTTTACCGATCCCTTATCGGCAACGAGATGTCCGCATATAAGCTTTTCTGTGGTGGATTTTCCCGAGCCGTTTTCTCCGATGAAGCCGTATATGGCGCCTACGGGTACCGTCATATCAAGACCGTCTACTGCGTACATCCCCCGAAAGCTTTTGGAGAGCCCTCTTATCTCTATAGCGTTCATTTTTTCCTCCTTTTAAACACTTTTAACCGGGACCGAGGTCCCGGTTAAATAATTATTTTTTCTTTGCGGCTTCATAGCGGGCGTTAGCCTCGTCGGTGCGGGCCTTTGCGGCAGCTATCTGCTCTTCACGCTCGCGTTGCATCTTAGCCGACCTTTCGGCGGGACTCATGTGAGCATCGTCCCAGCTCTGCTTGCCCATTTCCTTGGCCTTTCTGTAGGTGTTATGACCTCTGTTTTCTTCAAAATTTGCTCTGCTTTCGGCCTTTACTGCCTCGAAGTTTGCCTTGTCTACCTCGTGCTGAGCCTTTGCCGACTCCTTCATGTCGCTGAATGCCTTCTTTAAAAAATTTGCCATTTTAAATTCACCTTTCATAAAAATTTTTGCTCCTCGAGCTTACGTTTCTTATTATGCTACCGCTATGTTTTCGAGTTTTTTATAAAATGTTTCTGTTTTGTTAAAGCAAAACTTTTGCTGTCGGTATTGATAATTGGATAAAATCGTATTATAATAATTATACGATCATAAAAAGCCTTAACGCGGGGCAAAAGGAAAATGAAAATATATGAAAAAAAGAACCGAATTTTTATATCTCAGCGAGCCCGATATGATAGAGGCAGGTGTTCTTGATATCGGACGCTGTATCGACGTCGAAGAGGAGGTCTTCGGCCTTATGAGCGCAGGGGACTACGTTATGGGCGGCGATAAGTTTAATTCCCACGGAATTATGATGAATTTCCCCAAGGAAAGCCCCTTCCCCAATATGCCCACCGACGCCCCCGACCGCCGTTTTATGGCAATGCCTGCCTACGTGGGCGGACGCTTTAACGTTGCGGGACAGAAGTGGTACGGCTCAAATATAATAAACCCGAGCCGCGGCCTGCCCCGCTCCATTCTTATGGTAATGCTTAACGACGCCGATACCTGTGAACCCCTTGCCCTTATGTCGGGCAACCTTATAAGCTCGGTTCGTACAGGCTGTGTGCCCGGTGTTGCGACCCGTTACCTTGTAAATAAAAACGCCGAGGTCTGCGCCTGTGTCGGTGCAGGTCCCGTAGGTAAGTCCTGCTTTGAGGCAATTATTCACGAGGCGAAAGCGCTTAAAGAGCTTGTGGTCTGCGACCTTTTCCTCGAAAAAGCCGAGGCCTTTGCCGCTGAGATGTCCGAAAAATACGGCATCAAGGCCAAAGGAACCACCAACCTTGAGGAAGCGGTACGTGCAGGCGATATCGTAAGCGTTGCGGCCTCCTCGGTAAAGCCCATAAAGCTTAATAACGACTGGCTCAAAAAGGGCTCTCTGCTTATCTTCTCGGGCAGAGGCGAGGTTGATGAGGAATATTTCACCTCGGCGACAACTATCTGGGACAACGTAAAAATGCATGAGGTCTATTTCGACGAGCAGCTTGCCCTCCCCGAAAAGGAGCGATTCATAAACGGAATAGCGGTTCAGGTATACCGCTTTATGTATGAGGGAAAGCTGGCCCCCATAACCGAGGCGGTGGGTCTCGGTGACGTTATAAACGGCAGTAATGCAGGAAGACAAAGCGAGGACGACCGCTTCTGCTTTATCGCAGGCGGTATGCCCGTTTGGGACGTTGCCTGGGGCTACGAGCTTTATCAGAACGCACAGAGTAAGGGTCTCGGACAAAAGCTTCTTCTTTGGGATGAGCCCTATCTTGCATAAAAAATTTTTTGGAGGTATTTATTATGACATCAGCAGTTCCAAGCTACGACTACGATTACGGCTACAGCGATTACGGCAGTGACTTTGCCGTGGTGGGCATTATAGTAGTGCTCTACTATTTGCTTATGCTGGCCTATCTGGTCACCAACTACGTGCTCCAGTCCTTAGCTCTTTACCGCATTGCCAAAAACCGCGGACTTAAAAATCCGGGTCTGGCCTGGGTCCCCGTTGCAAACGCCTGGACAATCGGCGCTATTGCCGATCACCAAAGCTCCCTTCGCGGTCTTTTCCAGAAATGGCGCGGTACCCTGCTTGCCCTCAGCATCATATCCGCCTGCGGACTCGTGCTCTACTTTGTGGTTGCTTTCGGTATCGTATTTTCGGCATTTTTCGGTATGGCTACCTTTGCCGCCGCGTTGATACCCGCAGTGCTCGTGATCCTCGTGTGGGCATTTGTTTCGGTTGCCTACAGCTTCTGTACCATGATCTGTCTCTATAAGATCTATGAGGAGCTTGTTCCGCAAAAGGCTATCAAGTACATAATCTTATCCATTCTCGTACCCCTCGGTGCTCCCATCTGCCTGCTTATCGCCTCTAAGAGTATGATCGGAGTTCCCGTATATCAGCAGCCCTACTATCCTCCCTACACCCCCGATCAGAATCAGAATACCCCCGTATAAGAGGATATAAAAGTGGTACAGTTTTTAAACGATTGGGACGATATTTTAAGGGACGAGTTTGAAAAACCCTATTATAAAGAGCTTCGCGCCTTTTTAAAAAGCGAATACTCCTCCCGCCGTATCTACCCTGATATGCACGATATCTTCAGCGCCCTTAAATGCTCCTCTTTTGCCGATACAAGGGTGGTAATAATCGGGCAGGACCCCTACCACGGGGCAGGCCAAGCCCACGGAATGTGTTTTTCGGTAAAAAGAGGAGTGGAGCCGCCCCCCTCACTTAAAAATATTTTTAAGGAATTGGAAAGCGACGTCGGCTTTAAAATACCCGACCACGGCGAGCTTACTGCCTGGGCCAGGCAGGGGGTGCTTCTGCTTAACACGGTGCTGACGGTAAGGGAGGCCTCTCCAAATTCCCACAAAGGAAGGGGCTGGGAGAATTTTACCGACAGGGTCATCTCGGAGCTTAACAAAAAGAAGACGCCCGTTGTATTTCTTCTCTGGGGAGCCAACGCAAAGGCTAAGGCGAGGATCATCGACAATCCGATACATAAAAAGCTTGAGACCGTCCACCCAAGCCCCCTTTCGGCCTACGGCGGCTTCTTCGGCTGTAAGCATTTCTCCAAAACCAACGAGATCCTCCTCTCCTCAGGCCAAAAGCCCATCGACTGGCAGATATGAAACAGGGACAAGGGTCAAGCGCCCGGGGCCAAGCGGCTTCGCCACGAGCTGAATTGAGAATGGAAAGTTGAAAATGAAGGTGTGGCTCCGCCACGTAATATATAAATTGCTTCGTCAGAGGGCCTTCCCTAGCAGGGAAGGGGGACCACGGAGTGGTGGATGAGGTGTTTATATAAATGCGTCGCAGACACATCGCAACTTTTCCCTATTCCCCTTTCCCATTTCCCTCGACCGCAGACACCTGCAACCCAAAACCTGTTTACCGACCGCTTTCTGCGGTCGGTTTTTTGCGTTTTTATCTAAAAAGTGGTACTTTTTTATAAAATCCCGGTCTTTATTAGTGTAGACCTCTCCTGAAAACGACCTTGTAACCGCCCTTGATAAATAAAAGGACATTGTCGTTGGAAAAGTCTAAGGAAAACTGATATATTGTAAGGAGAATGCACTTTGAGGAGAATTTGCACAATGAAGACCGAAAAACATACCCTGAATAACATATATAAAGACCTTGTCGACCTTATCGGCATTGAAAACGTCCGTGTTATATATAAGGAATACCGCGGACAGCAGGTAAGCTTTCCCTTGGATTTTTACAATAAGGAATACATATATAAATGCATCCGTAAGGAGTTTGACGGCACTAATGCCAAAGCACTTGCCCAGAAATACGACTACAGCGAACGCACCATCCGCCGCATAGTCAGCGAAAAAGACTGACCGTAATCTATTTACAAAGGAGTTTTGATAATGAAAGAACAGTTTTTAATTAAAAGCGAACGTTACGAAACAAAAAAGCTTGTTATAGCGCTTATCGCGGTCGGTGTCCTGCTTTCCTTTTTTCTGCTTATAGGAAATATGCCGAGGCATATGGGGCATTACGATTTTTGCAATTTAACGTATATCCTGCACCAAGGTGATGAAAACTGCGCTGACCTCGACTACGGCAGTGCAAAATGCGACCAATGTATGGTGGTTATGAACAGCGGAGGAAAATTCGGCTACGCCCTGGGTCAGGCCCTGATAAAGGACTTTTTCCTCAATATTTCTCCCCTTGTGTTCTGGAGTGTTGTTGCCGCGCTTATACATTTCTGGCTCCGTAGCGTCGAGCTTACCGTTACCGACAAAAGGGTATACGGCTACGTAGGCTGGGGCAAGAGGATCGACCTTCCCGTCGACTCCGTTTCTGCCATCGGCACCGTAACCCTGCTTGGCGGCATAATGGTGGCAACGCCGGGAGGAAAAATAAGCTTCCGCTTCATTAAGAATTCCGATGAGATATACGAGGTCTTGACCGATATCCTTCTGGCCCGTCAGCAGAAGAGCCTTGTTGAGCAGGCGGTGAAAAGCGTGGTCGATCACGCCCGTAAGACCGCGGAGGAAGACCGTAGCGAAGCGAATTCTTCGGGCAGAAGTAAGTGGGTGTGTAAAAAATGCGGATGCAGTAACGATATCAGCCGTACTACCTGCAGAGACTGTGACGCGTACAGATAAGCCGCATATTAAATGCAAAATGCAGAATGAACGTGTGCCTTCGGCGCTTTTTAATTGAAAATTGAAAATGGAAAGTTGAAAATTAAGGTGTGGCTCCGCCACGTAATATATAAATTGCTTCGTCAGAGGGCCTTCCCTAGCAGGGAAGGGGGACCGCTTGCGGTGGATGAGTAGAACCCGTCAGCAGTATCTATACGGGCAAATTCACAGACTTTTCGACCTGTTTCAGCCTTCTCCTAAGGGAGAAGGGGGACCACGGAGTGGTGGATGAGGTGTTTATATAAATGCGTCGCAGACAC
>CAZRHF010000075.1:0-10774 GCA_964599835.1 uncultured Eubacteriales bacterium | reverse complement strand
AATACTGTTCTTTATTATTCACAAACTCGTGAATAATTACGCCATTAAGACCAAGCCCAATTAAGGACGTAAAAAAAGATATATATGATGATACATACGTAATAACACCTTGGTTAGAAGGACCTAAATAGCGGGCGGTCAGAAGGCTCACGAATAAAGATATAATCATTCTAACAACTTGTCCGAAAAGAATCCAAGCGGTGTTACCTACAAATCGATTTTTAATCATTATTTAACGCCGTCCTCATACAGCATAACGTATTCTGAAAACTTATCGTTTTTATCAAAAAAATTTGCACGTTTGATACAGGCTTCTTTCGAAAACGGCTTATTATCATAAACATTGTAGATACCGTCAATTAAGGCATCAACATCATCCTTAGAAACAACTAAACCACAGGTATCGTCGCGAACTTCGGGACTTCCGCCTGTTTTAAACGTGATAACGGGTATGCCGCAAGCTATAGCCTCCGCATTAACAAGACCGAAAACCTCTTCTCTTGTAGGATTGACAAAAAGATCGGCAGCAGTATATATTTCGGCAAGCTCATACTGATTCTTTGTTTGATGTATAGAAATTATGTTTTCGGGAAGCTCACCATCAACATCATCACTTGTTCCAACTAAAACGATTTGAAATCTATCATCAAGACGCTTGGATAGCTCAATAAAAACATCCAAACCTTTTCGTTTACCCCAACCAAAGGCAACGCCTAAAAGAATAAATTTATCTTCACAGTTATATTTTTTTCTAAAGTCACTTTCGGTAGGTTTAAATACAGAAAGATCTATTCCATTATGAATAACCTTAACAGGATATTCTTTAAGGAAAGACTCTTTAACAAGATTCGCAAGCCATTCTGAAGGAGTAACCAAGGTCATATCCTTAACACCGGTAAACCACTTACGCTTTAGCTCCCACATTTTTTTAGAAGCATCGCGATAGGTTCGCAGATAATCAGACTTAAACTGCGGACAGGCGGCGCAACCTTCTTTCCATTTATTGCAATCTACCATATCAAAATACGGACAGTGACCTGTAAAAGTCCAACAGTCGTGAAGCGTCCACACGGTTTTAATACTATTTTTCTTGATATACTTAAGGAGCATCGGAAGATTGATACAAAAAGCGTGCAAATTATGAAGATGAATAACATCGGGCTGAAACTTCTTAAGCTTTCTGATCAGTCTGAAGGTTGAAAACCTTGAAAAACTCCCGTTATGACCACTAATTTTTCCAAGCATGGCATGGATACCATTTTCAAAGTATGATCCAAAATAAGTGTGATCGCTATTGGGAGCGGGAGGAAGTTTTTTATATTTCGTTGAAAAAACATTGGTAGAAAAGGTTTTAACAATGTGTCCCTTTTCGCGCGCACGGTCGGCAATCTGAAGCATTATTTTACCGGTGCTGCCGACGGCTACCATATTAATTTCAGCTATTCTCAACGTGTTCTTGTTATTACCGGTATTCATATGCTTCAAAACTTCCTAATGTAATTTTTTACTTAAAAAATCGTAAATTTTTTTAGCCTGTACTACGTTATTCTTATTCTTTAAGACAAACTCTTTAGCTGAGTTTGCGAAATTCTGTCGTTCACATTCTGATTTAGAGAAAATCTCAATAAGTTTTTCACATACACCATCAGCATTTTCCTCATCAATAGTATAAAGATAGTCATAATATTCATCAGATATACCGGGAAGTCTCGTCATCAAAATGGGAGTTCCGCTTATCATATATTCAAAGGTTTTTGACGGAAATGAATACTTGCAAAACTCATTTATAGAAGGTCGAGGATTAATAAGCAGAGCGGCTTTTCTTTGCTTATCAATCAACTCTACATTAGAAACACAACCCATATACTTTACCTGAGGACAAGTTTTTGATATGTCTTCAATATAATCTATAAGCTCTCCCATACCGTAAAAATGCAACTCGGTATTAGGAATATTCGCCTTTAAAAAGCCTTCGATAAAATATTCTATTCCGGCATTTTCTTTCCACAAGGCTCCACCATATAATATAACAGATTTTTCCTTATCACCTTTGCTGATCTGATCTGCCTTATCTTCAAGATTACAGGAACCCTCCATAACGATATAGGGGCGATTTTTGGGGTTAACTATATCATTCATTTGTTCAGTTAACAAAACATAATAATCAAACTTTTTCATTAATCCCGCATGAATTTTTGTTAAGATGCCCATTTTCCCATCACAAGAAGCTTCATGAAGATCAGTCACTACAGCAACGCAAGGAATATTGAACTTTTTAGATAAGCATAACGAAGCTATCGCAGGACTAAGCGAAAAAGCATCACAAATAATAAATTCTGGACGATTTTTTCTGATTACTTTATTCCCTTCTGCTATTAAATTTTTAACATTATAGTAACGATGAAGAAATCCTTTGTGATTTTCGATACAAATGTATTCTACTTTATCATCGAAGGTATTAATTTTTAAAGAATCGGTCATATTATACGGTAAAGCGCTTAATGAAATTACTTCACAAAAATTAGAAAGCCCCGACATAACATTATAATTAAATTTTTGCGATTGATATCCACCGGCAATCATACCTTTTCCAAATAAATCGTTATAAATTCGGTATGACGTTGCGGTGCTGATGTACAAATACATAAATAAACTCCGGTTCTTAAATATTATGAATTGCTTCTGCAGATAGGTCATTAATACGACTTTTATTGCTGCAAAAATAAACAGCAAAGTAGAAATACAAAACTATAGCACAGTTGTTTGTACTAAAGAAAACCATCTCTCCCATCGAAACCATAAATGGTACAATAAATAACGCTAAATTCCTCTTGTCACCGTATCTAAAAATGTTGCCATAAACCAACAGGAATATTATTGACCCCACTATACCAATATCACCAAGTATCGCAGTTATGAAATTTCCGTTTTCAACAATCATATCAAAGGAAAACTCTAATGATTGATATCCTGCTCTGTACGGAACATTAAATCCGGTTCCAAAAAGCGGGCTGGTATAGAATCTGTTCATATTTTGATCCATCAAATCGTTTCTTGAATACCAGATATCATCCTGTCCTTTAAAGATAAAGTCATTAAGATAATCAAAGAAAGGAAGCTCCAAGGATGCGAACAATATTACAATTCCGGCCATAATAAGCATTACTTTGAAAACTATATTTATCTTTGAAAACAAAAAGTGCACGGCAACAACCGTTATCGCAGAAAGCAAAGCCGTTCTGGACTCGGTTTGAAATATAAGATAAAAAACGAAAAGAATAACAGCAATACTTAAAGGCGTTGTTTTGTCTTTCTTTTTATAGAGATAGCCCGCCATAAAAACAGCAAGCATTATACCGTACAAATTGGGGTGATTCATTAAACCTTGAAAAGCATGACCGTTTACAAGATATCCATCTGCCGAACCGATCAAAAAGACACCTATAAACAAAGCAGCGCCTAATACTTTATTACAGTAGCCTATCCAATCATAATCGTCAATAACATTTACTCCTAAAAGTATTGCGGTAAAAGGAATTACGTATGATGTTACCTTGGCACAAACAACAACAGGAAAAGAGCTTACAAAAAAAGCCACAAAGGAGACGTAACCCCAAAAGACAAGTAATAAAATAAAAAGTTTATTAACTAAACCATCGCGATGCTTATAACAACTGAATAGTATGTAGAAGGACAATAAAAACAGACAAACCCACTTAACGTTAGACGCTGTACCCACTCCTACGGCAACTGCGGAACTAAGAAGGGATCTTACCTGTATAAGCATAAGAGCCTTAAGGGCACCTTTAGCCTTTTCAGCATACACAAAAACAAGCGAAATGCCGATAAGCCAAAGTGGTAAAAAAACTGATGAAATCATGCTTACAAGAAAAGAGATAAGCACAATAGATGAAATAATTATTTTTCTGTTATCAAATCGTAAAATCATTATTAAACCTTATACCATCATAATAATCGATCAAATTTTTTTATTTAAGATCTCTATATGTTGTTTCGCCATTTCCTCAACGGTAAATTTTGAAGCTGCCGCAAGATTCTCGGCAGCAAGCATATTTGCATAATTTGAGTCGTTCAAAATTCTACAAATAGCATTAGAAAGTTCTTCCGGAGATTCAGGCGAAATTACGCATCTCTCATCAGAAATCATTTCCAAGCCTGCGTTACACCTATCGGTGGTAACAACCGGTAAACCGCAAGCCATAGCTTCATTTATAACAAGGCCCCAGATATCTTCCCTGGTAGGATGAACGAACAGGTCGGCCGCCTTATAATACTCCAAAAGCTCGATCTTGTTTTTAAACCCGACAAAATGTACGTTAGAAAGATCTAAGGTTTCCTTAAGGCCAATGTACTCCTGCGTAGGCTCGCCGCCAACAATATATACTGCCGAGTCATTTGGGATCTGCTTTGCGGCTTTAAGCAAGGTATCAAAGCCCTTACGCGGAATAAACTGACCGACTGCCAAAATAACCTTTTTCTCTGATATACCAAATTTGGATTTAATTTCACTTTTTTCAGAGATAGACAATGGCTGCTCTACAAGCTCTTCGGCTTTTACAGATGAAAAAGGATAACGAATTATTCGGCTTTCCTTAGCTCCGTATGCTAAGTAATATTTATCATGCTCCTCGCAGGTGCTAAAGCAATATAGCGCCTTAGAAATGACAAACTTTTTAAGTTTCTCCTTTAAGCCTTTTCCTGTTCCAACAAAAGCCCCGTCACCCTCAACAGAATATCGCATACCCTTAAGTCGCATCCATAAAACGGCAAGCATACCGGTGAAATCAAAATAATTTGTAACAACAATATGATCGTATTTATTCTTTTTTAAATGCTTTAAAACCGAAAATCCTAAGGTTTCGGCTACGCCGACGCTTATTCCGCCAAGAATAATACCTTCAAAATTTTCAAATTTATAATTCTTCCAGGCATCATCACGCTCAGAAGAGTAACCTTTTTCAAACAATACCGTTAATTCACATTTCTTACCCAGCTCATTAAAAAAATCAACCCGGTAAGGAGAAGGAATATTAGTTAACCAAAGAACCTTCATAAATCCTCTTTTCCAGACATATCGAAAATCTTTCTGTAGCCGGTATTCGTAACGGCAATTGCTGCTTTATTTTTAGCATAGATTACTGCATTTGTAGAAAGCTTTGAAAACTCATTTTCATCCATCTTGGCGATAGATTCCAGCGTGTTTATGAAACCGGCTTCATCGTCTAATGCAATAACATACCCACAGCCGGCATCCTTTAGATCTTGCCAAGGCGTAGTATCGCTGATGACAGGAACACATCCAACTGAAAGGGACTCAAAAACAACGTGACAGTAATTTTCTCCAAGAGTCGGAAGTAAAAGAACATCATAACCCGAAAGGGTTTGCTGAACCTCTTCGGACGGAATATTACCTTTATACTCCCACTTAACATTCGCGGGGAGCTCTTCAAAGGCTTTCGTGCACAAACTAAAGTATTCTTTATCTTCATCAGGTCCGCAAATGGCGAATTTAACGTTTGATGCAGACCTCGACAAAATTTTAATCGCTCCCAGCAAATTTTTCTGAGGGCAAATTCTTGATAAAAAAACAACCCTTAACGAACCAGGTACCTTAGTTACCGAGCCTCTTCCGGGCACATCAGAACGCGGTAGATCTTCAGCAACAATATAAGCCGCCTTCTTACCGATAGTATTCTTTAAATCGGTACCTTCAAGCTCCGATGTGACCGACCATATAATCTTATTAAACAGTCCGAAAAACTTGCATAAACCTATAAAAACCTTCTTTTTAAGCGACTTTTGAGAAAGCGCACCTTTAGAAAAGCTACCCATAGAAGCAACGACAACAGGCTTTCCAAAAAGTTTATTAAAACGATTCAGAATAAGTGTTTTATATCCATAATCGTCATAAAAACCGCAGGTATAAATAAGATCGCAATTGCGCGCAAGTTCACGTATAAGCTTAAAGGAAAAGCCTTTTGGTTCAACATATCGAACCTTAGCCTTTCCTACCGTCATCCACTCTCCATAACGGATATTATCGTAAGGCTTTGTATCACCGTGATCACGATCAAGGGCAACGATACGCAGATCATATTCATCACCGAGAGCTTCGGTAAGATTTATCATCGTTCTTACAGGACCGCCGTCTTTATAGCCCGGCAGATACCTTCCCATAAGAATAAGTATTCTTTTCATTACTTCTTTTCCTTTTGTTCAAGCTCAGCTTCATAAATTTTTGCATCAACCAAAAACCTATACCAGTAGGCCTGTAAAAAACAAAATATTTTTCCTTCTCTTCCGTCTAAAAAACCTAAGCGGAAATAGTAGCGATAAACGTAATAAAGCCAGGACCTGAAGCCCATAGGAAGTTTATAATAAACTTTTGTTTTAATAAACCTTTTAACTCTTGCGGATTTATTCAACGAAGCAGTATCACATTCATCTTTTGCCAAATAATCCAATACTTCTCTTGATGAGTATTTATTGTGTTTATCTATCCAATAAGAAATATCCTTAAAATCGCAATGCAGTGAATCTTTTTGCATGATTTGACTAGTACCTTCATCAAGCATGATATGCTCATCCATGCTACGGCACTCCATATGTGCCTTACCGTATTTAAAAAGCACCAGCTTACGAAAGGGATAAATTCCTCCATGCCGCAAATCTTTACCAAGAAAACGTACATTAAATCTGAGAACAGCTCCATTAACCGAAGTTTCAGAATTATTAGACATAAACTCAGAAATTTCGTTTCTGCTATCGTCAGTCAACGTTTCATCAGCATCAAGGCGTAATACCCAAGTAGTATCAACATTGATATTATCAAGAGCCCAATTAAACTGAACCGACTGATTAACAAAAGGAACGTTAACAAAAATTTCAGCACCGTTTTCCTTTGCCAGTTCAACGGTACTATCGGTACTGCCACTATCAACAACAACGATTCGTTTGGCAATATCTTTGACCGAGGAAATTGCTCTTATGATATTCTTTTCTTCATTGAAAGTGAGTATGATTACTGTTAAATCACACATACGATCCTCCGATTACGGCTGATAAAGCTTTGAATAAAGCTCCAAAATACCATTATACCGTTTATTCTTGTCAAAATTGGCGGCTCTGTTTATGCAGTCAACTTCGCTGATTTTGATAGAGGTTACTGCTTCTTTAAGGGCGGTTATGTCCCCTGCACTAACAACAATGCTGGACTTTTCGTCGACCACTTCCGGTACGGCGGTGCGGTCGTAAACTACAACCGGTGTACCGCAAGCTAATGCTTCAACGGTGGTCAGTCCCATAGTTTCCTCTACGCTGAGATTAAGGAAAACATCGGCCGCAGAATATATCTTTGCGAGCTCCGAAGATTCCAGCACTCTAGGTAGTCCAAGAATTTTCTCTGGTAAAGAAGCCATTTGCTCTTTGTTTAGTCCGACAAGAACAATTTTGTATTCATCATCAAGAACTTTTGAAAGTCCGATAAAATCAGTCAGGCCTTTCCTTCTGTCCCACACAGAGGCAACGCCAAGAAGAACCTTTTGGTCTTCAAGGCCGTGCTTTTGGCGGAAGGTGCTGTTTGTAGGTCTGAATACATCAAGATCAATTCCGTTGTTAAAAACCGTTATGGGATAGTCGCCCAGAAAAGACTTCTTAACGCAATCTGCAAGCCAGCGCGACGGCGTCAAAAGCATCATATTTTTAATTCCGGTTAATATCTCTTTTTTCTTGCAATAGTTACGCACAGAATTGTCCGCAAACAAAGAAGAAGGGTATTCCTTATGCTGAGGACAGTTTTCGCATCCGCTCTTCCATTTATCACAACCGACGAAATCGAAATATGCGCAATGGCCGGTGAAGCTCCAGCAGTCGTGGAGGGTCCAGATCACGGGTTTGCCTGATTCCTTGAGATAATCAAAAAGAATTTCAACGTTTATATAATAACCGTGGATATTGTGAAGGTGGATTATATCCGGATCGTATTCCCTTACCCATTTTATAAATTTCTTCGTTGCAGACTTTGAATTAAAACCGGCGTTATCGAAAATACGGGATTTTAGCGCGTCGATTTTAACGCCGAGATCGCTCCCGACCCTTACGGCGTATTTCTTATACTTCTCAGGAACGGTCTCTCTGCCGTATGCAATTTTACATCTGTGTCCGTTCTGCGTAAGGATATCGGCAATATCGGTACATATACGACCGGTTCCGCGTATTCCGCAGACCGAATTGATCTGTAAAACCTTCATCAAATTTCCTCCAGAAGCTCCTCAAATCGGTCAACGAGCATTTCTTTTGTAAAGTGCTCCTCAAAATAGGAACGGGAATTGATCCGCATTGTGTTTAACTCCTCAGCGTCAAGCGTGATAAGATGCTTCAATGCTTCTACCACAGAATCGGTATCGGGAGCAACAGCTATTCCGCATTCTGCCTCGCGAATGATCCTCGCAGACTCCCCTCCGGCAGCGGCCAAAACAGGTGCACCGCAAGCAAGATAGGTCTGAAGCTTTGCGGGAATGGTCATATTAAACACCTTATTTGGAACAAAGGAAAGATAAGCACAGTCAGCAAAACGGACGTATGCGTTCGCTTCTTCCTCGGAAAGCCAACCGGTGAATACGATCTTATCGTTGAGACCAAGATCAGCTATTTTTTGCTTTAAAGTGTCATTATAACGACCGTCACCAACAATATACCAGCGTATATTTTCATTTTTGAGTCGATCAGCGGTCTCAACAAGCATATCAAGACCCTGCGCCTTGCCGATATTTCCTGCAAAAACGATATTAAACGAATCGTTATTCAGGATTTCCGGACGGACAAGCGAAGAAATCTCCGGATCCTCACAAAACTGTGGCCAGAAGATAAGCTTATCGTCCTCTACTCCCCTGGTTTTAAGATTATCAACAAAGCTTTTCGAGGTACAAAGTATCTTATCACTGACGGTATAGATCTTATTGACGATCTTGTTAATTACGCCTATAATAAGCGGATTCGTAATACCTAATATAACCTCGACATTTTCGGGCCAAAGGTCTTGCACGTTAAAAAAGATGGGCGTTCCGAATTTCTTCTTATAAGCAACGGCGGGAAGACCGACCGTGACGGGAGAAACCTCGAAAACATAAACAGCATCGAATTTTTCTTTGCATTTTTTTACCCATTTTTTACCGCTATGAACAAAGCTTGTGCAATTAATTACGTGACCTATTGCAGATTTCTTCCTTGGTTGGGTTTTAACCCTTTCAACGCGAATACCGTTCCAATACTTCTCGTAAGGGATCTTAAAGCCGTATCCGTCGTATATCTTACCGTAAGGATACTGTGGATATCCGGTAAGAACGGTTACGTCGTGACCGCGTTTTTTAAGCTCTAAACAGAAGGAATTTACTCTGAAGGATTCGGGGTAAAAGTATTGTGAAACTACTAATATTTTCATAACTTCTCCGTTTCCTTTACAGATTCTTCAAGAGAATACAGACGGTATTCTACAGGGTACTCGGTAAGATCTGACGCATAAGAAAGATTTCCGAAAACCTTATTGATTTTCGGTACTATCGGAGCAAAAAGCTTAAACAACCATCCAAATCCCTTAATTACCGCGAGCTTTTTATTATGAGCGTTTGCAACGCTTTTAACAAGCAGGGAGGTAACTGTATCTTCCTTATTTGCGGGAAAAAAGATTCCGCTTTCTTCACGGTCGACCATGATCTTTACAAACTCGCAAAGATTTCCGATATAAAGCATAGAACGGCGATTTTTGACATAAGGAAAGAACGGAAGTTTTTGAGCAAATTTCGAAAGTACAGGGTAATTGCCTTTACTGTTTTTTCCATATATCATCGGAGGACGAAGAATAACTATTCTGAAATTTTCATCTTCGAGATGTGCTATACCTTTTTCGGCGTTGAGTTTACTGCCGCCGTAGAAGTTAGCCGGTTCAGGAACGGTGTCTTTGGTAATGATCTTTTCTTTGCCTATGGGAGCGCTGTCCCCGTAGACGATCATGGAGCTCATAAAAACGAACTGCTTCACGCCGTCGGCTTTAGCTTTTTCAGCGGTCGCGACAGTAAGGTCAGTGTTTACTTTTTTATAAAGTTCAACAACCTCATCGCTTACCTTAGAAATATCGCTATGGGCGATTCCTGCAACGTGAAAAACGACGTCGTAGCCCGAAAAAGAACGTTCCTTCCAACTACCGTCGATCATATCAACTGTGTCTACCGAATAGCTTTCGGGAAAGTCCTTAAGATACGTTTCGAAAGAGGTTCCAACGTAACTGTCGGCACCGGTAATAAGTATTTTTTTCATCAGACGTTTGCCTCTTCCTTATCTTCGGATTTGGCAGCCTGACGCTCGAGCTCTCCGGTTCCGCCTTCAACCACTCCGTCGTGCTTCAGAACAGCTTTGATCGTACCGAAAAAGCATTTGCAGTCGAAGAGGAAGGAGCATTTTTCAACATATTCACCGTCGAGAGCGGCTTTAACCGGTATTTCGAGTTCATCGCGACCGTTTATCTGAGCCCAGCCCGTAAGGCCCGGACGTATATCGTTAGCACCGTACTTATCGCGCTCTTCAATGAGGTCATCCTGATTATAAAGGGCCGGACGGGGACCAATTATGCTCATATTGCCGACAAAAATGTTGAGAAGCGGCGGTATCGCGTCAATGGAAGTGTTTCGTATGAGGTTCTGCCAACCCGAAAGTCTTTCGGCGGGGTTGGTTATGAGGGGGGTAGGTACGGCTCTTGGAT
>CAZRHF010000074.1:0-11062 GCA_964599835.1 uncultured Eubacteriales bacterium | reverse complement strand
CGTTGACCAATTGATCTTATTGACGTCGTTAAGGTAGATGTCGTTTGTGAGTTTGTAATAAACCCCTGCACCGCCGCCGTTCTCTATGATATTATAGAGTTCTGCGCCGTTAGTGATGAGATAGGGATCGTTCTCGGTTCCGCTTCCTTCGGTAGGTGCGACAGAGCCTCCGTCCCATACGGTAACTGCGCTGGCAAAAATACCTGCACCGATACCAAGCGTAGATATAAGCACAGCCATAGCGAGTATCACCGATAAGGCAGAGTGTCCTATCTTAAGGCTTTTTAGCTTTTTAATCAAATTAGTCATATTACCCTCTTTTCCTGCAAACGGTTTTGCACGGTATGAATGTATCAGTCGGCGGTGTAAAGCTCACCGACGCCGGGTTTTTGGTAAAGTCGAATATAATCAATATAGTGACAGGCCGGTAGTGATTCGGGGTGAAGCGCTATAGAAACACAGGCCTCGGACACACCGGGATAGAATACGTGGTTGTTAAAAATAACGTGCTGAGGATCGTGATAGCTGGACATATCCTGATGCTTATCGAAGAACGCCTTGGTGATATCGTAGGTGACGTGACATTCTCCGTCGACATACATCTTAATTTCGGTAGGAGTCCATTCATACGCATAGGTATGATACTCGTAATTCAGGCTATCGCTGGGTTCAAACCAATAAACGTCGGGATTGGATCCAACGGGATATATTGCGTTACTTACAGAAACACCGGGAGTCTTGGCGGGCTCGTACCTGGCATTGTAGTCGAAGCTTTCGGGATACCAATGAATGAGGTTCGGATGCTTTCCGTAGGTACGGAATATTTCGTAGATATCAACCTCGAGCATATAGTCATAGTTTCTCGTACCCTTGAGCACATCGGTAGACTGAGTCCAGAAGGAGGCCCACACGCCGGGAGAATAAGGAACTCGGGAACGGATCTCAAGATATCCGTACACATAGTTCATTTTGTTCTGAGTGATTACCGATCCGGGTATGCGGTATTCGGTTCCTTCGCGGTTATTATTGAAATAAGAGATAGCGTGAAGCTTTAAGCGTCCGTCGGCAACATCAACAACGTTCTTCTCGTACGAAAGCTCCACAACGTCGTTTCCGATCATCTTGGTTATGTAGTCCCAGTTGGAAAAATCAATTCCGTTTCCTTCAAACTCGTCGCCCCAAACGTATTCATAGCCTGCATAGTCGCCACTGAGAGCCGACTTAAAATCGGTCTCTATATCAAAGGTAAATGCCTGACCTTTTTCGGGTGCCAGGCGAATAAACTTTTTAACTGCTGAATCTACCGTTACGTCGTGACCGGCATTTATAACGAGCTTTCGGCCTTTAACCGATACACTGATCTTAGAGTCGGCAAGATCTTTAGCGCTATCTGCACGGTTTGTTTTTCCGACAAGGATCTCCTTTTCGGATTCTGCCGTATTATCGGTTACCAGCGACAGCTGAACTCCGTGCGTATTCTTATAATAATCTCTCAAAAGTGTCGCAGATTCCTTTGCTGCAGCATTTCCTGCCGGTATTACTATAACGTAGCCTTCGGGACCGTCCCATTTAGCCTCTTCATAATCGAAAAGATGATCGTTATCCTCGTATTCTACGACCTCTTCTTTTTCGTACATAGGTCTATGCTCAGCGTCGTCAGCGGCGTCGGACGAAGGATCGCCGACAGGTGTCTTTGCTTCGCCGGAGCATCCGACAAAAACTACCGCAAAAAGTGCTACGAGCAAAAGACATTTAGCCTTTCTAAGCAGTTCCATATTCTACCTCCTGAAGGTTATTTTTAGAATATATCGATCCGATATATTTACCCAAGATTATTTTAGCAAATTACAGATTAAAAAGAAAGTGCTTTCTTTCCTTGGTTTTGTAACTATTTTCCTGTTTTGCAAAACTTATTGACAAAAATTGGGTAAAATTATATAATAATCATAAAGAAAAATAAGGAATGACAATATTATGCTCATCAATTACGACGCCCAAAAGATCAACGACGTTCTCCACGACTTTTATAAGGCTACCGGCGTGCGCATCGACCTTTTCGGAAATAATTTCATCCCGATAAGCTCCAGTCATCACGAAATATGCAACTACTGCAGATACATTCAAAATGACAGCACCTGCAAAAACGCCTGCATAGCCTTTGACGAAATGCTTTTAAACCGAAGTATGCAAAGTAAAGCTATCGAGCAGGACGTATGCCCCTTCGGACTTACAAACATTGTTTCCCCAATTACCTGGAATGAGCAAATAATAGGATATCTGTTCTTCGGTCAGATGAAAATGAATACTGAACTACCAGATTCAGAGGAATGCCAAAGTAACCCGTATCTTGAAAAGATGAGTCTTTCCGAGCATTATGCTTCACTTTCTCTGTTTGACGCCGAAAAAGCCAGAAGTATTTCGAACCTTGCTCAGATGCTTATTTCTCAGATACTTACCGAAGACATGCTTAAGCCGGATTTCGACGAGATACTTCAAAACACTGTTACATACATAAACGATAATCTCGAAAAGGATCTTTCGATAAAAAACATATCTAAAAAGATCAACGTATCCAAGAATGTGCTCTACAGTAAATTTCATTCCTGCTTTAACTGTACCATAGGCGAATACATCAACAAAAAGCGAATCGAAAAATCGGTTGGATACTTGACCAAAAGCGCTCTATCCATTGAAGAGATCTCGCAAAAATGCGGCTTTTCCAGTGCATCCTACTATACCAAGCTGTTTAAATCTCAAATGGGCGTAACCCCCCTAAAATTTAAAAAGTCGCAAGCCAACTAAGAAAAAAATCTCCGGAATTATCCGGAGATTTTTTAATGTTTTTTTCTATCGTAAATTATCATCCCTACTACGTTAAAAAGAAGTTGCGGAACATGGGTCATAATCAAAGCATAGTAGGTATGGGAAACTATATCGAAAGAACACCATAAAACAGTATTGAATATCGTCCAAAAACGGTATTTTGCTCCGTTCTTCTGACCGATACATATAACGAATGCAAGACAAGCCAATATGGCAAGAACACTCGCTACGTTTATTCCGCCAAACAGGAAATTAACACCTGCGAAGGCCGAACCGTAAATAACCAGAAGCCATTTCGGGATCGGAAGACCCTTGCGCTCAAAGAGATAATTTACCAGTGCCTGAATTGCGCCAAGAGAGCAGGATACCATTCCGTTTATACCGTCACCACCAACAAGATAACTTATCGCAACCAAAACGTTGGCGGAAAAAATCAGCGACAGTATCACCTTCATATTCTTACCTTTTACCAGCGAAGATGCTACTATACAGGCGGTACCCAAGAAACTTAATATGTAAGCTAAAATATCCACTTTACACCTCCTAAATAACCTCTGATACCGTCCGCGCTGACGCCGAATTATATGCAGCTTCAATTATTCTCTGAGCAGCAATTGCCTCAAAAGAACTAACGGGTATTTCAGAATCGTTTATTACCGCATCTGCAAAGGCAGATACCTCTTTTGTATATAGATTACCTGCGACAGGCAAAAGCTTCGAGCTTTCGGCTTTCCTGCGATTTTGACCAGCGTCGTAGCCCTTAGTACTGTCGGTAAGTATGAGAAGCCCTTGCCCCGATTCTTCCTGAGAAAGGCTGCCATCTATAACCGCGCTTCCGCCTGTACCGTATATCTCAAGCTTACAAACGGTGGCATCATCTGGAATATTGAAGGCAACATCAACGTAAGCAAGAGCACCGTTTTCCATACGCATTATGACCGAGGCTGCATCCTCAACCTCATATCTGAATATCTGATCAGAGGTAAAAGCAGTAACCTCTTTAACTTCCATTCCTGTTACGAACCGGATAAGATCGATACAGTGAATACCCATATCCATCAGCGCTCCACCGCCGGAAGTAGCAATTCTCTGGCGCCAGGCACCCTCTATCTCGGGATACCAGCAGGTAAATTGAGTTCGTACAGAAACAATTTCCCCCAGCTTACCTGCGGCAATCATCTCCTTAAGAGTTTGATGAATGCTGTTAAAACGCATCATAAGTCCAACCCCGAGCTTAACACCGTATTCTTTACACACGGCTTCGATCTCTTCAGACTCGAAAACTGTCAGACCCATCGGCTTTTCGAGAAGTATATGCTTTCCTGCTTTCGCCGCGGCAATAACCTGCTCCTTATGACAAAAAACAGGAGAAGCTATATACACAGCATCTATTTCGCTTATCGAAAGAAGCCCGTCAACTGTGTCAAATGCGTACTGAACACCGAATTCATCCTTAACCTTATCGGCAACGGAAACATCCGTATCCATAACTGCAACAAGTCGGCAGTTTTCCGAAAGCATCATTCCGGGAATGGTACGGCGATAAGCAATACCACCGCAACCGATAACTCCCCAATTAAGTTTCATAAATATCTCCCGCAAATCGTTTAAATTACTTACCTGCCTGCATCTCTGCAACCGAATCAAGAATGGAATCAGCCATATAGTCAAGCTGTTCCTTGGTAAGTCCGTAAAGAGGCAAATGTGTAAAGCGCTTATAGAATACTTCTTCACAAACGGGACAGGTCTTAGCTATTTCATCCGAGTCATATCCCATCTGCTGAGTCACGCGGAAACGATAAAGAGGTCCGAAATGAGGAATATTCGTTACGCCCTTATCTTCGAGTTTTTTCTTTAATACCTGAATATCTCCGCCGGCCTTATCGGGGTCGATCTGAAGCAAATAGAGATGGAAGGTAGGCTTAATATCGTCATTTCCGAGATCCTGACAAATAATTGCAGGATTTACCGAAAGCTTACCGTTAAGGTATTCAGCAGCGGCGCGTCTTTCGGCGATTATCTGCTCGTTACGGCTTATCTGAAGAGATAAACCGAGTCCCTGGATTTCGGTTGTCGAATAGTTGACCGCAACGAAGGGTTCTTCCTTTCCGGGAATCGCCGAAACATCGTAGAGCCAGTCTTTTATCTTACGGCTGAAATCCATTCCGACAAAACGGGCACGCTTCATATGGTCTTTAAAACCCGGTACGGTTGTTGTGGCGATTCCGCCTTCACCGAACGAGGTAATGTTTTTAACTTCATGGAAGGAAAATGCGGCAAAATCGCCTATTGTTCCGATCTTTTTACCCTTATACATCCCACCAAAAGCGTGAGCGGCATCTTCAAGAACAATAATATTATGTTTTCTTGCGAGCTCCATTATCGGGTCCATATCTACGGGATATCCGCCTATATGAACGGGAACTATCATCTTGGTTTTTGGGGTTATCTTTCTTGCAACGTCAGCAGGATCCATATTGATCGTTAACGGATCGACGTCTGCAAATACGAGCTTGGCCCCGACCGAAAGAGGATACGCCATTGTTGCGATAAAGGTGATCGCGGGAACGATAACCTCATCGCCCGGTTTTAAATTGGCGTATTTGTAAGCGATCTCAAAACCTGAGGTTGCGTTTGTAACGAACGTGCTGCTATCGGTTCCGAGATATACGTTTGCGGCCTCTTCTGCGGCCTCTACCTTGGATGCAAGGGAAAGCTTTCCGGGGGGCGCAGATATCTTATCAAGCTTTTCGATCTGTGCTTTTACAGCATCTATAGCCGCATCGTACTCGGGACCTTCGCCCTGCATAAGAAATTTGACGATCTCAACAAGATCGTTTACGTTATAGTTTTCGCCTACTGCAGCCCAAGGCACCTTTGTGGCACCTGTATTGTAACGAAAGTCTGTAGATTTACCCATATAATGACCCACTTTCTAAATTACTGACCTAATTTTACCAAAACTTTTCAGATAATAAAAGTAGGTTTATTCCGTTTTTTTACAAATATTTTCCTTTGCCTCGGTATTTTTTAAGCAAACTTTTCCTCTCAACAGGTATTCGGTAACTCTCACCGGCTTTTTGAATCGTTTTATTCTTTACCCACAGAGACAGACGGTTTTCGACAATGTAAGGCAAGGTATCTTCCCACTGCTTCGCAAGCGCCGTGGCAAAATACCAGGCGATCATCATATTGACGTAGTATTCGTCGCTTTTGATCTGTGCAACATATTCCAAATATTCAGTCGAAAAATCATCGTCAAGATAATGGCACATAAGCATTTCTATTCCGAATCGAACGGTATAGGGATGCGTCGACTCGAGCCAGAAGAAGATGTGCTTTAAAAGTTCTGATTTGTTTTTCGTAAAGCATACAGGACGCAATCCGTCGCAGGTTGCCCAGTTGTCGACAAAAGGCAAAAATACGTTAATGTTGTCTATACATTTATCGAAATCTTTTTCGAGGTTTAAGATAAAGGCATGAAGATTGTTTTCTTCGAGATATTTATGAGGTAAATCCGATATAAACTCTTCGCCTCTCCCCTCTTTAACCAGCTCCTTTGCAAGACCTTTAAGAAAAGGCGTGCGAACGCCGATTATCAAATCGTGCGAAAGGTCAGGAATAAGGGCGGCTGTAAAGCTTTTATATTTTTCGTCGCTATTGCTTTTAAGAATATCAACTACCCTCATACGGCCTTCCTTTGCTTTTTACCGTTTAAACTATTTATAAGTACGTAAACTCCGACAAGCACTATTACCGACACAGAAAGAATAATAAACATCCCGTCGGTACTAACTTTACTGTCAAAAAAATAGAGATTGCAGTCTACCGTATCTTTTATTCTATTTACTGCTTCTGTCGGAAATCCGACTTCAGTCATTTCTTGGAAGACTCCTCTCATTGCGTGATTGCGCACCAGAGAGGTTCCGTAGGTTCCGGGAAGAAAAGATATTACCCGCTGTAAGCCTTCGGAAAACTGCGAAATAGGCATATATGCGCCGCATATAAAGCCGTAGCCCGAACTGATTATCGTACCCACAGCAGATATCTGTCCCTGTGAGTTCAGGAAGAAGTTTATGATGCTTGAAAGTGCCGTTCCGAACATAACGAGTAAAAACACGTCGAGAAGGAGCAACAAAACGTCAGATACCGACATATACCAGCCTGTATAAGCAATGTAAACAAGGCAAACAGCCGTAGCAATAAAGCAGATTATAAGGGTTGAAATAAGGGTCGAAAAGTAATATCCAAAGGCGAGCACAGAGGGCTTTACGGGAGAAATTCTTATGTCCTTTATACTGCCGTTTGCCTTATCCTGAACCATAAGCATATTAGAACAAAACGCTACAGTAACGCAGGACACCGCAAGAATTGAGGATATCAGTTGCCCTCCGACACAGCCGTTTATCAGCTTTTCAGCTAAGGGAAGTCCTTCCGGCAAGGCCATCATAAAAGAATCACGGTAAACGTTGGAAAGAAAAGTAGCGTATAAAACGAGCAGTATCGCAGGGGTTATGAGGGATGTAAAAAACATTCCCTTATCTTTAAAGAATAACTTGGTATTTCGTTTAATAAGAGCTTTAAGAGTTTTCATTTTCATTTCCTCCTGCAAGCTTTTTACCCGTCACCGCAAGAAACACGTCATCCATCTTTCCTTTGGTTATCTCAAAATCCTTGAAGATTTCGGGGTGTGAGATTATCAGCCTTGAAGCCTCTGCCGTGTCCGATACCGATATGCGGTATGAATCACGAAGAGCCGTATAATCGTCGGCAAGAAGCTTTACTTGCTTCTCCTCAACGCCGTAAAGGGTTATAAAATCGCCCGTGTACTTGTTTTTCAGTTCAAGAGGAGTTCCTTCGGCAGAAATACTTCCACTGTCTATAATAACAACGTAGTCGGCGTCGGCCGCCTCCTCCATATAGTGAGTAGTTAAAAATACCGTCATATTTCGATCTTTGCGAAGCGAATATATAACGTCCCACAAAAGCCTTCTGGTCTGCGGATCGAGGCCTGTCGTAGGCTCGTCGAGAATAAGTATCTTAGGGTTATGAATAAGAGCCCTTGCAACATCTATACGCCTGCGCTGTCCGCCGGAAAGCTTTCCGACCGTGCGCTTTAACAGATCTGAAAGATCGAGCAAGGAAGAAAGCTCGTCCAAACGCTTTTTAAATTCTTCGCCGTATATTCCGTACAGCGCCGCCCTGCTTTCGAGATTATCCTTTACCGTAAGAGCCTTATCAAGTACGGAATTCTGAAAGACAACGCCTATCTTATACTTGATTCGGTCGGTACTTTCCGAAAGATCGTCCCCGTCAATAACAACAGTACCGCTATCCTTCTCAAGCTGGGCGCAGATAATATTAATAGTCGTGGATTTGCCTGCTCCGTTTACGCCTAAAAAAGCAAACAGCTCGCCTTCTTTTACCGAAAACGTAAGATCATTTACTGCTTTGATCTCTCCGAAGGATTTACTTAAATTTCTTATTTCGATTATGTTATTCATTCTCTGACCCCCAATCAATTTCTTCTATTATAACATAACAAGGCGGAACTTTCCACCAAACAATAAGATATCATTATGATATCATATTCATATAAGTAATGCAAGAATTTTTTATAAAAAACAAAAACCGCATAAAGCGGTTTTAATATCTCTTTTTCGACGCCGACGCAACTCCCAGTATCCCGCCAACGGCTGCAGATAAAATGACGATAAGCAAATGATAAACAGTTATAAGTGAAAAACCGCCGTCACTTAAAAACAGCGACATAAACATAATTACCGCATAGATCATCGCGCCGCAAACAGTGCCGTTTACTATTCCACCCTTTTTGATCTTAAGCGAAGCGAAAAATCCTGCGGAAAGAGAACCTATCCCCATAGCAACGGCAGATATTGGTGAGGCATAACCTTCCTGAAGATCGCTTGCAAGCATCAGCGCCGCCGCAAGCAGTAAACATAAAAATCCTACAACCATTCCTATTAGCGATGATACGCCGTAGATTATTGCCCTTTCGCCTGCGTTATACTTAATTTCATTAGACATATTCATTCTCCCGTGTAAATATCGTATACTGATTTATATGTGAGAATAAGCCATAATATGAAAAAACAGATGCCGTCAGGCATCTGTTTTATATTTTATCAGTCGTCGTGAACGGTAAGATTCTGCTGAATTGCCCAACGAGCGATCTTCTGCTTGGTGTGATCGCTTGCGGATTCAAAAATAACAGCATCTTCCTTGATGGAAACAACGCGTCCGTAGAAACCGCCGATAGTGAGGATCTCATCACCGATCTGAATATTGTTCCTCATTTTCTCCTCTTCCTTCTGCTTCTTGCGCTGAGGACGAATCATAACAAACCACATTACGCCAAAGATAAGCACCATGGGAAGAAGCATAACGATCATATCTAAAGTACCGCCGGTCTGCTGTCCCGAAGAAGTAGAAGTAGAACTTGCAAGATAGAATAAATTCATTTGTTTTAAACCTCCAAAAAATGTTCAATGAGTATTATACACACAAAACCGCGCTTTTGCAAGAAAAATTATTCTTAAGCGGAATTTTATTCCAATTTCACCTACTTTAAGGCATTTACAGCAGTTTTTGCGGCTGAATTGTCGTCGGTAATAACAAAAATGACTGTATTTCCGACCGTTATGACCTCGGAAGAATTCATACGCCTTTTGAAGTCCGGATCGTACATTCCCTTATCGCCAAGCGAAAGAGTCTCCTTTCTTCGCACAATAAGATCGGTCAATACAGAAACATCGTCGGTTTTTTCGGTTCGTAAAACAGCAACCTCGTAGGTGGTGGTTCCCGCACTTACGTAAATTGCATAGTCGCTAAGCTTGGAAAGTTCGGCAGATTCCTGAAAAAGTCCGTCAGACCAAAGCGACAGCGAATACGTGTCGAGGTTATCTTCTTCCGAAGTGTATATCTTTTCGGCTTCGGGGTGAACGGTCACCTCCAAAACGCCATTCATAATATCGGCACAGGAGACCTCTTCCGGGAAGCCTGATGAGCTACTGCAAGCCATCATAAAAGCCATCGACAGAGAAAGGACAAATACTAAAACTTTGTTCATAAAAACTCCTTATTTCATACGAAGATAGGAAAGATTTTTTGCGGTTGAAAGCTCGGTAATGCTTTCTAAAACCAGGACCTTACTTATTTTCTCGGTTTTCGTAAGGCTTGCAACGTTGTCGCTGTAATAACGAAGATCTATAAGCGTAAGGTCAAAATGACGGGAAAGAAACGGAACAAGACTATCAGCAAAGCTGTCGCGTATAATAAGAAGTCTTTCCCTGTTTTCGCCCTCAAGAGTTATATCTACCCGCGCGTGATTACCGCCTAAAAACACGGCGTATTTATCTGCGGTTTCGAGCTTATCCATATCGTAGAGCTCGGTTTTCTCCCCATCGGCAAGGATGCTGTAGTCTCCGTCACCTTCGTATCTATAAAGCTCTATACTGTCCTTTTCCGCCATATAAAAGCCCGAGGAACGCATAGAGGTTCCGCAAAAACTTGAGGTAACGGTAGTAACGCTGAAGTCATCTTCGGTAAAAGGCAGATAACCAAGGCGTTCACCGAGAGCTTTATAAGTAATATAAGCGCCCTTTGTAGTATAGTGATGATCAGTACGGTAATAGGCGTTGCTTTCGCAAAGAACATCGTAAATATTTACGGTATTTACGCCATACGCTTCAGTAGCCGCATGAAGCTTATTCCAAACCGCAAGATCATCTTCAGTAGGATAGCATTCTGGCAAAAGTTCCGAAAAAACGTCGACGGTTCTGGGAACAGGAACGACCGTTACCTCACAGGAGGTAAAATTTGCAAATTCCGATATCGCCTTTATATTATCGTCAATTCGGTCTTCCGATACGGCAGGTCTTGGTATAAGAGTATCGCATCCGGCATAGATAACGCCGTTGTTTTCCCGCTTTCCGAGAACCAGTTCCGAGTATGCTTTTACCGCTACAAAGCTGTCTCTCAGGGGAAACTGATCGCTAAAATAGCTTCCCAGATTTTGAGTATAATCCCCGGAGAAAACAGTATCGGCAGAAAGTTCGGGCGCGGTTTCAAGGCTTCGGTTTTCGTTTTCGGAATAGGTCTTATCGGGAAGCCAAAAAAAGGCGACCGATATGACCGTCATAACCGCAGTCATAATTATAACATAAAGCTTGTTAAATGTTTTTTCCATAGTTTATTTAAGGTTCAAAAGGTTGGCCTG
>CAZRHF010000073.1:0-11095 GCA_964599835.1 uncultured Eubacteriales bacterium | reverse complement strand
ATATCGCAAATCCCGATAGGGATTTATATCGCGGCGTGAGCCCCTCGACCGTGGCGAAGGCGCACCTTAATTTTCCATTCTCAACTTTCCGTTCAGCAAGCCTCTTGTTTTTTGTTTTTGGGTGTGATATAATATGAGGGCAAAAGGGCCTGTAGCTCAGCTGGGAGAGTGTTCGGTTCGCATCCGAAAGGTCGGGAGTTCGATCCTCCTCAGGTCCACCAAATGTTGAAGAGACCGCTGTTTTTCGGCGGTTTCTTCTGTTTTTGCAAGACTTTTGCAAGAAAATACTTCAAACAACCGCATTATAATTGGAAAATTCTTCCTTGTCAAGAAAAATTTCAGCATAAAACGACAAAAGCCGCTCTTTTCCGTTTGGGTAGAGCGGTCTTTTTTGTATTTTCTTATATCTTTTCAAGCACTTTTATTGCTCGTTCTTCTTCTCTTGGATAGAGGTGGGAATACACCTTAAGGGTTACCGTTGTGTCGGCGTGCCCAAGGCGGCGGGCGATCTCCTGAATATTGATGCCCTCGTTAATAAGCAGGGTGGCGTGGGTATGGCGGAAGTCGTGGACACGTATCGGCTCGAGGCCTGCTTCCTTGGCATACTGTATATTCTTATTCGATATTGCGGTATCACTCAGACAGTTTATTCCGCCGCAGACAAGGAAATCCTCGGTCCAGCGGGTGCAGTTTTCCTGCTGGCGCTTTTTGTGAGCTTCAAGAACGGCGTTCAGTTTACTTGGAATCTGCAATTTTCGCACGCTGGAGGGGTTTTTCGGCGGGGTGAACTCATATTCCCTGCCCTTCAGCTTCTGGTTTACCGAGCGGGTTACGTGGATCACATTATCTTTTATATCACACCAGCGCAGGGCGTTTATCTCACCTTTTCTCATCCCGGTGTAGAAGGCGATCATAAAAAAGACGTAATAGCCGTAGTCATTCAGGCTGTTTTTGTGGTTTTCGGCCGCGGCGATGAAGCTTTTAAATTGCTCGGCGGTGTAATAACGCATCTTTTCTTCAGGTTTATCGAAGTTGTAGGGATCCTTAAAGTTTCCCAGGCGCGTCAGGTTGTTCTGTTTTATATAATCCATTCGGACGGCAAAATTGAGCAGGGCCCGAAGCTCCTTATAGGTGTTCTGCTTCATCTGAAGGCTGATATCCTTTTCGGAGATCTCGTTCTTCCAGTTCTGGAGAACCGGCACGGTGAGCTTTGACAGGCGGTAAGCCCGTAGGGTCGGCAGGATGTGATTGTTTGCGGTGGCCTCTTTTTTGCGGAGGGTGCTTGCTCTGAGCTCGTGGGAAGAGGCGGCAAGGTATTCGGCATAAAGCTGTTCTACCGTGATGTTTGAGGTTTGGCCGTTTTCCTCTACCTTGTGCTGAAGCTCCATTTCGGTGAGCTTGGCTTCGGCCATACCATAGACGCATTTGGAAAGCTGTTTATATTTTCCGAAAGCGTCGGTGTAGCAGTAGATCACCCGATACTGCTGCTTACCGTCCTTTACTTTTCCGGTTTTGTAGATGGGCATAAAAATACCATCCTTTCTATTTTAGGGTTGCAGAAACAGGACGGTTGTGATACAATATATATGTCTTTCCACGGACCATATTGTATCGGACCATCCGATGCAGCTCCGCTTTGGTGCTCTAACACCGGGGCGGAGTTTTTTTATTTAGTTTTCGATATTTCGAATCAAAAGCTTTGCTACACCGATTACGTGACAATGCTCCAATTGTTCGCCTTTAATCTCTATTTCGTCAACAACGGGATTTATGGGAACAAGCTTCATCCAGTCTTCGCCCGGCTTATATTCGACCCTTTTCAAGGTGCCGATGTTATCGTCGTAAATAACGACGCCGACCTGACCGCTGTAATCCATGGTGGACTGCCTGAGTATTAAAACCTTGTCACCGTCGCGATAATCGGGCCACATACTACCGCCCTTTACCTTCAGCACAAAAAAATCTTCGTGAGAACGGCCGCCGAGATAACTGTTCGGAATGTCCGCAGTATCGCCTTCCCAGTTTTCAATAGCGATATGATCATAGCCTGCGGCTATCTCACCTATAACGGGAAAGGTAATGAACTCGTCGGTAACGGCAGGTGGTGGAAACTTGAAAGAACGAACCTCTCCGTCGTTTAATACGATATCAATATCGTCAACCATTGCAAAAAGCTCGTTTATGGAAAGATTTAATCCGCTTGCAAGGCTTCTTAATTTCTGAAGCGTAGGCGTGATAGGCATCCCGGTTTTAGGATTTACGCCATTTTCGAGCATAGATATATATCCGTTGGAAAGACCGCATATTTCGGCAAACTTTCTCTGAGAAAGGTCGTTTTCTTTTCGATAGGAAATAATCAATTCTGAAAGCGTCATATTTCTTCTCCTTTCGGTTTTGTTAAATCCATTATACATTTTATAAAGGGCGTTGTCAAGAAAATGTTTAAGAAATTTAACAAAAATTGTTTAATAGGCTTGACAAAGCGGAAAAGCTGTGATAGAATGAATGTGCAATCGATTAAACGAGGAGGTGATAGAATGTGGTTTTCAATATTTTCATTATGTTTTTCGCTATTTTCGGTGATCTGTTCCCTTCATCTGTTTTTTGATATTCGGAAAAAACAAAAAGGAACACGTATAAAGAGAGACAGAAACTATACCGGTATGATGGAACCCAAAACTCTTTCTGCTGAAGAACTTCCGGAACATAAACGGTCTATATGATAATAGGTCAATAATATCACCGCCTTTCCGCATCTATTATATCAAAGGTGGTATGAAAAAGCAAAGAGGAGGTGAAGAAATGGGATACAGGATAAAAGAGGTTCGAGAGGCCAGAGGTATGACACAGGAAACACTGGCTGCTCAGAGCGGTGTAAGCCGCGGAACGATCGTGGCGCTTGAGAGTGGTGAAGCGAAAACCACTACTACGAAGACCCTTGTCAAAATTGCCGGTGCACTGGGAACTACGATCGACGATATTTTTTTTGCAGAAAGTGTTTAATCGACTAAACGCGGCGAAATTCGACAAGGAACGACAAAAGGGAGGCGATTTTATGAGGCTTGAAACCGAAGAGCCGAAGCGAAAGAAAAAGAATCCGATGGTGAATTTTCCGTCGGACGAGCATCATATCTTTTGCAAAGGCTGTTACAAACATAATCGGGGTTGCGTTAATACCGACTCTAAAAAAAGAGATCCCGAATGCAGGGCATAAAACAAAAACCACGGTTGTTGTCACACGAACTGCAGGATAAAGGCAAAAATAAAAAACCGCTCAGGGAGGGGGAACTCCCGATAGAGCGGCAAAGCAAAAATACTTTATTAAATTATATCCTCGTTTCGGGGATATGTCAAGGAGGTTTATTTTATGGGCACGCCTAACGTGCGGGATATAGATGCCGCTGTGCGGCTTTATTATGAAAAATTTGAGCTTTCAAGCAAGGATATCGGTGAGCTTTTCGGCGTAAAGAGCTCGGCTACGGTGGCCAAGCTTAAAAGACAGGCTCGGGAGGAGATGGCAAGACATCCGGAAAGAAAGTCCTGGGACGAAAGTCAGGTACCTACAGACATAGCCTACAAAGCCTGGGGACTTGATATTTCCGATCTGGAACGCCGCAGGGCTAAGCTTATAAAGCTGGGGTTTATCGTAGAAAAGGAGGCGTCTTCAGATGTTTAGATGCTTGGAATGTGGGGAGGCTTTCAGGTTCCCGCTGGAGGTGGAGGAGGCCCACGGCGAAAAGTGGTACCTTTGCCCTCACTGCAAGGAGAACCGATATAAGCCCTTTGTAAGGGACGAGGTCAGCCGCAGGGAGGTGCTGGAGCGGGCTGTCGGGGCACTTGCGAAGCTTAACCGTTTCAGGGAGGCTGTGGAATCCGCCTTTAATTCCTGCGCGCTTGATAACACCGATTTCGATTTTGCGACCTCTGATATGCACGAGCTTATAGTGCTTGCGGCGGGGGATGCGGAATTTGACCTGTCGGAGGACATCACCGGGAAGCTTTTTGATATGAAGACCGAGGGCGATGCGCAGAAGGTCTTTGAGCTCCTGACGAAAAATATTGAATAGTGACTATGCTTCCGCCGAGATCCCGCCTACGGCGCGCTACGCGTTCGACTTCGCTCAGGATGACCCGTCGGAGGTATTTGTTATAATGAATATTGAATATTGAATAATTTCGGCGTGGCTTCGCCACGGTCGAGGGGCTCACGCCGCGATATAAATCCCTAACGGGATTTGCGATATAGGCTGACGCCTGCGATATATCTTCGATGCGATATGCCCTGCGGGGCGCAAGGGGATTTATATCATAGTAAGCTTCCGCCGAGATCCCGCCTTACGGCGCGCTACGCGTTCGACTTCGCGAAGGCAAGACCCCGGCGGAGGATAGGCACATTTAAACAAGGAGGAAATTATGATAATTTTTAGCTACCGGATAGCAGTTATAATCTTTGTAATGATCTGCGCCATTGCGCTTATAGCTCTGGGCGGTTGGGTAAGCGAAGGGGCCAAGCTGGATAAGGCCCGCGGTCGTGTGGACGAGCTTACATACGAGAACGAAAGGCTCCGCAACGCACTCAGACGCAGAGAAAGAAGAAGCAACATTGAGGTTGCGAATGAATATTCGGAGGGAAAGTAGATGGAAAAAATACTTAACGATCTTATTATTTGTGCCGGGGAGCTCGGCAGCATCATCTGGATGAATATGACTGACGAGTTCATCGAAATGCAGGTAAAGGCTAAATTCAACGGCACGATTTACGAGCTCTACGTTACCAAGAAGGAGGAAAAGAAGGATGCCTGATCTTGAAAGCGGCGTTGCCGGTTACGTCAAGGCCTATGCGGTTATTGAAGTAAATTTCCCTGTGGATTTTAAGGGAAACGCAGACATATCCTGCGTGCGGTGTCCTTATCTTTCGTCGAACGAACGGATGTGCCAGCTCAACAAGGAGCCGGTGGCATATCCGAACAGATACGTGGGCGACAAATGCCCTCTGCAAAGAAACGAAAAGGAGGAATAGTATGGGCGAACCAATTTTAATCTACGGCAAATCCGGCAGCGGCAAGAGTCGTTCGCTGATAAATTTTGCAGAAGACGAAATATTTTTTATAAACGTTATTTCAAAACGTTTACCTCTGCCTAAAAAATTTAAATACGAGCTGAAGAGCCGCAATTATTCCACCATTAAGGCTCAGCTTAGCAAAATGCCTTGCAAGGCAGCCATTATTGATGATGCCGGCTATCTGCAAACCAACACCTTTATGAAAGGTCACAGCACCCCTAAAAAAGGCAGTACAACCTTTGACCTCTTCAATCAGATAGGTGACGAGTTCTGGGATATCATCCTTTTTGTTAAGGAAGATCTTCCCGAAGACGTTATTGTTTATTTTATAATGCATGAAATAAGCAACGACCTGGGAGAGGTTAAGGTCAGAACTGTGGGCAAGCTTTTGGATGAGAAGGTTTGTATTGAAGGAATGTTTACCGTATGTCTGCACTGTATGACAGACGGGACTAAACATTTCTTTAAAACTCAAGGCGGCAGTAATGACATCGCAAAAAGTCCCGAAGGACTCTTCGATTTAGAAATCGAAAACGACCTCAAGGCTGTGGATACAGCAATAAGAGAATTTTACAAGTTTTAAAGGAGAATTATTATGCAGAATATTAACTGGAACGAAGTTGAAGAAGTAAAGGATTTTGAGAAGCTCCCTGCAGGCGGTTACGTTTGCGGAATTACCTCGGTTGAGGACAAGCCCGACAAGGAATATTTGTACATCGAGTTCGATATTGCCGAAGGTGAGTTTAAGAATTATTACCGCAATCTTTATGAAAAGAAGGATTTTTGGGCCGCCAAGTTCATTAAGAGCTACAAGGAAAAGGCCCGTGGATTTTTCAAAAAGATGCTGACTGCTTTTGAAAAGTCTAACCCCGGCTTCAAGTTTGATAACGACGAAAAGAAGCTGAAGCGTAAGCTTATCGGCCTTGTCCTCGGATATGAAGAGTACGTGGGTAACGACGATAAGATCAAAGAACGTATAACCGTTACCGATTTTCTTTCGGTGGATGATGTTCGTGCAGGAAGGTTCGAGGTTCCTAAACTTAAGAAGCTTGACGATGACGAGTACGACCGAGTATCCGATAAAAACGCCGGCTTTACCGACGTGTCGGACGAGGAAGACGGGGATCTGCCCTTTTAAGGTGGTCGGATGAAGAGACATTACACAGAAAAGCAGTACAAGGAACTACTTTCTCATCTGTATATTCTATGCCAGACCAACGAGCAGGTAAACGACCATATTCTGGACTATTTTGATTCTCACGGTATTAAATACCGTCAGAAGGCTATCGGTGAGGGGGATTACGGCTTTATGATAGAAGCCGCCCCCGAGCTGGGCTTCCCGGTAGATACGTATTTTACCGACGAGGTTTTTATTGAGCGGAAGAACAGCCTTCAGGAGCTGGCGCAGAGCCTTTACGGACAGAAGAAAAAGCGCACAAACGGTAAGACCGAGTATGACGACGCTTTCCGCCGGGAGCTTAAACGTGCTATCAACAAGAAGCATAAATATCTGCTTGTGGAACAGCCTTCGGGGTGGGACGGGATCCTTAATCACGACTATCCGAACAACTACTCCGAAAAGGCGTACTGGGGTATGCTGCACAGGATGGAGCTTGATTACGGTTTGCGTATTAAGTTTATATCCCGTGAAAATATGGCGCTGGAAATATACACGATTTGTAAGCTGGTACTGGACGGGGAGATCGAGCGATGAGGTATGATTCTGACAGGATCCGTGAGCTTAATCCCTTATCTGAGCAGCTGAGGCTGTACGGTGTGGAGGTTGACCGAAAGGGGTTTGCCCGTTGTCCGTTTCATAGCGAAAAAACGGCATCCTTCAGGGTCTACCCGGACGGTACCTTTCACTGTTTCGGCTGTCACGCACACGGTGACGTTATATCCTTTGTGATGAAAATGGAAGATATCGGTTTTTCTGATGCCTGCGCAAGGCTTGACCGGGATATTACGTATGCCGAACAAAGAAAGATAGAACGTGCCGGGCGTGAGCGGAAGAACAGTCAGACGGCACGTGAACGGGCAGAAGCTGAATATTTTTCTGCCTTCGATAACCGGAAGGATAACGAAGACAAGATTTCTTTGTTTAAGCCGATCGGCCCGGATGCAGATCCGGGCGCAACGTTTTTATATTTTTTAGGGCGCAGATCAGAGCTTGAATATCGGCTTGACTGCGCCGAAATAGAGCTTTACAAAACAAAAAATCCCCGGCTTTATGCCGAGGAAAAGGTTAAACCTTGTCGTTAGTGTCATTAAAAACAAAATTAGCTTCAAATGTGCAATTTAGTGCCTTAGCGATGGTGTGAAGTTCTTTTTCTGTAAAATTATCTCTGCTGAGTTTGTTTGAAAAGTTTTGACGGGACTGACCGATTTTTTCGGCCAAATCTGCAACATTCATATTGCGACGACCTAAAACTATTCTGATTTTTTCGCCCATAGAGTAAGACATATCATCACTTCCTTATTTTATCTATATTTATTATATATTACGGGTGTTCGCTTGTCAACTAAAAAGTTTCAAAAAAAACGAAAAAATGAAAAAAGTCTTGATGACGACACAAAATAGTGTATAATGACACTCGCAAAGCAAAGGCAACAGCCTTTTACGAAAGGAAGTGAGGGAATGGAAGAGGGTATGACCAATGCCGAGTTTAACGCCTTTTTGGAAACGTTGGCAAAGCTCGTTGAGAGCAAAGCTAAAACGCCCGAAGAGGCCGCCGAAATTATTCGGAACGCAAAGGCAGGGTAAAAAAATAGTGAGTGACCGTCTGACACACGCACTCACTCACTAAACACCCAAAGGCGAGAGGTCAAGCTTTACTGACCTCCGCCTCCATTATAGCAAAAGTAAAGCAAAAAATCAATATTTTAATATGGAGGTTTAATTATGATAAATTTTGTGCACACGGTAGAGCAGGTAAGTGCTGAGATTAAGATGGCAAAGGATTTGCTTAGCTGTTTTAATGATTTCTGCGAAGAAAATCTGTCGTTTAGCGACGATGAGAGAGTGCAGTGTTATTTAGGGCTTATGTTTATGGAAAATATGAAAAAATACAAGTCTCTTATACTTACGGCTGAGGATATTATCGGAACTCAGACTGACCTTTTGGATGACGCTGTGGATCGGGTGGATATAAAAAAGGCTAAAGATATATCTCTTAGTGATTTGATACCGGGAAGAATATATCTTCAGGTTTGTAATGCGGCAGATGAAGGAAAGCTGCTTGATACGGCTGTTATTTTTCATACGCATTTTGGTTTTGGCACAGCAAAGACAGCGGAAGTAAAGGAACGCTTGGAACGATTGATTAATTGTGGATATTTGGAGCTGGTTGAACAAATTAACGCAGTTTCGTACAAGGTTAAGTTGAAGAGAGGTTAACTATGGTAAAAGAATATATTGACATTCCTTTGACCGAGGAGGAAGTGGAAAAGATGACCGGGGCGGAGCTGACCTCGCGAGAGACTATGACAAGGCTTTTTTCGGTTCCGGGAGAAGTGGACAGAGCCTTTTTGATAAGTGCGATAAAAAACAGGGCCAGGGCTTTGCGGTGTCTCGGTGAGGTGAACGGTTTTATAAGGGCTTACGAAAAGGAGCTCAGAGCTTTGGATATGCCGAAAAACAAAACCGATTTCTTTCTTGAAAGCGACGGACACGGTGGGGTCAAATGCAGTCTGCTGAATTATGAGAACATCCTGCGGTACGACCCGCATTTTAAGGGTCTCAGATTCAACCTGCTTTCTCACGCGCCTGAAAAGCGGGAGCAGGACGGCAGCATACGCGGATGGCGCGGCAGTGACGATACTTTAGCCCTCGGATACATTTACAAAAAGTACAAGATCCATAATCAGCAAATGTGTCTTAATGCAATTACCAACGTTCTTACCGAACGGGAATATCATCCGATAAAGGAAACAATAGAAGGTCTTAAATGGGATGGTGAACCGAGGATAGAACAGTTCTTATGCTTTTCGCTTAAGTGTGACGACACCCCCTACGTCAGAGAGGTCAGCCGCTTGATCTTCGCCGGGGGAATTCACCGCGTATATGAGCCGGGATGTAAATTTGATAACGTGCCGGTGCTTATAGGAACCCGTCAGGGCGAGGGTAAAAGCACGGTAATACGCTGGCTTGCGCTGGAGGACAAGCATTTTACCGAAGTCATTACGATCGAAGGCAAGGAGGGGGTTGAGGGGCTTATGGGAAAATGGATCTGTGAGCTTGCCGAGCTTATGGCTGTGACCCGTACCAAAGAGGTTGAAGCGGTCAAGGCTTTTCTGTCGAGAAGCACCGACCACACGAGACAGGCATACGACAGACGGGTTTCCGACTATCCCCGTCAGTGTATTTTTATAGGCAGCACCAACAAGGAGCAGTTTCTCACCGATAAGACCGGCAACCGTCGTTTTTTCCCCGTGAAGGTGCATACCGAAAGATATGAGGTGCACAGCCGAGAAGATGAAATTAAGGAATATATAAAGCAGTGCTGGGCGGAGGCAAAGGCTTTATATGACGAGGGAAGACTGCCTCCCTATCCCGACAGGGCGCTTATGGACGAGATCGAGGAAAATCAGGCGGCGGCGGTTGAAGACGACTGGCGCGTGGACGACATAAGAAACTATCTTGAAAGCACAAACGAGGATAGGGTCTGCGTTAAGCTGCTTTGGTATAAGGCATTGGGTATGAGCGAATATACTACGCCCTCGCGTAAGGACAGTAACGAGATAGGACTCATTATGCAAAATTTTCCCGAGTGGGAACGAAAAGAACAGTTGTGGATATCTGAATATAAAAAAAGATTTAAGGGATGGCAACGAAAAGATTCGGATAAAAATAACGATTTCGGCTGTTTTTAACATAAACAGTATAACTTAGTATCACAGGTAGTATCGTTCGGAAAACACCACCACTCCTTAGTTTTCTGTTAAATTGATACTTATGATACTAATTCTATATATGTATACAGGAACTAAAACATATTAAATAAATAATTATATTTGATATTGTTATGAAAAACAAGGTTCATAACATCAGTAGTGTCATTGTGGGAGGAAAAATGGAACGGACGGAATATTTACGGCTTTGCAGGGAGATATCTACGCTGCCGTCTCTTGCCGGCGGAATTATAAAAAGGGTTCCGCCTGAGCTTCTCGTTGAAGTCGGCGACAGCACGTATTATCCCTTTTACTTTGAAATGAAATTTAAAAACGGAGAGCCCCGGGACGTGGCGGTGCTGCATAATATAGGGGCTGACAGCTTACTGCATTGTGAGCTTGAAAAAGTCAGGAGGAAATTATGAGTTATTACGATAGACTTCGGGAATATGAGAAGGAAAAGGCGAAGCTTAGGATGCAGCCTTTGACCGAAAGAGAATACGAGCAGGCGATACGAAAGCTTGCGGACAAGTGGAGGATCTGATATGGGAAAACGAACGAAAACGCTTACCCGGGTACAGGTTGAATGCCGCTGTTGCGGAGCCGTATTCGAAACTCAGGGGAAGAATACGAAGTATTGCGCTGATGAGGACGAGCTCAGAGATAAGTGCGAGAGCTGTCCTATTTGCGAGCCGGTAGAGACGTTGGAGGAGAAGTAAATCATATCCCACGGTTAAAAAAGTTGTCAGACGAACCGAAAAAACAAATAAAAGGAGATGATGCGGGTGAGTGACTATAGTCTTCAGAGCGTTAAGTGCCCATTCTATCGCGAAAGGCAGGGGGATCGTTACCGGATCAAGTGCGAAGGGCCGGTTAAGAACACCACCACCCAGGTCACCTTCCAAGGGGATAAGCGGTGGTATATGAAGGACTTCTGCTGCGGGAATTTTGAAAGGTGCAGGGTCTATAATATGCTCTGCAAAAAGTATAACGGGTCTTGAAATCCGACAAAATGTGCGGTATAATGCCCTTGGAATAAGACAAGTCTACACGGTAGGCGGTTAAATCTTGCCCCTTTATGGGGGTGTTGCCCATGGAATACTTAACCTTAATTTTAATTATCGTTCTATATTCTATAATCGC
>CAZRHF010000072.1:0-11132 GCA_964599835.1 uncultured Eubacteriales bacterium | reverse complement strand
CTTAAAACAGTCTGGGGCGTTGGTTATAAATTCGAAGTAAAATAATATATGCGGTTAAAAATTTTTCAAAAGCTTTTTTTCACAACCTCGTGTGTGCTTTTTGTAACCCTCACTCTCGTATTTGTCCTGCTTTCGGTGGCGGTTAATGAAGAAACTGCCAAGAGTAAATATCAGATAGTTTCCGGTGCCAGCGACTTAATTTCAGATAATTTGCTCAGCGACGGCGGTCTGGTTGACTCTACATCATTGAGTGTTATGAATTCTGTATCTAAGATCAATTCTCTTGATATTTTTGTTGTGGATCCTGCCGGTAAAATAGTTGCCTGCGGCTGTGACGATTTCTATTCAAAAGGCGAATGTACACATTCGTCCGTTGCGCTTTCTTCTGAGTATCTGTTTGATATCCGTGCCGAGGGAAAAATGGAGCTTTCCAGCGTCGGCGGCATATACGAAGGTATGCATTATACCTTTTCAAAGAGTATACGGGTACCTCTCGGTGTTGATTATTACGTTATTTCCGCTTCAAGCGTTATGTCTGCCACCGATATAATAAAAATTATGTTCGGGATGTATGCCATCTCAGCGATCATACCGCTTATATTTATGTTTATTGCTGAGTATGGTATCGTTTACAGGATCACGCGACCTCTGAAATATATGTCTATAGCCGCCAAATCTATTGCCAAGGGCGATTTTTCTAAACGCATCCCTGTTATGAGCAATGACGAGATCGGCGAGCTTTCTGTGCTATTTAACCGTATGACCGACTCTCTTGCCAGAAGCGAAAGGACAAGCACAAGCTTCGTAGCAAATGTTTCTCACGAACTCAAGACGCCGATGACTACCATCAGCGGATTTGTCGACGGAATTATCGATGGTACGATAGACAGTTCCAAACAGAAATATTATCTCGGAATTGTCTCAGATGAGGTAAAACGTCTTTCCCGACTTGTTCAATCTATGCTGAGTCTCGCGCGGCTTGAATCCGGTCAGAACGCCCTTAAGGAGACCTCCTTCAGAATGTCCGAAACAATACTGAGCGTCGTCATTTCTATGGAGCAGAAGATTACTGAAGCAGATATTTCTATTATAGGTCTTGATACCCTAGGCGAAAATGTTATTTGCGGCGATAAAGACCTAATACATCAGGTTGTTTATAATCTCACCGATAACGCAGTCAAGTTTACTCCTTCGGGAGGATATATCGAATTTTCGCTTTGCAGGATTGATGACAATATTGAATTTTCGGTTAAAAATTCAGGCGAAGGAATCCCCGCTAAGGATGTTCCTCAGATTTTTGAACGGTTTTACAAAAGCGATAAATCGCGTTCAAACCATAAAAACAGCCTTGGTCTTGGTTTGTATATTACAAAAACTATAGCCGAACTTCACAACGGCACCGTTAGGGTGGAAAGTGTGGAAGGGGAGTATACGGAGTTTACCGTTATTTTACCGATTAACATAACTAAGGAGCAGTATAATGAACGAAAACAACGATAAAGATTTTGAAGGCATAGACCAGCCTTTCAACGATAACGTCGAAGAAAGCGAAAATGTGTCTTCTGACGAGTCCTTTGTGTCTGCTCAAGGCTATTATGATGATTCCGGCTTTGTTTTTGATGACGTTGCGGCACAAAGTGTAAATATTCCGGGAGCTAAAATTTCTGATGGATCGGAACACAAGGGAATAAGGCTGTTTTGTGCCTTATTGACGATATTTTTTGTAGCCGTTTGCTGTACTTTTGCAGGATTTTATTTCGGAAGATCAACTACATCTGTATCTGATAAAGAAAATAACGATTCTGCGCTTATGTCCGATAAGAACGTAAACGGATTAGCTGCCGCCGATATTTATTCGCGCGTTTCGGCGTCGGTAGTTGGAATATTGGTGTACAACGAAGCAGAAGAGCCTAAAATGTCTGAAGCCTCTGGCGTAGTTTATACCTCTGACGGGTATATCATTACCAACGACCATATATATTCTTTGGTTCCGTCAGCGAAGTTCAAGGTGTACACAAGCGATGGCGCATCCTATTCTGCTGTTTATATTGCCGGTGATACGCGAAGCGATCTTGCTATACTGAAGATCACCGATAAGGTAAATCTTAAAGCTGCCGAATTCTCCGATTCAGATCTTGTAAAATCGGGCGATTACGTTTGTGCAATTGGCTGTCCTAACGGCTACAATTCGAAATCGACCATTACGCTCGGAGTTGTTTCAGTTCCAAAAGTTCGGATAGCAAATTCGTCCAACTATGCTTCTAATCTTATTCAGACCGATTCGGCTATAAATCCCGGTAATTCAGGTGGAGTTCTTGTTAATTTAAAGGGACAGGTTATCGGTATAACCTCCTCAAAGGTTGCTCAAACCGCTTACGAAGGCATCGGATATGCAATACCAACCAAAACCGTTAAGAAGATCGTCGGATCTCTTATGGAGTACGGAAAGGTAACTAACCGTGCAAAGTTAGGTATTACCTACAGATTCTACAGCGGAGTTATTGCCGATCTTTCCGGTATGCCTTCTGCAGGCCTCGAAATTGCAGAAGTGCTTCCCGAATGCAAAGTTCTGGGAACACTTAATTCCGGGGATATTATTACTCATGCTGACGGTATTGAGCTTACCAATGATGCTATACTGTTGGATATACTGGAGGATCGTGCTCCTGGCGATAATATTGTACTGACTGTTATGAGAAATAACGGAACAATAGAAAATGTGACTGTTAAGCTTATTGCAGACCAGGGTTCCTCAAGCTATTCGGTAAACTAAATTAAAAATCGCTTATGCAATCGAGCATAAGCGATTTTTTTTGACCTCCGCTTTCGACAGATTATACGTATCGATTAGTTTATAATAGTAGTCAGAATAAGTTATGACAGGTGAATCTTAATGGTAATTTATGCCGACAGCCTTGTATTTACAAATTGCGTAGTAGACTATGTTTTGCTTCTTATTACCGGCCTGATTACAAAACGAACCTATAAGCCTCTGCGACTCATAATTTCAGCAGTAATCGGAGGTTTTTCATCTCTTTACATATTGGTCGAAAACACCATCGTTATCGTAGATATTATATTTAAACTTGTATCCGGTTTTGCTGTGATTTTAGTTTTACAGAACTATAGGAAGGCTTCTCAGATGATCTTATCTTTCTTGGTCTTCACTTTTTTGGGCTTTACCTTGAGCGGAATAGCGGAGCTTGTGCAGACATTGACATCCGACAACGTAATATTTACTGATAATCTTACAAACTATCTGAATATTTCTCCGCTATCACTTATAATTTTTACGGTAATTATCTATCTGTTCGTCAAAATATTACGTCGAATCACCGATAAAAATACTGTTTACGGAAATGCTATCCTTCGTCTAAAACTCAACGGTATCGATTTCGAGTATTCGGCACTAATAGACACGGGACACAGTCTTTACGACCCATTCGGTGATTCGCAGATTTTTATTCTCGATCGGGAAATATACGACGTTGTTCTTGCCTCTGTAACGCAAAAAGAAACAGAGCGAAGAAAGAGGATAATTCCGGCGTCAACTGTTGGCGAAACCGTTTTGCTTGACGGTTTGCGCTTTGACACGGCAGAGGTAATATCGGGAGGTAAAAAATTTACGTTTTATAATCCTGTCGTAGCGCGCAGTGAGAATTCACTGAGAAGCAATACCGACGCGATAGTTTCACATAAGGTCTTCAGCAGAATATCCGATAGGTGAGGTAGAGTATGAAATTTATAAATTATATTAAGCATAAAATCCTTCGTTTATTTAAATCAGGTACTATTTATTATATAAGCGGTTCGGAGAAACTCCCCGAGCCATTGTCTGCAGAAGATGAACAAAAGCTTCTTTTGCAGTACGACGGTAAAAACCGTAAGATCAGGGATAAGCTTATTACACATAATCTACGCCTTGTCGTATACATTGCAAAGAAATTCGATTCATACGGCTCCTACGTTGAAGATCTTATTTCTATAGGAACGATCGGTCTGATAAAGGCCGTAAACACTTTTAAGGTTGATAAGAACATCAAGCTTGCCACCTATGCTTCGAGATGCATTGAGAACGAAATTCTGATGCATCTCAGAAAGTATTCGGGTCTGAAAAACGAGATATCTATAGACGAGCCTCTTAACGTCGATTGGGACGGTAATGAACTGCTTTTATCCGACGTATTAGGCAGTGAACCTGACGAAATATCGGCTATCATCGAAAGTGAGAACGAAAAAGAGATTCTTAAAAAACTTGTATCGCAGCTTTGCGAACGGGAAAAGGTAATCATGTGTCTCAGATTCGGACTTTCCGGAAATGAGGAAATGACTCAAAAAGACGTTGCTGACAGACTTGGTATCTCACAGTCGTATATATCAAGACTTGAGAAAAGAATTATTGGAAAGCTTCGGCTTGAAATTGATGCATTGATATAAATAACGGCACTTTTACGTGCCGTTATTTATATGTTGCAATGTTCGACAATATGTGATAAAATGTTTAAAAAGGGGGAATATTAATGTTTTGTCAAAATTGTGGTAATGAACTCTCCGAGGGATTACGTTTTTGCGGAAAGTGCGGTGCTCCGGTTTCGCAGGATGACGTTTATTCGTCTACTCCCGGTTTTACACCTGCTTCACCCGTAAACAACCCCGCATCATCCGCTGATCCTCAGGTCGATCAATCTGTTCCAGTTAACACCGGCTTTAACGTGGTAATACCTGAAGGTGAACGAGAAATAGAGGATAATTCCTTTTTAAACACTCCAAGTGAACCTCCCAAACGCAAGAAAAAAAGATGGGTCAAGATATTGGCCATTGTGCTTTCTGCTCTTATTGTTTTAGGTTCCTGCGGGTTCCTTTTCAGAGACTATCTTTCTTCGCTTTGGTATTGGACGAAGTCTAACGATGAAAAGCTTCAGTATGCTTTCAAGAAGCAGGCAACAGCTACTACAGGAAACATTGCCGACCTTTATTCCGGCATTATAGACGCCGCATCCGATGAATATTCACTTGAAGGCTCTGTTTCTGCCGAGATCTCGCAGTCCCTTCTTTCTATGGCAGGCGACAGCGTACCCTTTAACAGTATGTCTGTTGAGTATTCGATAGATTACGTTCCCGGCCTTTATGCAGTAACTATGTCGTATATGCTGGGTGAGGATTCGCTTCTTTCTGTTGAATACTATATTGATTTCGAAAAAGCTACAGCCACCGTTCTCATACCCGAGCTTAACAGTCAGGCGGTTCAGGTCGACGTTTCCGATCTTATCGACATCTACGGCCTTAGTGAAGACGCTCTTCAGGCTTACACGGAGCTTTATAACGGCGACTTTATTTATGATATTCTTCCCGACGAAGAACTTATTGAAAAGCTTATGCCACGACTCGTCGAGGTCGCATTTATGCAGATATCCGATGTGTCTGACGAAAAACACACCTTTACCGCAGGCGATGTTTCAGAAAGCTTAACTCTCCTTACTGCCGACATTACCGAAAATACCGTTATTGATATGATCTACGCTATACTCGGAGAGCTTAAGACTAATTCTGACGTAAAAGAGTATATATACCGACTTCCCGAAGCGTTAAATCAGTTCTCAGATTACACCGGCACGACCTTTGACGCCGAAGCGCTTTACTCGGAATATTCTTCTGCTCTTGACGAGATACTAGCTGAAGCCGAAACCGTCAGCGGAAGCAACGTTGTTGTTGCACAGCTTCGCACTTATATCGACTTTAATTTCAACATCAAGGCAATAGAGTTCGAAGTAGAATCTGCAGGGCTTCTCTTCTCATACGGAGAAACTTCTAAGGGTAATAAAAGCGGAACTGAGATCAAGATCGTGTCTGACGGAGTAACCCTGCTCCAAATTGTGGGCAGCGGAACCGAAAAGAGCAACAAGTACAGCGGTGAAATGACCATAAATGCTTCTGTCGACGGTTATTCTATGAGTGAGCTTCTCGTGATTAAGTATGATGACTACAATCTTAAAACCGCCGAAGAAGGAATCTACAGCGGTGAGATTGAGATATTCCTCGGAAGCGACCTTCTCGGACTGATTTCCGGAGATTCCTACGGAAGTCTAGGCGGAGTCGGAAGCCCCTCCTTGCTGTTTAAATTCGATGATACTGAAAACTCTACCGATCGCTCTATAATATTCAAGTTCAGCGGTATGGAGCTTTTGACCCTCAAAGCAACTTCTGCGGCATCAAACGAAGCTACTATTGAGATACCGTCTGGCGCAACCGATGATCTTGATGAATGGTCAAAGGGTCTTTCGTTTGATTACTTCACCGACCTTCTTAAGAAGTGGGGCATTCCTCTCGACGGATCCTCCTATGGTGATTTTTCTTCAAGCTACGGCGATTCGGATTATAGCGACTATTACGACGATTATTATGACGAAGACTACAGCGATTATAGCGATAACAGCGATCTCAGTGGAATGTTAAACGGTCTTTATTGATCTGCTTAGATTAGTTTATGGAAATCAGTATAAAAAATATAATAAAGAGTTTTGGGAAAAAGGAAGTGCTCAACGGCATTTCCTTTTCCACAACTGACGGCAAGATTATTGGCATACTCGGCGAAAACGGTAGCGGAAAATCTACCTTATTTGGAGTTTTGACCGGACTTTACAAAGGAAACGGAGAATTCTTTGCGGATGGTGTCGATCTTATCAAAAACGCCTCTGTCCGCAGATCTCTCGTTGGATTTGTACCGCAGGAACCGCCCCTAATGGATGAGCTCTCTGCCTACGATAACCTACGTCTTTGGTATTCGAAAACTCAAATCAGCGAAGGACTGAAAAGCGGCAACCTTAATATGCTTGGCGTTGGAGATTTTTTGAAGAAGCGCGTTTCTAAGCTTTCCGGAGGAATGAAAAAACGTCTTGCAATCGCCTGCTCAATTGCAAACGATCCGAAGATACTTTTGCTTGACGAGCCTTGTTCCGCACTTGATCTCGTTTGTAAGGAAAGCATTTATAATTATCTTAAAGAATTTACCGCCTGTGGAGGCACCGTTATTCTTGCTACTCACGATATTTATGAGTTAGCGCTCTGTAACGACGTGTATATTCTTAAAAACGGTCGCCTCACTCTTCACAACGATTCGAGAGATCTTGAATCTCTTGTTAAGCTGTTAGCCGATGAATAAGTTTTTTAATCTTTTACGCGCCGAGCTTTTAAGGGCACTTAAATTCTATCCGATTATAATTTGCTTTACGCTTATACTCGCTCTCGGTATAGGCGGTCTTTTCGGCGGTATGCTGGCAAGTCGCTCAGAAAGCGAGGAAAAAACAAAGTTTAAGATCGGATTAGTAGGGGATACCTCAGATTCTTATCTCGGCATCGGTATTTTTGCGGTAACTAATTTCGATATTTCAAAGGACTATGCCGAATTTGTTGAAATGACCGAAGAAGAGGCTGTGGACGAGCTTAAAAACGATAGAATTTTAGGCTTTGTCAATATACCTGAAGGATTTATACAGTCTGTGATGAGGGGCGACAACATCGATATTAAGTTTGTAATGAACAAAAAACCCGCTATGCTTGGTACTCTTTTGATCGAAGAGATATGTTCTGTCGTTTCAGATCTTGTGGTATACTCCCAAAACGGTATTTACGGATATTCTGACTTTTTGGATGGGTATTCGTACGCTGAGTATTCCGACCTTATCGATAAGATAAATATAGAATATATGGCCTGTGTTTTCGACCGCGAGTCGGCTTATGAGATAAACGAGCTTGGATATTCCGACGAGCTTTCGTTCGAAATTTACTATCTGTGTGCTTTTTCTATAATATTAATGCTTCTTTGGGGAATATGTTGCTGCAACTTATGTGTAAAAAAGAACTATTCTTTAGCACGATCCTTGAAGCTGGGCGGCAGGGGAGCCTTAGCTCAGATATTTTCTGAATTCACACCTTTCTTCCTCATTATTACATTTAACGTTTTTATCTTACTGACAGCTGCAGGCATTTGTGTAGAACAGGGAGTTTGCGTGTTCCCTTTTATTGATAGCGCCGAGACTTGCCTTGAGTTTATATGTATCGGTGTCAGGTATATACCTGCAATTACCTTGATATGTGCATTGCAGTTCCTATTATTTGAAATTTGCGACGGTATTATAAGCGCGGTGGTTTTACAGGTCTTCTCTACGGTCGCTCTGTCATATTTGTCCGGTTTTTTATTTCCGCTTTACAGCCTACCGTCGACTATTCAGTTTTTTGCACGTTTTCTTCCTACCCGTATAGCGTTTGAGTATATTTCTTCCGTGCTGAACGACACATTAAGCATCGCCGCTGTTTTTTCTACAGTTTTATTTACAGTTGCGTTGCTTGTTGCAACCGTTCTCATAAGAAACTATAGGATAAGGAGTGAGCGTTATGTTTAAACGAATCCTTACCTGGTACTTTCTACTTTGTAAACGTCTCCTAAAAAGGACAACCTTTGTTTTAATTCTGTTACTCATACCGCTGTTTTCTGTTTTTGTGACGATTACATCGTATGAGGACAGCGGTTTTGTTCGAATTGCGCTTGCCGCAGAAGACAGTGCGGATCCGGTTGCACGCGGTATTATAGACGATTTAAGAGAAGGATCGAATTTTCTGAAATTTGAATTTTACGACGATCCTGAAGATGCCGTGCAAATGGTAAGATCTTCAGAGGTAGATACTGCATGGATCTTCCCGTCGAAAATGTCAAAGCGGATAGACGCGTTTGCTAAAGGCGACAGGGATATACTGACAAGAATTTACCTTCGCGAAGACGGTATGCTTGTTAAGGCATCACGCGAAAAACTGTTCGGGGCAATTTACAAGGAACTTTCCTACGCCATTTACAAAACTGCAGTCAATAAACTTGATATTTCTTCCGACCTCATTTCTGAGGAAAAACTGCTTGAGGCGTATACACTTTTTGCAGAAGACAACGGTATTATATCTTTCGTGCATCTCGATCAAACTTCAATTGATCTTGACGGATACAATTATACCGTGGCACCCGTTAGAGGGCTTCTTGTGACCGTTATGCTTCTTTGCGGTATGGCAGCAACCCTTTTTTATTTGGAGGACGAAAAAAAACACACCTTCGCGACCCTTACTTCTTCAAAACGTTTCCTTGTTTTTTTCGGAAATAATTTAGCTGCGGTGTCGATATCTGCAATTTTTGTGGTACTTGCAATTTTCATTACGGGAGGATTCACATCACTTTTTCCCGAAGTAGTTTCTATGCTCCTGCTTGTGACTGCCGTTACAGGTTTTACAGTACTTCTCGGTTCAGTAACCAAGTCGACCTGGAAGGTAGCACTGTTAATACCAACTCTGCTTGTTCTATCTTTGGTGCTGTGTCCTATATTCTTTAATCTTACTCCCTGTGAACCGTTGCAGGCACTGATCCCTACATATATGTATCTTTGTAGCATTGGAAATCTTAGTATGTACCTATTGCCGATGATCATTTACTCGGTCATAGCTTTATCTATTGCATTCATAGTTTATAAATTCAGAAAAAGATAAAAAAGACACCCTTTCGGGCCGTACTCTAAAGGACAAATCGGTTTTGGAACCAAAATTTGCCCCGTCTCTTTGTCTCAAACCTTGAAAGACACAAAGTATTTCTGCAGTTTATCGACTTCGAGAACAGAACAAATTTTCAGGTTACAAAACTGCACGGCACCTAAAAAACACAAATTTTTAGTGGAATAAAAGGCAAAAAGACACGGTAATGCTTACGCATACCGTGTCTTTTTAATACTTTTGGCCGCAAAAATTTGCTTTTTTAGGCGTTTTATCCCTTAGAGTACGACCCGTTTGGGTGTCTTTTTTAATGGTTATGGGCTACAAAAAAGATATTTTCAGCAGTTTTTCGTATGAATTCGAACTCTCACATAGAAATCGAAAACATCCACGAGGCGGATTACACTAAAAAAAGATCGGATGGTTCAGTCCTTTCCGGTGCCGTTGCAGTAGCGGCATTTTCCCCTGTTGCAGAGTGTGCAATCCTGTTCGACCCAACCGAGACCGGCCTGGAATTTTCTCACCTCTCCTTTGCCGTTGCAATGGGTGCATTTTCCAGAGCCGTGGCAGGCGGAGCAGTTCTTCCAGAAGTCGTTGTCATCGGACCCTCCCTCTTTTGGGGGAGCACCCACGTCGGCGCTGACCCGGCTGCCGGGGTCCACCGCTTCCAGCTCGGGACTGCGGAAAATATCAATAGTATATTTGTCGTACACCGCGATATGGTAAAAAACGACATTGACGTGATCCAGCCGCACCCCAAGGTAGTCCTCGATTTGGGTCAGCTTTGCCGTTCCGGTGTATTTGAAGTAATACATGTCCGACCCGTTCATATCGCCGGTCTCATAGACCGAATGCTGTTCGTCCACCAGCTCCAGCTGCCAGCGGGGCTCCTGTAGCAGGGTAAGCAGCTCGGTCTTCACCGCTTCCAGCTGGTCGTAGGGCTCTATATCCTCAAACTGCCAGCGCCAGCCTCGGGCACCGTGAGCGTGGTCTTCCTCCAACGGCAATCCAAAAAAGGCTTCCAAATCCGGGAAAATATGGTCGGCAGGATCCACGGTCTCCTTGGATTCAGTGGACGCAGTAGAGGAGGTAGAGTCGACGGGAGATGATACTGCGGGCGTTTGCAAAGACGGCGTAGAATCTGTGACAGAAGCCTGTTCACCGCAGGCAGCCAGCAGGCTTACTAACATAACTATGGCCAGAAGCATAGCCAAAAAACGCTTTTGCATTTTCATTCCTCCATTGCGGGCGGATAAATATCCTTCCTCATTTCTTATTTATTATTTTAACACAAGCCGGAAGCTATTTCAAGTAGTGGCAAAGAAAAGCAAACCGCAACCTTGCGGTTTATTGGCAGGGGTAGAAGGACGCTCCTCTCGCTTGACGAAAGCTCCACTGGAGCTTTCTCCAAATCTCCGCACGTTACTCTAGCGTTTCTTGGAGCTCGTTTCTCGTCCTTACCTATTTAACTCTTGTCTAAACAAAAACAGACACCAAAATGGTGCCTGTTTCTGTTTGGCGATGGGCTACAAAAAAGATATCTTCGGCAGTTTTTCGTATGAATTCGAACTCTCACATAACAGTTAGTTTTTAGTGATATTCCGTCTTCG
>CAZRHF010000071.1:0-11158 GCA_964599835.1 uncultured Eubacteriales bacterium | reverse complement strand
ATGTCAATAACGCCATTGAAACAATTCCCGTATGCAAATGTGCCGACATTACCGACCCGGAGGTAGTTAAAAGGCTTGGTATATCTAATATCGACACTGTCATCGTTGCTATAGCAGGTAATCTTGAAGCCAGCGTTATGGCGGTTACTCTCTGCAAAGAAGCCGGCGTTTCCAACGTTATTGTTAAATGCGGCAATGAAATGCACCAAAGGATTTTGAGCCGGGTCGGTGCGGATAAAGTGATTATCCCGGAAAAAGAATCCGGAATAAGACTGGCAAAAAATCTGCTTACATCAGGCTTTTCCGAAATGATAGAACTTTCCGATGAAGTTTCTATGGTAGAAATCGACGTAAAAGATGAATGGGGTGGTAAAACGCTGATAGAACTGAGCTTGCGCAAAAAGTATTCTATCAATGTTGTAGCATTACGAAACGGTGACGAAATCAGCACAACGGTAGATCCCGCACTTCCCCTTGAAAAAGGAATGCAACTCATTGTGATAGCAAACACTTTGAAGCTGCAAAAATTAAAGTGATCTGTAGCTTAATACAAGCGCGGCTAAGGTGTCGGCGGAGGCTTCCGTTATCCGGTTCCGCGATACTGCTTTCTGTAGTTATGGGCTTTTTGATATTTCGTGAAGAGACGTTGAAGCGTTAGCTTATAGCCTGCCGGCGGGGTCGTGCCGCCGTAATACTTATGAATTTTTAAGCAGGGCGAGGAATGATCCTGGGGGTGGTTATTGTTCACACCTTCTAATAGTCTCCGTCACAGTATAAAACCGACACGGTGCATTCTTTAAAAAATACGTAAAAAAGCAGATATGCGTTTGGAGTCTGAAACGCATATCTGCTTTTTGTCTTTTATCGGGGTCTGTGAGTTTCGCGGTACTCCGCGGGAGACTTACCAACGTATTTTTTAAACTGCTTGGTAAAGTGGGTAACGTTTTCATAGCCGAGACTCAGGGCTATATCCTTAATTTTCTGGTCGGTGTAGTGCAGGGTGTGCTTGGCCTTTTCAATACGGGCGCTTATCAGGTCGGCGGTAGGGGAAACGCCGAAAAGCTGTTTGTACAGAGTGTAAAATCGCGAAATCGAAAAGCCTGCCTGCTTTGCCATCATTTCCACCGACCATTTATCGCCAAGACTTAAAAACATCTGACTTCGAATACGGTCGAACTGGGAATAGTTGTCTTCGGGAATCTGAATACGGGGAGAAGCCTTCGAATTTCGACAGAGCTTCATAAAAAGCTCCTCGATCTTAAGCTCAGCAAACCTCGGTGAAATATCATCGGGGGAAAGATGATCATTCTCCAGCTCTTCCGTTATTTGGTCGACGAAGGAGGGATCGGTGATCTGATAGAGGCGGTTGAACATCAGACCGTTTTCGTAAAATGGTTTTGCAACGTCGCCCGATATGTAAATTCGGTCACATACCGCAGTCCCGTCTTTAACACCGCCCAGCGGAATACCGAAGTTAAAGCCCTTGAAGGTTTGTTTTGCAACCTCTCCCTTCATATCCTCGAGTGCTACGGGTGTAAAACAATCCCAATTGCAGCAGGTGTAAACATTTGCCAGCATCGGAGGCTTCGCCCAACCGCCGTGTTGACCGTAGGGACGCTGTATACCGTAGCAGTTATAAACGTAAAAGCCCTTGACCCAGGTGTTGCCGATTATTGAGCCTGCCAGATCGTCTACGAGAAAATTTGCAAGGGAATAACAGTTTTCTATGGTTATGGATTCAAGGGTGGTTCCGCCTCCCAGAATTCCCCCTGCCGTCTCTCCGCAAAGGGTTACCGTATCCGACGAGTAGCAACCGCTTATCAGTCCCCGTCCCACAAATTGGGAGTTTCCGACGATTGCGCCCATACCGTATATGTTACTGTATTCGATATACGAATGTTCGACGCCTATGTTTTTAATGGTAGCGCTTCCCATATAAGGGAAAAGGCCGGCTCCATAGTGTTCTGCATTGGGACGTTCATCGGTATTCAGGTACATACCGTGAACGACGTGACCGTCTCCGTCAAACTGTCCGTTGAATGCATAGGAACGGTTGAGTATCTGCCAGCTGTTCGGCTCGTAGTCAGGGTCGAGAAGCTCTCCCGTCAGCCAGTCGATCTTATTAATATCATTCAGATAAATATCTTTCGTCAGACGGTAATACTTATATTCGCCGTATATCTTAAGTATGACGTAGGCAAACTCCTCGGGGGTGTTTATCAGTATTGCAGATTCCTCGCTCGACCCGTCTCCGCCCTCGGTAGGCTTTTTAAATTCTCCGTTCCAGATGCGTGGCGGATCATTATTCTGCTCCCCCTTGTCAAAGATTTTGGGGGCAGGGAAGCCTTCGGTAGTCCTCCAAACGGGGTTCGCGTTGAGAACGGTTATGGTGTGGGGTTCGATCCTGGTGCGTTTTTCGTCAAACAGCAGCTCGGTGCTTTCGTGAAAATGCAGTATAAGGTAGTTTTTAGGGTCGTTATAAAGGGATAACAGACGGTCAATATTTTCCGTTCTTTTTCTCTTTATGCTCAATATGTTTATCATTTATCCACCTTCAAGTCAGATTTTGGTAAAATTATAAAATATACAGTATAAAAAGTCAATATAATAATAGAAAAGTTCATTGAACGTTAATATAAAATAACTATAATATTATTATAGGATATTTATACTTGAAGGAGTATAGCTATGAAAGCGACCCTGTTTTCCGATAATTGGCGTTTAAAAACTGCTAATATAGATACCACAGTTGATCTGCCGAACGACTATTCCGTGCTTCAGCCCCGTTCACCCTCTGCGGCAGGTGGGGGAAGCAACGGTTTTTTCGAAGGAGGACGTGGTGTTTACACTAAATTTTTTCGCTCTGAAAAGGGTAAAAAATACATACTTGATATCGACGGAGCCTATATGTTCTCCGAAGTCTATCTCAATGAAGAGCATCTTGTAAGCCGGCCCCACGGATATATGCCTTATCTTGCGGATCTTTCCGAGTATATTTCGGAAGGAAAGCTCAACAAGCTACAGATAAAAACGACCGCACTTCAGCCCTCTACCCGTTGGTATTCGGGAGCAGGCCTTTTCAGGGATGTCTATCTTTGGGAAGGCGGAGATATAAGAATAGAGCCCCGCGACCTTTTTATAACGACCCCCGATGTATCTGAGGACTCTGCGGTGGTCAAGGTTGCCTATATCATAACTGCCGACCGCCCCGCAAAAACAGTTCTTAAGACCTCGGTATCGTCCTATGGAGAAGCGGTTCTTTCCGCGGAGCATCCTCTGAAATTAGAGGTAGGAAAAAACAAAGGTGAGGTGATCCTTACCGTTTCGAATCCAAAGCTTTGGTCGGACGAAACACCATTTGTTTATACCCTTACGGCCGAAATAGAGGAAGAGGGCGTAATCATAGAAAAGGCAGGGGAGACCTTCGGCATCCGCAGTATTTCGGCCACCGCAGAAAAAGGACTTCTCGTTAACGGAAGACCCGTGAAGCTTAGGGGTGGCTGTATTCACCACGATCACGGCGGCCTCGGCGCGGCCGATTATCCCGATGCTGTGGAAAGAAAACTTAAAAAGCTTAAATCCGTGGGCTTTAACGCCATACGTTCGGCCCACAATCCCCCCTCAAGGACCCTGCTCAATATTTGCGACCGCATCGGTCTTTACGTAATGGATGAAGCCTTCGATATGTGGAACGAGCCTAAAAAGGATTACAGTCACCATCTTTGGTTTGCCGATTGGTGGCAGAGAGATATTGCCGCAATGGTTATCCGCGACCGAAACCATCCCTGCGTAATAAGCTGGTCGGTGGGAAATGAGATTCCCGAAAGCCGCGGCTTTGAAAACGGCAGTCGTTGGAGTGCAAGGTTGGCCGAAGAGGTTCGCCGCTACGATACCACCCGTTTTGTAACCGTCTGCACCTGGGAAATGCCCATTAATTTCGACGAAAAGGATCCCGAAGAGTATATTTCGGCTCTTAAAGAAAGCCTTCCGAAGGATTCTTCGGCCGATCCTCACGGCTGGGGCAGGCGTACCGAAAAATACTATGAGCCCTTCGATATATGCGGCTACAACTATATGTATTCCCGATACGCCTCCGACCGTCTGCTTTATCCCGACCGTATAATCTGGGGCTCGGAGACTAAGGCGCTTGAGTTTTACGATTCCTGGAAACAAACCACCGAAAATTCCCATGTCCTCGGCGACTTTACCTGGACGGCCTACGATAATCTCGGGGAAACGGGAACAGGGCGATTTACGTGGAAAAAAGAAGCAACTACCGAAGCAGGTGCCTTTATATCAGGCTATCCCTGGCGTACCTGCTTCCAGGGAGATTTCGATCTTGCGGGCTTCCGCAGACCCCAGTCCTATTTTCGTGAGGTAATATGGAAGGGGAATAACGAGCCTAAAATATTCACCACCCACCCGAGACATTACGGCGATACCCTTACCGGTACGGGCTGGCATTGGCACGACGTGACCGATACCTGGAACTATCCCGACGAATATATCGGAGCTCCCGTCACCTGCGAGGTCTACACCCTTGCCGACCGCGTTCAGTGGTATTTAAACGGCAGACTGCTGGGCGAAAGCGTACCGCAGAAGGCCATTGCCTACTTCGATATTCCCTACGAAAAGGGCACCGTATCGGTAAAGACCTACAAAAACGGCGAGCTTATCGGAGAAAGCCGTCTTTCTACCGTAGGGCCCGCCGCAGGGCTTAAGCTTGAGCCTGAGACCGGGTGTATTTTGCCCGACGGCAGAAGCATAGCCTATATAGATATAACCGAGGTCGACGCCGAAGGAAACCGCATTGCCGATTCCTCCGCGGAGGTCTCCTGCGAGGTGTCGGGCGGAGAGCTTATCTGCGTTTTCAGCGGACAACCCGCCAACGAGGACGACTATACCTCGAACAGTTGTCATCTGTATCACGGCCGCGCGGTTGCGGTAGTAAAAAGTAAAACTACCGGTGAGATCAAGGTCTCCGTTACCGCTAAGGACGGAAAAACCGCAGATTGCACCGTCAAAGTAACCGATCTGAAAACAAAAAGCAGCCTTTTCGGAAGCAATAACTTCTGAAAGATCTGCTTATCACATTTCTCAGCGTAATCATTTTTTCGATCTGAATTCGGATGGAGTAAGTCCCGTATGGCGCTTAAACATAGTGTTAAAATAGGTCTGACTGCGAAAACCGCATTCTTCCGCTATCTCGGAAAGCTTTTTCAAAGGGTCCTTGGTCAGCAGATCGCAGGCGTGGTTAAGCCGCAGATTATTTATGTATGACACGAAATTCATACCCGTCTGACGCTTGAAAAGCACCGAATAATGGGTTTCGGAAAGTCCGCACTGATTCGCCAAAAAGGACACCGAAATATCGTGTGAGAAATATTCATTTATATGCTTTATTGAGGCCGTTACCTTCTTGGTGACCACAGACGAAAAATCAAGCAGGGAAGGGTTATCCTCTGATAAAAGGGATAGCTTCAGCACGAGATGGTAGATAGTTGCGTTATGGAAGGACAGATGCTCGTCGGTGTGATAATTTGCATACAGAGAATTGGTGAAATCCGAAATAAACGCAAGATCGAAGCCGCTGAATACGTGAATGTCGTGCTTTAGCAGATTTTCTGCCGAGCGTCCCGCAAAGGTGAAGAACACCGTTTGCCATGCATCGTCGTTGGCAGGAGCATACTCAACGGTTTTTCCCGCAGGAAAAAATACCGCATCTCCTTCGGGTACGTCTACCCAGCCGTTTTCGGTATTGGCTTTGCCGCAGCCCTTCTCGGAATATACAAGATAGCAGATGTTCTGATTTCTGCAAACGTGGTGTTCTTTTTCGACCCGTCCGTAGGCAATGAGATATATCGGAAGATTAAGGGCCCACTTGTCGGGGAGCAGTACGTGTTTAAAGGTTATTTCCATATCATAAGTGAAATAGGAAGAATCAAAATTAATTAAAGGACTATTCATGTTTTCTCCTGTAAAAAATTTTAAAATAAAAAGTGGAAATGTTGAATTGCAGAATAGTTTTGTCGATGTTACAATTTATTATAGCAAGCTGTAAACTTTTTTGCAAGCATTAGGATAAATAACAAAGAGAGGAGCGGTTTGGTTTGAAAAAAATCAAAAAGCTTATTGTGTTTGGTCTGTTGATGGCGATGATCGTCGGCACTGCAGGCTGCGCAAACGGATCGGAAGATGTTTCTTCGGTAGCTTCTTCCGATAAAAGAGAGCCCTACGTAGAGGAAGAGGTATTCCTTACAAAGGACTTTGTCGATACCGACGGAGAATTTGAGTATAAAACGGTGGATTGGAGCGGTCCTGAGGGCTACGTTATCGTCGCCTCCAAGGCGCTTAAAAGCTCTGCCGAAGCCTTATGCGATCACTATGCCGACACCTCCCTTAAAATTACCACCGCCGATACCGAGGGCAAAAAGATACTTTTAAAGGTCGACGATAGCCTCGGCGACGGTGAAATTAAGGTATATACCGAGGGGGACGATCTGATCTTTACTGCAGGACACAGCGTAACGCTGAATTCTGCGGTACAGAAGTATATAAGAACAGCTCCCGAAAAGGGTAAGGCCTCTGTTTTCGAGCTTTCTACCGACTTTACCGCAACTATGCCCGGCGGCTACAGCTACGTATGGGGCGACGAGTTTGAGGGAAGCGACGTAGATTTCACCAAGTGGAGCTTTGGCAAGCATATGACGGGAACCGCAAAAATGGAGGTATCCTACGACAGAAACGTTATCGACGTTAACGACGGCCGACTCAAGCTTCACGCTCTCCGTTATTATAATCCCTCACGGACAGGTACCGAATACCGCGTACCTTATTCGGTTGCAACCCAAAACAAGATGCATTATCTCTACGGCTACGTCGAAATTCGTTGCCGCCTGCCCTTCTTTGAGGGAGTTTGGCCCTCCTTCTGGGCAAAGAGCGATTCAGCCCTTAAGGTCGAAGGAGACGCAAACAGCTTTATGGCCGAGGTAGATATTTTTGAGGTATTCGGCAAAAAGTTTATTGAGCCGGGAATTATCAAATGGTATGGTGATGGTAAGAGTGCCCTTTCCGGTACTTATCTCGATATTACCGACTGGTCCTGGGAGGATAACGAGAAGATAGAGACCGAGTATCACACCTACGGTTGTGAATGGACTCCGGAGCACTTTGCTATGTCGGTAGACGGCGAGGTATATTACACCTTTGACATAACAAAAAGCTATGATAAGCGTGAAAATATGTCAAGCTTCCATCAGCCCATATATCTTATCTTCAATAACCACCTTATCACCGACGATTCCTGGCAGACGGGTCTTATAGTCGAGAACAGCAATGATCTTCTTCCTGCCTGTTACTATATAGACTATATACGCCTTTATCAGAAGGATGGTGTCGGCAAGCTCTATACCGACTACACCGACGACTCACACCTTTATTCTGACAGAAAATGATGAAAGGAGATATTTATGAGTTATAACTTGAACACCAAAAAACTATTTCCGCGCTTAGTATCCTTTCTCCTTTCGGTAAGCCTCCTTCTCGGTACCTTCGGCGGCCTCTTCGCCATAGCTGACGAGGTATACGACATTTGGGACGGCACCGTTTCGGCACCCGTACAGAACCCCGAAGGAATTTACGAGATATCCACCCCCGAACAGCTCGCCTATATTATATCCACGGGCGGCGGTGAGGGTAATACCTATAAGCTAACAAAAGATATTTATTTAAACGATCCCTCAAAGATAAACTGGTCAACGGGCGAGGTGGCAAACGGCTACACCGCCAATAGTTGGTATAATGCCGCAAGAGGAACATCTGCCTTTACCGCTTTCAGCGGAACTCTTGACGGTGACGGTCACGTGGTCTACGGCCTTTACTATAACGATGCTGCAGATACCAAGGTGAGCGATTCGGGCTGGCTTATCGGCACGGGTCTCATTCCCTGTATGGGCAAGGGCAGTGTTAAAAATATCGGTGTGGACAATGCATATATCTATAATTACGAAAACTTTTCCACCGCCGCCCTTATCGGTATTGCAACTGCCTATATGGACGGAACGGTAGAGCAATGCTACGTAGGCCGAAGTGTAACTGTCAAGGGCTATGACGTAGGCGGACTCATCGGCGGCGGTGATCCCGTAAGCATCACCGTTAAAGATTCCTATAGTCTCGCCACCCTCGATGGCGTCCATTTTGCAGGCGGTATAATTGCCGACAGCTGGACCCAGGGCGACATTTCGGCGGAAAACTGCTATACCCTGGGCAAGGCTACGGGTGCAACCTGGCGTCCCTTCGCCTGCACCAACGTCTATGAAACGGTAGACGGCGCAAATGCCTTCTGCGTAACCGATGCCTCCATTAAGGGCGCCTCAGCCGCGGCCACACTTTCGGGCTTCGATTTCGAAAACGTTTGGGCAACCACCGATGAATACCCCACCTTAAAAATATTTGATAAAACTGCTCCGCCTCCTCCGGAGGATGAGCTGGGATACTGGAACGGTACTGTAGCCGATTCCTTTGCTTCGGGTACGGGAAGTGAAACCGATCCTTATATTATAGAAAAGGGAAGTCAGCTTGCCTTTGCCGTAGCCTCCTCAGAGGCAGGTAAATACTACAAGCTTGCAAACGATATTTATCTCAACGACGTTTCCTCTGCCGACTGGGCTTCCAAGGACAGTAACAATATCTGGCTTTCGGATAAGGTATTTAAAGGAAATTTCGACGGAAACGGACACATAGTTTACGGAATATGGTACCCCGCAGACAATACTGCCTGGAGGGTCGGACTTTTGCCGTCAATAAACGGCACCGCAACCGTTAAGAACGTCGGTATCCGCAGATCGGTCATCGTCGGCGCAAATGCAGGAGCTATCGTCGGACTTGCCAACGGAGGAAGCTTTAAACAAATATCAAACTGCTTCTCCGACGAAACGGTCACCGTTAAGGGAACCGAAAACGCTTCAGGTATCGTTGGTTATGCAGGCGATATGACGGGCGGTCCCGACCTTACCATAAAGATTACAAACTGCTACTCTAAGGCGGTCGTCTCTTCGAATGTTGCCGCTTATGCCAACGGCATTATAGGCACCGCCTGGCTTACTGCATATTCACTCGAAAACTGCTACAGTATAGGCTCAAAGCCCTATAACGCCTCCCATCACGGTCATAAGACCGCCGCAGCCTGGGATTATCGCGCCGAAGACGGCGGAGAATACCGTGAAGGCCTCACTATAGGCGACTTTGTTAAAAATCTTTATACCGATACCGGTGCATCAAACGAATTTAATCTCTGGACCAAACTCTCCTCAAAGGACGATGCCGCAGGTCTTAAAGCGCTTAATGCTATGCCCAAGCTCGACTATATCGAAACCTACTGCCTTATCGACGGCGGCACACCCAAGCTTTCGGTATTTGCTGATTATCTGAACAGTAAAGAGCTCGAAACACCCGACTATAAAGATGTAAACGGTATTTGGAACGGCACCGTGGCCTATGAATTTGCAGGCGGAACGGGAAGTGAAGCTGATCCCTATATCATTAAGTATGCAAGTCAGCTTGCTCTTGCTATCTCAGCCTCCGAGGAGGGTGCTTACTATAAGCTTGCAAACGACATCTATTTAAACGACGTGTCTGCCTCTGACTGGGCATCAAATACCTCTAATAGGGTATGGCTTCAGGATAAAAACTTCAGGGGACATCTGGACGGCGACGGACATACCGTTCACGGAATCTGGTATCCTGAAGAAAACGATGGCTGGACGGTAGGCCTTATACCAACCCTATATTCTCCTGCAAGCGTCAAGAATATCGGTGTCTGCGACTCTGTAATAATAGGAGCAAACGCAGGTGCTGTCGTAGGTATGTCAAAAGGTAATACCTTAAAGACAATATCGGGTTGCTTCTCCGATGCTACCGTCACCGTAAAGGGAACCGATAACGCTTCGGGAATTCTCGGTTACGCAGGTTGCGGAACAAAGGGCCCCGAGGTTACCGTAAAGATCAAAAACTGCTACTCAAAGGCAAAGCTCTCATCGGGCGTAGCCAACAACGAAAACGGAATTATGGGTACAGCCTGGCTCACCGCATATTCTATCGAAGACTGCTATAGTGAGGGAAGCCGTCCTTATAACGCATCTCACCACGGTCACAAGACCGCTGCTGCATGGATTTACCGCGAAGCCGACGGCGGAGAGTATCGTGAAGGACAGAAGATCTCCGACTACGTAAAGGATGTTTACACCGACGTAGGAGAGGGACATGAATTTAATCTATGGACCCTTATCGAGAACACGGAGGATATGTACGGTGCCTCGGCTGAATCGGCTATGCCCGGCTTTGATTTTGAAAACGTGTTCGAGATCTGCACGGGCGCCGCTCCCAAGCTTAAGATATTTAAGGATTACGAGGGTAACTACTACGGTCCCTCTGCCGAGGAGCTTGCCTACGGCGGCGGAAAGGGAACGAAAGAGAACCCGTATATTATAAAGAACGAAGCACAGCTTCGCTATCTTGTTGAAAGCAAAAAAACCAAAAACAAATATTATAAGCTCGCAAACGATATTACCGTTACGGGTGAATGGTACAGCCATTCCGATACTTCGGTAGCCTTTGCAGGCCATCTTGAAGGAAACGGCCACTTTATTTCGGGTCTTAAGGTAAACGAGACCCCAACCGAGTATAACGGAGAATGGTTCGTTTCGGGCGGCGCAGGTCTCTTCCCCTATATCACCACCTCCGCCGTGATCAGAAACGTCCATATCCGCGATTCATATATTTCGGGTAAGGCCTATGCAGGTGCCGTAGCAGGATTTATAAAGTCCGCAGACGACGGCACCTACGCCGAGATAACCGGATGCTCTGCCGATGACTCGGTCACCGTAAAGGGACAGACCGCAGGCGGACTTGTAGGCGGCGGAGCCCGTGGACTTGTACTCTGCTACAGCTATTCTACCGCCAAGGTATCCAATTCCGGTCCCTCTACCCAGCTCAGCGCCCTTGTAGGAGATATCTGGTCTACCGATTATAAGGTATATAACTGCTATTCCGTCGGAAACAAGAATTTCCGCAGCGAGAACCTCATCCCCGGCTATGTCACCGCCGTTTACGGCACCACCGCACAGAAGGGCACTGCCCTTGTTACCGCCAAGAAGATAAT
>CAZRHF010000070.1:0-11189 GCA_964599835.1 uncultured Eubacteriales bacterium | reverse complement strand
CTATCTGCATTACGCGTAATGGGTGTCGAGCCCCTCGACCGTGCCGAAGGCACACCATCCCTCGGCCCTTGACGGTTGACCCTAATAAAAAAGACCCTTGCGGGTCTTTTTTATCGTCTGCTATTTCAGCTTTATGTCGTAGGTGAGAACACCCTTGGCCTCGTTTTTGCCTGCCAAAACGTCGATAGCGGCGTTAACGCTGTTTTCGGAGTTTCCTCCTATAAGAACGCGGGGAATATGCTCAAGGGCTTCAAGAACAAAGGGATTTCCGAAATGAACGACGGTGGAAATTCTGTTTGTAAGCTGCATTGCCTTTATAAGATTTACAAGGCGGTGGGTAAGTGCCTCGGGGCCCGTGTAAGCAAGGGGCTCAACAAAGGTGAAGAATACCACATCGTCATACTTGATAGATTCGCTTACGATATCGCAACACTGTCCCTGGGTGGGAAATTCGTGGAATATCCTTATCTTGCAGTCGGGGAAAAGCTCTTTAAGACGGTCGGAGATCCTATCAATATAGTACCAACCGTTATTAAAGGTATCAACGCCCGGCTTTGCTCCCTCAATATCGGTCTCGGGACGGGCCATAATTGCGAAATAATATTTCTTACCCTCTTTGAGGGAAACGGTCAGACCTTCATCAACGTCGGCATAGATACCGTTTCTGTTAATGCTTTCAAAGATCCTTCTGTCCTCGTCTGTTATCTCGGTGAACTTAGGCTCGCTAAGGGTTTTGTGCTGAGCCTCTAAGACACGGCGCACCGCTTCGTTAAGGCGCTCCTCGGTTATCATTCCCTTTTCCCAGCACTCGCAGTAGGCATCAAAGGCCTCTTTGTTATCCTTGAAGTAGGGCAGAGCCATATCATTTCCGCCTGCGATGGCGAGACCCTTACTCTCTACGTAGCCGAATTTCGACAGAATTCCCATCATACAAAGGGCATCGGTTATAGAGATGCCGTCGAAGCCCTGACGGCGGATGATGTCGTTGACCTTTTTTGAGAGGGATGCAGGATAGTCGGGGTCGATGTTGACAAAGCGCTTATGGGAAGTCATTATGCCGTCCAAGAGACCCTCGTCGATAAGTCTTTTATAGGGATAGAGGCTATAATCGAGGAGATCTTCTTCGGTCTGATAGGAAATGCTTTCGGCCATGTGGGAATCGACCCGGAGGGGGTTGTCTCCGCCGGGATAGTGCTTACCTATGGTGAGCACACCGCCGTCGTGCATACCTCTGGCTATTGCGACGGCAAGGGCGGCGACCTTTTCCTTATCCTGTCCAAGGGAACGCTGAGAGCCTGTGGCGGAAAGGTCTATCACGGGATCACAGACCGTGTTATAGCCCATCTTACGGGCGGTTATTGCAACAAGCTTACCGAAGGTGTAGGCACACTCTTCACTACCGGTGGCACCGATAGCGTTATGCTTTCCTACAAGGAATTCGCCCAAGCCCGACTCAGCATCGGTGAAGACCAGCAGAGGATAGTCTGCGGCAGATTTGGCTCTTTCCATAAATTTAGCAAGCTTATCTCCGTGACCTGTGTTGGGTACTACCCACAAGCCACCGAGAGCCCTTTCCTTTATCATACCTATGATCCACTCTTCATACTCTTCGGTGAGGGTCCAGCCGTTGGAATAGGCAATATAGGTCATACCAAGCTTCTGCTTAAGGCTTAGTTCTTCAAACTTAAGTTCTTTCATAGAAAACACATCCTTTTGGGATTTTTTCTAATTATATCCGGTATTTATTATCTGCGCAATGCATATTTGTACGAATTTTGTGCATTTTTGTAAAGCAATGTGCAGGTTTATTTTTTATTTTTAAGAATAAAAAATACGACGGCCGCCGCGGCGACTGCGGCAACTACAATGCCGAGGATAACGAAAAGCAGGATGTTATTTCCGACGGCGTTTGTCTGTTTATCGCCGTTTTGGGTCTGACCTTCGGAAGAGGATGCCCCGGTCTCGGAGGAAGTGGCGTCGGATGAGGTTATCTTGCTTTCCGAAGGGGTGCTCGAAGAAGGCGCTTCGGACGAGGTTACCGCAGAGCTTACGGACTCCTCCTCTATTTCCTCTCTTACGACCTCGGTTACGCCCTCGACGTATTTAAAGGCATTATCGCTGAGGGCATAGACCGTTTTGCCGTCCAGCTTTGCGGGGACGGTCACCTTGCCGTTTTTCGGCACCTTGCCTAAATAATAGGTTATTTTAAGGCCTGCGCCGTATGGCACCGCACGCCAGTCGCCGTAGACCGTATCGGCCTTTCCCGTTACCGCTTCGTGGGCGCAGGAGCGAAGGGCGGCGGCTGTATCGTCACTGATACCGTTACCGTAGGGGGCAAAGGCGGCGGTTCTCGTATCGGTGACGGGAAGTCCTGCCTTTTTGGCAAAGGTCTCCACCCATACACAGCCTACAAGATATTTACCGAAGCTGCTTAAATGGCTTATATAGTCGGCATAGAGGGAATCGGCATCCCCGAAGGTATCGGAAAATCCGAATTGGTCCTTAGCAAGCTGCATAGCCTTGCCCGAAGGTACGATCTGAGGCGCGGCTTTGAGGCCTGCGTGTTTTTTTATGATGCCTGCCGCTTGGTTTACGGTGGACTCGATAGCGGCAAAGAATTCCTTGGTGTTTTCGTAGTCGACGGGATAATACTGATAGGAGTTATCTACCGACATTGCATGGGAGAAGGACCAGCCCTGATGGAGAAGTATCTCACATTTTTTGTTGCCGTTTTTCTTAAGCTCGTCTAAAACGTAATCGTAAAGCTTGGTAAGATAGGGGTTTTCCTCTGTCCAGTAGGAGGTTATATCGTCGCAGTAGTCGGGCATCTGCTGAAGGGTGATATAGTCCCAGTCGGTATAGGCTACCGCCTCCTGAATGGAGGCTTTTCCGCTTATAGCTCCGCCGTTTATATAAAGTTTTTCATATTTATTTTTGTTATCGGCGGCATAATAACCGTCGTGGCCTAAGGTCTCGTAGGCTTCGTAGTAGGCCACGTGACGTTTTAAAGGACATCCTGCCTGATAGAGGCTGGCGGCGGTGATGTCAAGTCCCATACTCTCGGCAATTCGGGAAACGTATTCGGTAGCATTATTGGAATAGCTGTTACCGATAGCCAGAATTTTTATCGGACGGTTTTTGCTCTCAGCTGAGGCGGTCAAATTCATAGGAATACTTCCAATCGAGATAAGAATAGCGAAAGACAGAATGATGCTGATAAACTTCTTTTGCATTGTGGGCTCCTTTTATTTCAGTTCGGTGATGATATGGGTGACGCCGCAATTATCTGACATTGCGGTAAGCTCCAAGGTCTTCTGACCCTCGGCGGGCTTTATGCCGACCATAATTTTGCCCATATACATTTTTCTGTCGGTATTTGCTACCGAGCGGTGGTCGGTGTTATCCGAGCCCGTTCCGATTATCTTAGCAGGTGAGCCAGCCGAGAATGTGACAAATTCGGCGGCATCGGGGACTACCCTACCCAGAGAGTCCACACACTCGCAAAGGAAAAGGGCGATATCAGAGCCGTTGGCTTCTATCTCGTTTAAGGCGGTAAGCTTAAGTTTTTCGGGTCTTCCCGTGGTGGTACGGCTGTGGGAGGCCACCTCTGCACCGTCTCTGTAGCCCTTTACGGTCAAAGTACCGGGGGTATAGGGGATATTCCATTCTCCCCTGCCGTATTTTTCTATAGCCTTGCGGTCAATTATTTCTCCGTTTAAGATAATTTCCAGCTCGTCGCAGTTGGTGTAGACGGTGACTAATATATCCTGACCCTCAAGGCCTTTAAAATTCCAATGGGGAACGATATGAACCATAGGTGTGTTTGTCCAATGGGATCTATTCTGATAAAAGGCTCCCTTTTTCTGCAGGAAGAGATCCAGCGCTCCCGATTTTGAGCAAACGGCAGGCCACATAGCCTCGCCACGGTGCTCTACCGCCGCCCACTGGAAACATCCGAAGACCCAGGGGCGTTCCCTAAGGAATTTATAGGTTTGTTCTCTGCCCTTAAACCAGGAATTTGTGTCTATGTCGCGGTCGCGGATACGTCCAAATTCGTTCGAGGGGAAGTTCCAATCACGGACGGTGCCCGTTGCACAGCATTCCGAAGCAAATATTGCCTTATTCGGCTTTTGCGCGTGGACGGTATCGTATATTCCAAGGTTGTAGTTTATTCCGATCAGATCGCAGTCATCGTATATTGTGCACTTTTCGGGGCTTTTGTCAACGGCGGCGCAGACGTATCTCTGTTTATCGAATTTTCTGATATGAGCGTATATTGCCTTGTGAGTGAGTCTGCCCTGCTCGGTTATAAAGGTGGGTTCCTCGTTTCCCGTGGACCACATAATTACCGAGGGGCGGCCCCTATCCCGTTTTACGAGAGATTCAAGTTGAAGCTTTGCCTCGGGTGTGGCTTCAAACCATCTTGCCTCGTTCATAACGAGGAATCCCATTTCGTCGAAGGCATCCATATAGTCGGCCGAGTTCTGATAATGGCTGGTTCTGAATCCGTTGGCACCCATTTCCTTTATAAGCCCGATCTTATAAAATGCGATATTTCTGGGAACGGCAAGGCCGGTAAGACCGAAATCCTGATGAGCGCAGACGCCGTTTATAAAGGTGGGCTTTCCGTTTAATAGCAGACCCTTTTCTACGGTTATCTCCACCGTTCTGAAGCCTATACGGGTGGTGTTTACATCTATTTCTTCCCCGTCTTTATAAAGTCTTGTAACGACCGAGTAGAGATTTGGGTTTTCACAGTCCCAGAGAAGGGGATCTTCTACGGTAGCACAGTATTTAAGGGTGGCTTTGTCGCGAAGGGTAACCCTTCCCTCCCCCTGAGCATCGGCTACAACCTTGCCGTTTTTGTCGACAATTTCGGTTTTGGCGGTGACAGAAACGTCCTCGTAGGAATCGTTTAAAACGGTGGTCTCAAAATTTACCTGCCAGATGTTATCCCCTATCTTCTCATAAGGTGCATAAACTCCCCAAAGGTCGATGGCAACGGGCTCGGTGACGGTCAGAGTAACGTCGCGGTAAATTCCGCCTCCCTGATACCACCAGCCTTCAAATTCATCGGTATTAACGTATACGGCAAGGACGTTTTCCTTATCGAAAAAGCAGACGTTTGTTATATCAATTTCGAAGGTGTTATAGGCAGAGAAATTGTGACCCATAAGACAGCCGTTTAAGTAGATCGTGGACTGGGTCGCAATTCCGTCGAAGCGGAGGGTGATACGCTTACCCTCAAACTCGGGGTCAAGTTCAAAATGCTTTCTGTACCAGGCGTTTTCATACTTAAAATAGCCGTGTGAGTTGTTCTGGGCAGGGTCGTTATCCTGCTCGATTACATAGTCGTGGGGAAGGTCTACCCACTTCCAACCGATGCATCTTTTCTCGCAGTCATTTCCGTAATCATCGGGTTTATCGTGGTAGTGGTAGGAGGCTGGGCCGATCTTTTTACGCTCGGTCTTGGACTGAGCATAGGCAGGACCCTTATCTGTGGGGCGATTTACCTCAATGTCCCCTTTGTAAAAGCTCCAGCGTTTGTTAAGGTTTATTTCTTTGCGCATAATATCATCCCTTTAGTGAAAATATATACTTTCCGCTGTTTTTAAGCTCGGTTTTTCCGAAAAGTTTCAGGGTGAAGGGGTAGGGCGAATCCACCTTAAGCTCGGTTTCGGTCTTTTCGACCCGAATACCCTTTACCTCAGCGGCAAAGGTGTTTATGCCCTCGACAAAATGCGGACCTATAATAACGTTTTCGGTACCGCTTCCCTCAAAACGTATGCCTGCCAGCCATTTGTAAAACCAAGCATCCACCATACAGGTAAACTGATGATTAAGGCTCTGATATCTGCCCGCTCTACCTGCATCAAACCTTTCGGGCAGAGTAGTAAATCCGTCCCGAGCATTTTTGGCGTAGCCGTCGACCTTATCGTTGGTTACAACTTTAAAAAGCAGATCGGTATAGCCCCCTTCGGACATAACGTCAAATATCCAGCTAAGGCAATGTATTCCGCCCTTAAAGGCGTAGCCGTGATCCTTAAGCATTTCTGCAACGCGCTCTATCTCGGCAGGTATCTCGTTATCGTTCAGCATACCGCTGTAAATACCGCCTACTACCGCGGTTATATGCTCGTAGTTCACCCTGCCGCCGGTGACATATTTCTCTCGAAAATCGCGCTTTATCGCTTCGGCAAGGCTGAGATATTTTGAAGGATCTTTTCCGAGAGCCGAAGCCATTTTTGCCATTAAAAGGGCGTCTATACGGTAGTATATGGTGTCGGTTATTTCTATTTTACATACTTCACCCATACATGACCAGTCGCCGACACCGTTGTTTATAAGGTTGGTATCGCTGAGCTTTGCAAAATAAGCCATAGCCCTTTCCATATTTTCCCACATAAGTTCCAATATTTCGGTATTTCCCGTATATTTCCAAACATAGTAGGGTATATGGATGATGGCGCTCGACCAGTCGATTCCGCAGGCAAAGTTATAAGGCCAATCCTCCTTTGCGGGAATAACACTTGGAAGAAAGCCGCTTGGAAGCTGAGCATCCTTGAATTTCAGCATCCATTCAAAGTACATTCCGTATGCATCAAAGGCCATATTGTAGGTATCGGCCGACACCATTCCGTCGCCCGTCCACTCGTTCTGCTCGCGCTGAGGACAGTCGACAGGGGCGCCTTGGGAGCAGGTAAGCATAGAGTTTACACAGGCCTTATGTATTTTATTTATGACCTCGTTATCGCAGGTGAAGGAGGCGACCGATTTAAGATCGGTATGGACGGTGAGGGCGGTAACCTCAACGCTGTCGTAGTCGCCTACCACCTCTACATACCGAAAACCGTGATAGGAAAATAAGGGCTCGAAGGTTTCTTCCCCTTCCCCTTTAAGGATATACACGTCCCTATGGTGCATTGTGGGAAAGTGGCCCTGCTGGTGCTTTATGTCTTCGTGGGTGATGTGCTGACCGTCATCAGACAGACGTTCGGCATAAATTATCGTGACCTCGCTTCCTCTTTTGCCCTTTATCTTCATACGTATCCATCCGGCGGTGGTTATGCCGAAATCGAAAAGCCCTTTGGCTATCTCTTTTCCTTTATGCTCGGCCGTTATACGTCGGGGCGGACAAACGGTAGTACGTAACATTCCCCCTGCGCCGGGGCTTATTGTGGCATTGTCCCAGTTTGTTATATCGCAGTTTGTGTTCCAGTTCTCTATCTCGAGCCTTGCATCGTATTTCTCACCGCAACGGCGGAGACTGAAAATGGTGGGTGAATCGGCCGTTTTAAAGGAGGTATCACTGACAATGGTTTCGGTTTTGCCGTTTCTATACGTAATATCAAGCTGGGCTATCATTTCGGGGCGGGGTCTGCGGCGACCCGTTGAGGCAGGATCAGCATAGGCGTTATTGCCCAGCACCACACCAAGTCGGTTTTTACCGACACTTAGCATTTCTGTTACGTCGTGGGTCTTATAAATTACCGTTTTACTGTGATCGGAGGGTTCGGTAGGAAGAAGGCTGTCGGGTACGCGGACACCGTTTATATAATAGGCAGACTGACCCATTCCGCAAATACTCAGGACTACAGATACGGGCATTTCAGATAATTCAAAATCTCTGACTAAATAGGGTGAAGAGGGCTGAGCATCCAGGGGAGGATACCTCCAGGGACGAGCGGCATAATTTCGCGCTATCCATTTTGCGTTTTCGAACATAATTCTTCCTCCGACTTTCTTTGAATTTATTATCTTTGAATTTATTATATAACGGTATTCCGCTCCTTGCAAGTTTTTTAAGCCCTTTGATAAAATAATGGTAAAAAGCGGAAAAATATTGAGAATTACTATGCAAATAACCGATTGACTTGACAGAGCTTTGGTTATATAATTAAATAAATATGTATTTTTTATAAGGGGAATTTTAAATGATAAATTTAAAAGTTGCACAGCTTGTAAATTACGGACTTAAGACCGGTCTTATTGAGACCGACGACAAGATATGTATTACAAATAACCTTTTGGAGGCTCTGTCGCTCACCGACTACACCGAACCCGAAAACATTCCCGAAGCCGAGCTTGAAGATATTTTAGCAGGACTTCTGGACTATGCCGTTTCGGCCGGCCTTATCGAAGACAGCGTGGTTTACCGCGACCTTTTCGACACTAAGCTTATGGGAATTTTAACCCCCCGTCCTTCGGTTATCAGAAAGACCTTTAAGGAGCTTTACGAGGAGGATCCCGTTAAGGCTACCGACTGGTATTATAAGCTTAGCTGTGATACCGACTACATACGCCGCTACCGCATTGCAAAGGATATGAAGTGGGTCACCTCCACCGAGTACGGCGATATTGACATCACCGTTAACCTTTCCAAGCCCGAAAAGGACCCCAAGGCCATTGCCGCCGCAAAGAACCTTCCCCAGGCCGGCTACCCAAAATGCCAGCTCTGCAAGGAAAACGAAGGATACTGCGGCCGAGTAAACCACCCTGCCCGTCAGAACCACAGAATTTTGCCCGTAGAGGTAAACGGCAAGGACTGGATGATGCAGTATTCCCCCTACGTTTACTATAACGAGCACTGTATCGTTTTCGATTCGGGTCACAATCCTATGGCCATAAATCCCGATACCTTCCGAAAGCTTTTAAGCTTTGTGAAGTCCTTCCCCCACTATTTCGTAGGCTCCAACGCCGACCTGCCTATTGTTGGCGGCTCCATTCTCACCCACGACCATTTCCAGGGCGGACATTACACCTTCGCCATGGCTAAGGCACCCGTTGAAACTCCCCTTTCTTTTGAGGGCTTTGAGGACGTTAGCGCAGGCATAGTAAAATGGCCTATGTCGGTTATCCGTCTCTCCTCCCCCGATACCGACCGTATCTGCGCTTTAGCCGATAAGATACTGGCCGCCTGGCGCGGATATACCGATGAAAGTGCCTTTGTTTTTGCTTTCTCGGACGGTGAGCCCCACAATACCATTACTCCTATCGCCCGTAAAAACGGCGATAATTTCGAGCTTGATCTGGTGCTTAGAAACAACATAACCACCGAGGAGCATCCTATGGGCGTTTATCATCCCCACGCCGAGCTTCACCACATAAAGAAGGAGAACATCGGTCTTATTGAGGTAATGGGTCTGGCGGTTCTTCCCGCACGTCTTAAGACCGAGCTTGCTGCCCTTGGCGAGGCAATAGTTAAGGGTGAAGATCTCCGCGCAAACGAGCTTACGGCCTCTCACGCCGACTGGGTCGAGGAGTGGAAGGCTGATTACGATATCACCGCAGATAATGTGGACGATATCTTAAAGGCAGAGGTCGGCAAGGTCTTTGCCAAGGTTTTGGAGCACGCCGGCGTTTACAAGAGAAATGAAGAAGGCAAGGCGGCATTTATCCGCTTCTGTAGCTCGGTAAAATAATATGGCACAATTCCTATCTAATTTTCAAACGGTCTTTATACAGGTCTTAGTCCTCTTTATACTTATGGCCTTCGGCTTTGTGGGTAATAAGACAAAGCTCATAAACAAAGAGGGCTCTAAGGTTATGAGTGACGTAGTGATGTACTTCGTCACCCCCTGCCTGATAATCAATTCCTTTTCAAATATGAAATGCGACGAGGAGCATTTAAACGGCCTTATAGTCTGCTTTATCGCATTCTTCGCCATTATGGCGGCAACCATCGTCCTTGTACATATTATATTCCGCGGTAAGGACGAGAAGAAGATGAGGGTGCTCCGCTTCGGACTGGTTTTTTCCAACGTGGGATATATGGGTATTCCTCTGCAGGAGGCGGTCCTGGGACAGGAAGGCGTCTTCTACGGCGCGGTATGCGTGGGAGTTTTTAACCTGCTGGTCTGGACCTACGGAGTTATCTGCTCCAGCGGAAGCCTTAAAACAATGTCGGTTAAAAAGCTGATACTAAACCCCGGTCTTATCGCCGTTGTAACCGGACTGATAGTCTTCCTTTTCTCGGTTCCGATAAATGAATACGCCGAACCCGTGGCTGTAACCCTTAGCTATATGGCCGACCTTAACACCCCCATTGCAATGATGGTTATCGGCTTTAACCTTGCAAACAGCGATATTATGGCCTCACTTAAATCGGCAAGCACCTATGTTGTGGCCTTTTTAAGACTGATAGTTGTTCCCGTGGCCTCTCTCTTTGTACTCCTGCTTTGCGGAGTCAGAGGAGATATTCTGGTCTCCCTCGTAGTTGCGGCAAGCGCCCCCGTGGCGGCCGTCACCACCGTGTTTACCGTTAAATATGAAAACGACGTTAACACCTCGGTAAATCTTGTAGCCTTCACCACCCTGCTGTCGATAATCACAATGCCCGTAATAGTGGCTCTGGCGCAGGTATTTCAGTAAAATTAGTTAAAAAGATTGCCCTGACGCAAATTGCGTCAGGGCAATCTTTTATATATCCGATTTTTGGAGATTATGCTCGCGGCAAAGCATTTGTCCGTTATCAAGTGTGGTATGACCGCCCTTGCACCACGGTGTTTTATGGTCGGCGTGCATATCTTCAAAATTCCATTTTATCCTTTTGCCTTCCGCTTTACACATTGGGCAAATACCTTTTTGTCTTTCATACATTGTCATTTTTTCATTATCGGTAAATGCTCTAATTGACAATGCCTTTTCTTTGGTCTTACCACTTAACAGATATTCATAAACACCTTTCTGTTTGGTAATATCATCGTCCTGCAAAAGACGGTTGATTTCGCTCTCCAACTCGTTAGGGTCATAAACATTATTTCCGTATTCGTTGTAGAGAATACCCCAATTTAACCCTTTCATTAGTTTTGCTCGGTATTTAGGGAAAGTGAGTTCGATCCAATCAATAACGGTCTTGAAATACTGTTTTAACGGGGTTGAATGGGTGTCGTGTTGGTGTTCTGCCATATACTGTTCAATGGTCTTGTTTTCTTTTGCAGATACCCAACTTAAAACGGTCTGCAAATAATCTTGTCTTATGGTAGAACCGTTCATATATTTTTCGCCTATTTTATATGCGATACATTGATTTTTGCTAAAATACTTTTTAGCATCTGAAAGCCATTCGCCCGTATAAATGGCATTGCGAAGTTCCTGCTCGGTTAGTTTTTCTCCTGCGATATTGATTATCTTGAACCAATCTAATTTCTCGGTGTCTGTGCCTTTGCAAATATAAATCATCAATTTAT
>CAZRHF010000069.1:0-11373 GCA_964599835.1 uncultured Eubacteriales bacterium | reverse complement strand
GGGTCACATCCTGAGCAACCTGAATATGCGGCCGGACTGTACCATAAAGGATATGCCAAGTGGCTTATTCCCTCTGGTGGAGTTAGTATTAAACGTGATAAATGGCCAGGTGTTCGCTCAAAGGCTGAAATATATAATGGTGCTTATCGATCCGACTGCGAGTTCTTTATCGATGTGCTTGTGAAAAACGGTGTGCCTATAGATGCAATTATAGGAGAAGATAAATCAGGGCATACTCGTGATAATGCTTTTCTCTCACGAAAAGTCGTTGACGAAAATGGTGTTGAGATAAAAACGGCATTGATTGTTTGTAAAGCATTTCACGCCAGACGATGCCTAATGCTTTATCAAATGGCTTTCCCAAATGCAGAAATAAAGGTATGCCCAGTTCATTGTTATAATATAACTAAAGAGAATTGGCACATAACTGAGCAAGGTATCGACCGTGTTTTAGGCGAACTTGCCCGATGCGGAAATCAGTTTCTTAGTGACGTGAAGGACTATTTATCTTTAAATACATAACTGACCCTATATAATTCGTACAGAGAAGTTACACCACTTTTACCTTAATTGTTTTATTTTAACTTGCGATATCTCACGGTGACACGCGAAAACGTTCCCCGAAACCTGTAACCTGTAACCTAACAAAAAGACGTGCTCTCGCACGTCTTTTTTGATTATTCTTCTATCTGCTCAGGCTTTGCTTCCATTATTGCGCGGAAGTCGTCGCCCGAGATCTTTTCTTCGGTGAAGAGGACGCGGGCAACCTCGTTGAGCTTTGCCATATTGTCCTTTAAGATACCGAGGGCACGGTCGTACTGACCCATAACTACGCTCTCGATCTCCTCGTCGATCATAGAGGCGATCTTATCCGAATAGTTGGGGGTAGAGGAGAAGTCGCGTCCGAGAAATACCTCGTTCTGGTCGTTTCCGTAAACTACCAGGCCGAGCTTATCGCTCATACCGTATTTGGTTATCATCTTACGGGCGATCTCGGTGGCACGCTGCATATCGTTGGAGGCGCCTGTGCAAATATCGTCCTGAGTAAGCTGTTCTGCGGCACGTCCGCCAAGGAGGGAGCATATCTGCTCGATAAGCTGACGCTTGGAAACGTGACCCTTTTCCTCGGTGGGCTGATACATAGTGTAGCCGGCCGCCATACCGCGGGGAATGATGGATATCTCGTGAACGGGATCCTGTGTGGGAAGGAAGTAGGAAACGATGGCGTGTCCTGCCTCGTGGTAGGAGGTTATCATCTTATCCTTATCCTTAACAACGTGAGACTTCTTTTCGGTTCCCATAACCACCTTGATGGTAGCCTCTTCTATCTGCTTCTGAGTGATGGCCTTAAGGCCTGCACGGGCGGCAAGCAGGGCGGCTTCGTTAAGGAGGTTTTCAAGATCTGCTCCCGTAAAGCCCGAGGTCTTTACGGCGATGTTTTTAAGAATGACGTCGGGGGCTAAAGGCTTTCCGCGGGCGTGGACCTTAAGGATCTCCTCGCGTCCCTTTGCATCGGGATAGTTTACGGTTATCTGACGGTCGAAACGGCCGGGACGGAGCAGAGCCTTATCGAGGATGTCGGGACGGTTGGTTGCCGCCATAACGATAACGCCCGAGTTTTCGCCGAAGCCGTCCATTTCAACAAGGAGCTGGTTTAAAGTCTGCTCTCTTTCGTCGTGTCCGCCGCCGAGGCCTGCGCCTCTCTGACGTCCGACGGCATCGATCTCGTCGATGAATACGATAGCGGGAGCGTTTTTCTTGGCTTCCTCAAAAAGGTCGCGGACACGTGAAGCGCCCACACCGACAAACATTTCAACGAAATCTGAACCCGAAATGGAGAAGAAGGGTACCCCTGCCTCACCTGCTACAGCCTTCGCGAGAAGGGTCTTACCCGTACCGGGAGGGCCGACTAAAAGAACGCCCTTGGGAATACGGGCACCGAGGTCATTAAAGCGCTTGGGGCTCTTAAGGAAGTCGACTATCTCTTCAAGCTCCTGCTTTTCCTCGTCGGCACCTGCAACGTCGATGAAGGTGGTCTTCTTGCTTTGGTCGGCTCTTTTTGCCTTGGACTTTCCGAAGTTCATAGTCTTGCTGTCCATACCCATAGAGCTGTTCATTTTGCGCATAATGAATATCCAGAATACGGCAACAATTACTACCAGCAGAAGGATGGGGACCATATCCATTATCCAGGCGGTCTCTCCGCCGCGGACATAGTCGACCTTGATCTTTTCGCTTTCCTTGGGAGGGGTCTCGCCCTCTACGGGGTTTTCGAGCTTATCGTTAATGGCGTCATTATGACTCATTACGAACTCGTTTACGTCCTCGTAGAAGATTCCCGGGTCGGCTACGGTGTAGCGGTATTCCTTACCGTCCTTACGGGAGGTATAGGTAAGCTCGCCGCTGTAGAGGTTGAGCTTATACTCGGATATCTGATTATCCTTTACCATCTCTACGATCTCGTAGTATTTTAAGGTTTCCACCTTTTTTGTGCTCATAGAAACGATAACGATGGTGATTATAAAGATTATCGGTATTCCGAGGTAGAGCAACACGTTGCGTATATTACTGCTTTTTTTGCTCAAGCATATACACGTCCTTTCTTAGTTAATGCGGTTTAATGTTTAGCCACCGTAAACCGAGGGTGAGAGTATACCCACATAGGGCAGATTGCGGTATTTTTCATCGTAATCGAGGCCGTAACCGACAACGAACTCGTCGGGGATAACGGCGCCTACGTAATCGGCCTTGATATTTGCCTTTCTGCGGTCGGGCTTATCAAGGAAGGTACAGATCTTAACGCTGGCAGGCTTTCGGGTAAGGAGAATATCCTTAAGGCTTGAAAGGGTTGCGCCTGAGTCAAGAATATCTTCAACGATAAGAATATCGTAACCGTTTAAGTTTATGTCAAGATCCTTGATGATCTTAACGGTGCCCGAGGAGGTGGTTCCCGAGCCGTAGGAGGATACCGACATAAAGTCTATCTTAAGAGGAAGCTTGATCTCGCGGAGAAGGTCGGCCATTATCATTACTGAGCCCTTCAGTACGCTTACCACAAGAAGATTTTTATCCTTATAATCCTCGGTTATTTCCCTGCCGAGTCGTTTTACGATCTCCTTTATCTCCTCTTCGGTCAAAAGAACGGATTTAAGTTCATTTTCTTTTATCATATTTAACATCCCCCGTAATTTACTTTTTACTTATTTCTTTTACTTTTATAAGGAGCGCTTTTTCGGTTTTTTCGCTTATCGCGACCCTTTCGTCGGCTCCCATCTTATATATCCAGACGACGCCGCCGTCGTCGGAAATAAGCGGTAGTTTGTCCCGAAGTTCCTTCGGAATCTTCGCTTCGTTAAAAAGCTTTTTAAGCGATTTGGTGCAGTTTCTGCCCCGAAGACGAATACTGTCGGAGGGCAGACGGGTCCTGACACTCAGACTGCCGTTTATTTTACCACAGTCTATTGCGTTTTTTAATAACAAATTGTTAATTTTTGTATTTTTCAGATCTATTTTCTCGGTTTCGACCTCAAAAAGAACATCATCCTTTTGATCTTCGTCGGAAACAAGATAAAAGCTGCCTCCCTCGCATACCGCGCTGTAGCCTCCCGAAAGTCCCGTCTTTCCCGAAGAAAGAAGGAGGCTTAAACAGTTTTCAAGATGCAGAGAGTCGGTAGTGAGTCCGTACTGCTCGAAAAGGTAGAGGGCCGTTACCCTTTTGATTATGGCGGGGTGCTGAACCGAGAGCAATTCGGCATCAAGCCTGCCGTTTTTAAGGCAAAGAATATATATCTTTCGGGCGGTAGAAGAGATAAAATCCTCGTCCTCCCGAAGGCTCTTACACATTTCGGCAACCCGTTTTTCGGCAGACGGATTGATTTTTTTAAGGGCCGGCACCACCTGATGCCGCAGGAAATTTCTGGTATAGTCGTCGGTCAGATTACTGCTGTCGGTGACGAAGGGTATATTTCTTTCCGACAGATAGCCTTCGATCTCCTCCCTCGTGCAGAAAATGAGGGGACGGACGAAGATATCCCTTTTCGGCGGAATACCGCAGAGCCCCTTAAGTCCCGTACCGCGGGTCGCGTTAAAGAGCACCGTTTCGGTATTGTCCGAGGCGGTATGGGCGGTGGCTACGAGGCCTTCCGCTTCCTTTCTGAAAAGCTCGTAACGGGCGCGTCTTGCGGCAAGCTCGATGCTCTCCCCCGTTTCACAGGACAGAGCGGCAACATCTGCCCTTTTTACGGTTATGGGAATTCCGAGCTTTCGGCAAAGCTCTTTTGCAAATTCCTCATCCCTGTCCGATTCTTCTCCCCTTAAGGAGTGGTTCAGGTGTATTGCCGAAAGGGTCAGACCGTATTTTTCCTTAAGGTCGTTCAGCAGGTAGAGAAGGCATACCGAATCGGCGCCGCCCGAAAGAGCGACGGCGACATTGGTATTATATTTGAACATTTCGTATTTCTCTATTGCAGAGATGACCTTATTTAGCATTTATCTGAACACATCCTGAGAAGCAAAACGGGTAAACTTGCCGTCCCAGTAAAGCTCGACTGTGTCGACGCTTCCGTGACGGTTTTTAGCGACGATTATCTCGGCCCTGTTGGGGTCGGGCATATTTTCGGGATTACCGTCGTCCTCGGTCTCCGATTTATAGTAGTTTTCACGGTAGATGAACATAACTATATCGGCGTCCTGCTCAATAGATCCCGATTCACGAAGGTCGGCAAGGGCAGGCTTATGGGATTTACCCTTTGCCTCGGTACCACGGGAAAGCTGTGCACAGGCAATTACGGGAATATTAAGCTCCTTAGCCATTGCCTTGAGGTTTCGGGTTATATCGGAAACCTCCTGAACGCGGTTTTCGGTCTTCTTGGCCGACTGCATAAGACCTAAGTAGTCGATTATAACAAGGTCGACCTTCTTCATACGGCGAAGCTTGGCCTTCATTTCGGGCACGGTTATACCCGGAGTTTCGTCGAAATAAATCTGCGATGAGGCCAGATTCGTTCCTGCCTGGGCAAGACGGGTCCATTCGTCGGTAGTGAGATCTCCCGTTCGGAGCTTTTCACTCTCGATGGAAGCCTCGTTGGAAAGCATACGCTGAGCCAGCTGGTCGCGGGTCATTTCCAGAGAGAAGAAGCAGACCGTCTTTTTGGAGTTCACGGCAACGCTTCGGGCAATATTAAGGGCGAATGAGGTCTTGCCCATACCGGGTCGGGCGCCGAGTATGATAAGGTCGGTCTTATTAAGGCCGGTTATCACCCTGTCGAGAGCGGAAATACCGGTGGATATTCCCTTATAATCGTCGGCGGTCTCGGGGTCGGTGATCTTGGTGAGACGGGCGTAGGTCTCCTCTTCGATGACCTTTCCGATATGAACGAGACCCGAAACGTCTCTTCCCTGACGGATATCGTAAATAGCCTGCTCGGCATGGTCAAGCAGGAGGTTAGGGTCGAGAAGATTTTCGTTAACGTCCTTTACGATGGTCTCAGCGGCCTCTAAAAGGGCGCGGGCATAAAAGCGATCCTTTACGATCTCGATATATGTACCGATATTGCGGGAGGTAGGAACCTTCTGGGCAAGCTTGGTAAGATAGTTTCGTCCGCCTGCCTCGTCGTATACGCCGTTTCTTTTAAGCTGTTCAAGCAGGGATATGAAATCGATCGCCTTGCCGCCGAATTCCAACATTCCGCGTAGAGTCTTATATATCTCGCGGTGCTCACGCAGATAGAAATACTCTTCCTTTATCTGGGTCGCTACCAGGTTGAGACTTTCGGGGTCGATTATTATGGCGCCGAGAAGTGCCTGCTCGGCGTCTATGGAAAAGGGTGAATTTATATTGTCGGTATCGGGCAGATAGTTTATCTGATCGGCCATTGTTTTACCACCTTGACTTTATTATTCGGTAACCTTTACGGTGAAGCTTGCTGAGATATCGGTAAAGAGCTTGACGGTAGCGGTGTATTCGCCGTAGTTCTTGATATCGGCCACGGTAAGCTTCTTTTTGTCAACGGTAACGCCGAGGACCTTGCCCAGCTCGGTTGCGATCTCCTTGGAGGTTATGGAGCCGAAAAGCTTTCCGTTTGCGCCTGCCTTAGCGTGAAGGATAACGGTGGTGCCGTTTATCTTATCGGCAAGAGCCTTGGCGGCAGACTTATCCTCCTCGTAGTGGAAGGCTACTGCGGCGGCCTTGGTGTTAAGCTCGTTCATAGCGGCGGCGTTTGCCTCTTTGGCAAGATTTTTAGGGAAAAGGAAGTTTCGGGCATAGCCGTCGGAAACGTTTACAAGCTGGCCCTTTTTACCCTGTCCTTTTACGTCTGCAAGCAGAATTACTTTCATTTTTATCACCTTTCTGTAATATATTCCTTGATAGCCGCTCTGAGGCGCTTTTCGACCTTATCGAAGCTTTCCTCCTTGATCTGACAGGCGGCTACTGTCTTATGGCCTCCGCCGCCCAGTCTGGCCATTATCTTCTGAACGTTGACGTCGCCGAAGGAGCGGGCGGATATGTTGATCTTGTCATCGCTGGGGCACATAACGAAGGCAGCAAAAACTCCGTTTATGGCAAGCAGCTCGTCTGCCGCCTGGGCCGTAGCGATTCTTGTATACTGATCCTCCGATTCGGTTTTTGCAATGGCGAAATTTTCGAAAAGGGTAACTCCCGAAACAATTTCGTACTTGCGCTTACACACCTCTACCGATTCGGAAAACATTTTTTTGATAAGTACGGGGTCGGCCCTGTTCTGACGAAGGAAGGCCGCCGCTTTGAAGGTGTTGGGGTTGGTGTTCATAACGAAGTTCTTGGTATCAAGCATTATACCCGAGAAAAGCGCAGTTGCCGCAACGGTGCTCGGCCGCTCGATCTTAAGAAGCCTCAGTATGAGGGTGACGATCTCGCAGGTGGAGGAAGCGGTGCTTTTCATATACTTGCATACCGTCCTGTCGACGAAATCGGCCGCACGAAGGTGGTGGTCGATTATAACTACCTTTGACACCCTGCTGTACAGCTCTTCGAAATCCATAATTACAGGTCTGTGGGTATCGACGACGATAAGAAGGGAATTCTGATCGACGGTATCTTTGATCTCGCTGTAATCGCAGACCTGACACTCCTTATCGCTGAAGCGTAAAAAGTCGATAAGAGGGCGGGCAAGGGTGTTTTGCTTGTTGGCAACCATAACCACGTTATAGCTGTCCCGCAAAGCCCAGTAAAGACCGAAGGACGCACCCACTGAATCGAGATCGGAGAATTTATGTCCCATTATATAGACGGTCGAGGCCTCTTTAAGCTGTTTTTTAAGTTTTCGGGTGAAGCGGGCAAGCTTTATATCGGTCAGAATGATTCCCGAAAAAAGATTCGAGCCCACTATCACGCAGGTAACCAGCGCCAGGGAAAACACTATGGCAATAATAAGCTCGGCAACTCCGAAAAGAGACATAACGTAGCAGAGCAGACAGCAAAGTATTATCGCCAGGAGCAGTACCCAATACCTTTGAAAGAATTTTTTCATAATACAATGAGGGTCAGACTTCCATTATGATAGGAAGGACCATAGGACTGCGGTGGGTGATCTCGTAGAGGTGCTTCGAGACCCCGTCGCGCAGTCGGAGTTTGATGGCGTTACGGTCGCGTATGCGATGGATATAGCAGTTTTCGAGAATATCCTCGGCAACTACGGTAACGTCGTTTAAAAGCTGCTCGGATTCCTTTACGTAGACGAATCCGCGGGAGACGATATCGGGACCCGAAACGACCTCACCGGTCACCTGATCCATAGCCACGTTTATGATTATTATACCGTTATCTGAAAGGTGTTTACGGTCGCGGAGGACAACTCCTCCGACGTCGCCTACACCGAGACCGTCGACGAGTACCCTTCCCGAAGGCACTGCATCTGCCACACGGAGGGTCTTTTTTGAGACCTCGATAACATCGCCGATGTTGGCGATAAGGGTATTTTCTTTCGGAATTCCCATAGTCTGTGCCAGCAGGGCGTGCTTATAAAGGTGCTTCTGCTCGCCGTGGAGGGGGATATAATATTTGGGCTTTACGAGGGAGATAAGAAGCTTAAGCTCCTCCTGACAGGCGTGACCCGAAACGTGAACGTCGTACATCTTTTCGTAAACGACGTTGGCTCCCCTCTTCATAAGCTCGTTTACCACCTTGCTTACCAGCTTTTCGTTACCCGGGATGGGTGTAGCCGAAATGATTATCATATCGTCGGGGACGATCTCAACATTTCTGTGGTCGGAAAATGCCATACGGTGGAGGGCGGAAAGGGGTTCGCCCTGGCTTCCTGTGGTGATTATTACGAGCTGTTCAGGCTTGTATCTTTTAATAAGCTCAATATCGATAAGAACGTTTTCGGGAACCTTTAAATAGCCCAGCTTTTCGGCTACCGAGACAACGTTAAGCATACTTCTTCCCGAAACCGCCACCTTACGGCCGCAGTTTACGGCCTCGTCGATTATCTGCTGAATTCGGTGAATGTTCGAGGAGAAGGTTGCAACGATGATACGGTTTTTACCCGCCTTTTTAAAGAGATTTGAGAAGGATTCACCGACAATGCGCTCCGACATGGTATATCCCGGACGCTCGGCGTTGGTGGAGTCGGCCAGCATTGCGATAACTCCCTTTTTGCCTATTTCAGCAAAACGGGCAAGGTCTATGACCCGATCGTCGATGGGTGTGGTGTCGATCTTGAAGTCTCCTGTGTGGACTACCGTTCCCGCGGGGGTCTTTATTGCGAAGCCTACCGCATCGGGAATGGAGTGGTTGACGTGGATGAATTCGACCCCGAATACTCCCAGCTCCAGGGTGCTTCCCGGCTCTACGGTGTGAAGCTCGGCACCTGAAAGCAGGCGATGCTCCTTAAGCTTGCCCTCGATAAGGCCTACGGTGAGGCGGGTGGCATATATGGGAAGGTTTAAATTCTGAAGCAGGTAGGGTATTGCGCCGATATGGTCCTCGTGACCGTGGGTAACCACCAGACCGCGTATTTTTTCACGGTTTTTGGTTAGATAGGCGAAGTCGGGAATAACGATGTCGATACCGGGGGTCTCCTCATCGGGAAAGGCCATTCCGCAGTCGACCAGAAGGATGTCGTCCTTGTATTCGTAGACCGTAATATTCTTTCCTATTTCGCCAAGTCCTCCGAGAGGTATTATCTTAAGCGGATCCTTTTCGGGCTTTTTGGTTTTAGTGTTTTTGGGCCTTGTATTCTTTTTAGGCTTGTCGTTTTGCTTTTTAGACTTATAGCTCTTTGGCTTGTCTGTTTCGTTTTTTGGCGTTTTATTAAGCTTTTTTTCTTTTGCCATTAAAGTAATTTCCTCCTTATTGATTTTATGTATACGCCGCGCATACAACCCACCGTTATCATGCAGCGGTCGATAGGGTACAGATAATCATTCTAATTTTACTTTTATTTTTAACGAATGTCAAGTAGTATCGATAACTCTTTACATAATATTATTAAGTATTTTTAAAATTATTAATCAACAGTTTATTGAAAGTTTAGAATTATAATGTTATAATATAAAAGTATAAAAGATGTTTTTCAATTGGAGGAATTATTCTTGAGCAAAAAGGTTATAATCACCCGCGACAGCACTTCCGACTTATCCAAAGATACCCTCGAGGCCTTAAATATTAAGACCCTTCCCCTCGGAGTCACCCTCGACAGCAGGACCTACCGCGACGGAGTAGATATCGACCCCGATTTTATCTACAAATACCACGACGAGCACGGCGTTCTCCCCAAGACAAGCGCCGCTAACGTAGCCGAGGTTACCGACTTCTTTAAGGAGTTTGTCGATCAGGGCTACGCCATAGTTCATTTCACCATAAGTTCCAAAATGTCGTCCACCTATCAGAATTCTCTGCTTGCGGCAGAAGAATTTGAGGACGTTTACGTTGTAGATACCCAGAACCTTTCTACCGGTGAGGGCCTTCTCGTTATGAAGGCGGCCGAAATGGCAAGAGACGGCGCAGAAGCTAAAGAGATCTTTGATACCGTAACCGCCCTCGTCCCCTACGTCGACGCCTCCTTCGTTATCGACAGTCTTGAATACCTTCACAAGGGCGGACGTTGTTCGGCTCTTGCGGCTCTCGGTGCCAACCTCCTAAAGCTTAAGCCCTGCATAGAAGTGAAGAACGGAAGCATGGGAGTTAGCAAGAAATACCGCGGAAAATACGCCGCGACCCTCAGAGAATACGTTAAGGAGCGTCTTGCCGACTATTCGGATATCGACCTCGACCGCGTATTCGTTACCCACGCAGGCTGTGACCCTGAGCTGGTAGAGGAGGTCCGCGCTCTCGTTGCCGAGACCGCACCTTTTAAGGAGATCCTTGTCACCCGCGCAGGCTGTACCGTATCCGCCCACTGCGGAGCAAACACCTTAGGCGTTCTTTATATCAGAAAATCCCCCGTTTCCACCGAAAATATGTAGCGTTTACCCGCTCCCCGGCATAGTATGTGTCAGGGAGCATTTTTATATCAGTTTCGGCGGTGGCCATGGCTTATCTTAAAAATACCGGACGGAAAGTCTCCCTTTTATATAAAAAGACCGACAGCTTCAATGGGCTGTCGGTCGGTTTGTTTTAGTATTCTTCTTTTCTTTTTTCTTCGGTTCTTCCCATATCGTCGAAGACGTTTTCGTCTTCCTCCTCTACCTCGAGACCGAGACCGCGGCGAAGCTCAACGTCCTCTCCTTTATGCTCGGCATAGTAGGGGTCGATCATAAGGGTCTTTACCTTGGGGAAGATGCAGAACTGCATAAAAAGGTTTATGAAGCCCGGCATTACCGCAATCATAACAAGGATGGACACCACCCAGATTATGGGGTAATAGGTAAGCAGGATGGCGGCGATAAGTCCTCCCGTTATGAGAAGGGACATTACTCCGATTATGATATTGTACTTGAGATTTACAAAGGCGAAAAGGAAGCAGTTTTTGTAGATCTTTTTAACCGGAAGCTTAAAGGTTATAAGAATAAGCCAGATATGGTATTTCATAAAGGTGAAGACCATAAAGCATACGAAGCATATACCGAAGGCCAGTACCGACAGGATTCCGCCGTTTACCGAATAGAAGTAAAGAGCATAGCCCAGAGCGGCGGTTATGATAAGGTTTATAAGGCCGACGGGAAGAGCCTGCTTCCAGTTCTTTTTAATGGTCGTGAAAAAGTCGGACAGACCGAAGGAATGCTTATCCCTTGCGAGATTTCGGCAGACGTTTGCCATACCCGCCTCTGCAAGACCGCAGGGAATAAGGAAAAGGCCTATTAGAGAATATATTAAGCTTACAAGACAAAGCTTCCAGAAGTTTCTGAACCATACCTCCAGGAAGGAGAAAAACATTTTTTTCTTAGGGGCGT
>CAZRHF010000068.1:0-11418 GCA_964599835.1 uncultured Eubacteriales bacterium | reverse complement strand
GGTGGTTTTTCCTGCGCCGTTGGGGCCGACAAGTCCGTAAAGCTGACCCTCGCGGATTTCGAGGTCGAGCTTCTGGACAGCCTTAAGTCCGCCGAAGGAGATGCCTAAATTTTCGGTTTTTAAAACAACTTTACTCATTGTTATCTCCCTTCTCGTTCTTATCGGGGGTGTAAGGAGATTTTACCTGAACATCCACCGAAAGCACCTCGTCCATACGGATCTTGGTGGGGACGCGGTCCCATTTGGCCTCGTCGTCACGGATGTGTCCCGCTCCCTTTTGACGACGGAAACGGGCAAGATAAGCCTTAAAGTTATGTCTTTCGCGGAAGGACTTAAGTCCGGGTGCGTTGTTGTAAATAACGATAGCGATGAGAATGAGGGCGTAAACCAGATCCTGAAGGACCGCAAGGTCACCTGTAAGCACGGTTTGAAGCTTGATGTCAAGGAAGGTGATAAGCGCGGCGGAGATGATCGCGCCGTTGATGCTTCCCATTCCGCCCAAAACAACCATAACTAAAATCTCGATGGAGTAGTTATAGTTGAATTTCATACTCTGAACGGTATAGTTTGCGCTGGCGAAAAGCACGCCCGCAATTCCTGCGAAAAAGGCAGAAATGGTGAATACGAGCAGCTTGTATTTGGTAACGTTGATTCCGGTTGCCTTTGCGGCAATTTCGTTATCGCGGATGGAGGTGATGGCGCGGCCGTGCTTGGAACGGATAAGGTTCTGTATTACGGCAAGGCAAACGATCACAAGAACAAGAGCTATAATAAACAGATAATCCTTGTCAATGCGGACGGTAGGCATACCAAGTGCGCCGCCGAAGGAGTCTTCGCTTGTGTTCATAAAGATGGACCAAACGATCTCACCGAAGGCAAGCGTCACGATGGCAAGATAGTCTCCGCGAAGTCTGAGGGCAGGCAGACCGATAATAATTCCGCAAACGGCGGCAAGAGCTCCGCCTACGATAAGACCTGCGATCAAAGCGGGAATTTCGCCAATTACAGGGGATAAGAGCACGACGGTCTTTCCGCCGAGATATGCGCCGACGCACATAAAGCCTGCGTGACCGATCGAAAGCTCCCCGAGGAATCCGACCACCATGCTGAGAGAAACTGCAAGCATAATGGAGATTGCGATGTTTTCAAGAATGATCTGCATGGAAGACGGAAGAATTCCGACAATAGAGAGGGCACCGAAAACTGCTGCGGCAATGGCAATTATTATGTAGTTAAGATAGTTCTTTAATTTTCCGAATTTAGCCATTATACCTTCTCCCTTCTCTTCTTACCGAGAATTCCCGTAGGACGGACAAGAAGTATTACGATGAGCACTAGGAACTCGATGGCAACCGTATAGGGAGCCATACCGGGAACGATGGTCGCAACGGTCTCTATCATACCGATGAAAAGTCCGCCGAGCATTGCGCCGGGAATGGAACCGATGCCACCGATAACCGCGGCGGTGAAGGCCTTGATTCCGGGCATTGCGCCAAGAGTATTTGTAAGGCTGGGAGATTTCATAAGCATAAAAAATCCTGCAAAAGCGGCAAGAGCCGAACCGATTGCAAAGGTAACGGTGATTATCAGGTTGACATTGATGCCCATAAGCTGGGCGGCGCCCTTGTCCTCCGAAACGGCGATCATGGCGCGGCCGATCCTCGTGTACTTAACAAAAAGGCTGAGTATGACCATTATAACTATCGAGCATACGAGTGTAGCAACGATGTGGGTCTGGATCTTAAGCTCGCCTAAAGTGATGTAACCGAGACCGTCCTGTCCCCAAATGTATACCATACGGGGGGCAGAGGTAAAGATGATCTGTGCAATAGACTGAAGCAGGTAGCTGACGCCGATAGCCGTAATAAGAACGGCAAGGGGCGAAGCGCCTCTAAGCGGCTTATATGCCAATTTCTCGATGGTGACACCCAGAATCACGCAAATTGCAACGGCAAGAGCAAGACCCAGAATGGGCTGTCCAAGACAGGAAAGGGTCACGAAAAGGGTATAACCGCCGACCATTATGACATCGCCATGGGCGAAGTTAAGCATTTTTGCAATACCGTAAACCATAGTATAGCCAAGGGCTATCATAGCGTAGGTGCCGCCAAGACTTAAACCGTTTATGATTGTTTCAATAAATTCCATAAATTTTTCCTATTATATAAAATTATGACAATTTGCCGGAGCGGAAAACCACACCGGCAAATTGCAAATTATATGATCTTACAAGAATTATTTGTCTGCTTCCTTAAGGATGAACTTAACAGCAGCCTTGTTAACGTAGCCGTCATCTTCCCAGGTGATGTCGGTACCGGTTACGCCGGAGAAGGAGAAGTCGCCGGTGAAGTGTTCCTTCATAAGCTCATAAAGCTCTTCGGCAGAGATGGTTACGGGGATATCCTTGCCGGCCTCTTTGAGCTCCTTCATAGCGTTGAAGATTGCATATACGCAGTCGTAAGCAGAAGCGCCGAACTGGTTAAGGGTCTCTGCTCCGAACTTCTCGGTGTACTTCTTAACAAAGTCAACGGTAGCCTGTGCGTCAGAGTTGGAGTCGAAGTGAGAAAGCATAGAAACTTCCTGAGGAATGGTGGAAAGGTCGATCTGACCTGCAAGACCGTCAAAGCCGTCACAGCCGTAGTAGGTAGCGTTGTCCTTGATCTGGCCTTTAGCCTGGGTCATAAATACGGAAGCAGGCTGATAGTAGATGGGCATGAAGATGAAGTCGCAATCCTTAAGCTGGGTGATCTGAGCAGAGAAGTCGGTCTCGTTAGCGGCGGTGAAAACGGTCTCAACGGTTTCGATATCGGCGCTGATGGTAGCCTTGAACTGATCGTAGATTCCCTTTGAATAGGGGTCGTCAGACTTGTAGAAGATGCCGATCTTATCCTTGCCGAGGCTGTTTACGTACTCAGCGGCAACCTTACCCTGGTTTCCGTCTGCGAAGCACATCTGGAATCCGTTGTCGAATTCGGGAATCTTATCGCCGGAAGCAGAGGGAGTGATGAAGAATACCTTATCGTCGTTGGAAAGCTTGGAGAACTCAAGTCCGGGAGCGGTGGTAACGGTTCCGAGAGAAACCTGCATACCGCCTTCCATAAGGGAGGTGAAGTTTGCAGCAACCTTGGAAGCGTCGTGCTTGTCGTCAACAGCAACTAACTTGAAGTTAATGCCGTCAAGTCCGCCGGCAGCGTTGATCTCGTCAATAGCCATCTGAGCAGAGTTCTTAACAGCCTCGCCGTAAACAGCTGCAGGTCCGGTTAAGGGGCCGGAGAAGCCGATTACGTACTCGGTGTTTTTGGAGGTGTAACTGCCGCAAGCGGCGAGGGTAAGGATCATGCAAACTGCGCAGAGCAGGGCAAGAGCCTTTTTGAATGCTGATTTCATAATAAAATCTCCTCTTTTTCTTTTGATATATAACCCCTATCTTAGGGATTTATATGTAATATATTTTAGCACACTAAAGCCAATCTGTTAACTGTCAATGTTGACAAAAATGCGGCGTTCGGTTTGTACATTTTGCGAAGAAATGGACGAAAATCTTTACATTACGCCGAAAAGCAGGTCGCCGTAGGTGGGCATCGGCCAATATTCGGCTGCGGTAACGGTCTCCATCTCGTCTATCGAAGCACGAAGCTTTTCCATAAGGGTTATAACGCTTTCCTTATAGTATATAGAACGCTTGGCGGTGTCGTTAATGGCAAGAGCCTCTTTAACTGCCGCTTCCAGCTCTCTGAGTGTGGCGAAGGCCTCGGCCTTGAGCTTTGTAAGGGCGTGAGCGGTCTCAAACTCAAAGCTGTCGCGCATATCAAGCTGTAAAACGTCCCCTGCGGCTACTGCGTCGGAAAGGGAAACGATATATTCGCTGACCGAGGGGAGTATGTCCTTTCTCGCCATATCTATCATAGTAAGAGCCTCGATATTGACAATCTTGCAGTAGTTTTCCAGCATTATTTCAAGACGGGAGCGAAGCTCGGTCTCGGTATATACCTTGTGGGTAGCGAAAAGCTCGATATTCTTGGGTGAAAGAAGAAGGGGGAGGCAGTCGGGGGTGGTCTTAAGATTTAAGAGACCTCTCTTTTCGGCTTCTTCTGCCCAGCTCTCGTCGTAGCAGTTTCCGCCCCAGATTATGCGCTTGTGCTCTCTGATGGTCTTCTGGATAAGGTCGTGAAGGGCGGTTTCGAAATCCTCCGCACCTTCAAGCTCGTCGGCAAATTTGCGAAGGGACTCTGCGGCAGCGGTGTTGAGCACAACGTTGGGCTCTGCAACCGAGTCGGATGACCCCAGCATACGGAATTCAAACTTGTTTCCCGTAAAGGCGAAGGGTGCGGTGCGGTTTCGGTCGGTGGTGTCCTTCGGAAATTTCGGAAGGACGTGAACGCCGACCTTAAGATTTTCCTTGGCTTTGGCGCCGTAGGGCTTGTCCTGCTCGATGGCCTCTAAAATACCCTCCAGCTCATCGCCGAGGAACATCGAAACGATGGCGGGAGGAGCTTCAAGAGCTCCGAGTCGGTGATCGTTTCCTGCGGTGGCAACCGAAATTCTGAGCAGATCCTGATAAACGTCGACCGCCTCGATAACGGCACAGAGAAAAAGCAGGAACTGTGCGTTTTCGTAAGGAGTCTCACCGGGGTTTAAAAGGTTTACGCCGGTGTTTGTGGATATCGACCAGTTGTTGTGCTTGCCCGAGCCGTTTACGCCCTCAAAGGGTTTTTCGTGTAAAAGGCATATAAGGTCGTGCTTCTTGGCGGTTCTCTGGAGGACCTCCATTGTGATCTGATTGTGGTCGACGGCGATGTTGGTGGTGGCGAAAATGGGGGCCAGCTCGTGCTGTGCGGGAGCGGCTTCGTTATGCTCGGTCTTGGAGAGGACGCCCAGCTTCCAGAGCTCCTCGTCAACCTCGGTCATAAAGGCCTTGACGCGGGTCTTTATGGTGCCGAAATAGTGATCGTCCAGCTCCTGACCCTTGGGGGGCATTGCACCGTAGAGGGTGCGGCCTGTGTATAAAAGGTCTTTGCGGGCAAGGTAGGTTTCCTTATCAATAAGGAAATATTCCGGCTCGGGGCCGACGCTGGTCTTGACAGCGGTCACGTCCTCGTTTCCGAAGAGCTTAAGGACGCGGAGGGCCTGCTTGTTTATGGCCTCCATACTGCGGAGCAAGGGAGTTTTTTTGTCGAGAGCCTCTCCTCCGTAGGAGCAGAAGGCGGTGGGGATACAGAGAACTCCGCTTTTGATAAAGGCGAAGGAGGTGGGATCCCAGGCGGTGTAGCCTCTGGCCTCAAAGGTGGCGCGAAGACCGCCCGAGGGGAAGGAGGAAGCGTCGGTCTCGCCCTGAATGAGCTCCTTGCCCGAAAATTCCATAATAACCTTGCCGCCTGAGGTGGGGCTGATGAAGCTGTCGTGCTTTTCGGCGGTGATGCCGGTCATGGGCTGGAACCAATGGGTGTAGTGGGTGGCGCCCTTCTCTATTGCCCAGTCCTTCATTGCGTTGGCAACGATTGCGGCAGTTTCGGAATCGAGACGTTTATTATTATGTATAGCGAGTTGTACCAGTTTGAAGGTCTCCATAGGCAGACGGGATTTCATAACCCGCTCGTTAAAGACGTTCTCACCGAAATACTGTGTTACAGGTCTCATAAAAAGCTCCTTATATATAATATGTAGCGACTTAAATTTTGAATGTCTTATAATTCTATCACAAAAGTTCGGTTAATTCAAGAAATTCTCACCTAATATTATAAGGTAAATCGCCCGTTTTGCTTAATAAAATTAAGTGATGCGGCCGAAAACGGGCAAAACTCATACAAATTCCGTAAAAATATAAAGTAACGACCTGCGGGGCATACGTAAACAGATACCGTTGCGCCTCTTGCACTAAAGGGGAGGGGATTAAAAACCGTAAGCGAAATTGCTATACGGTTGCCAAAGTGAGCCTTTATGCGATAAAACGACCCCGACTGCGAATTATATCACGGTCGGGGAATTTTTTAGAAAATTTTTAAAAATGTGGTATTTTTTCCGAAAATCTCAGTCTATATAGAAGAATAAAGCTTATCCCTGAGACAAACCTAAGGACAAACGCGTTAGCAATGTCCGAAGAGATGATGTATACTACCCTTAGAGCTCGTTAAACGTTTTTATAAGAGTCTTAACGCAGAGCTTTTCTTTGTCTTCGAGCTTTTTGAAGCCGTTTATAAGCCCTATCTCCTCGGGTTCAAGCCGGGAACTGAGGATAGGCTCATTTGTCTCGGCACGACCCACAAGATAGTCGATAGAGGTATCAAAGTAATCGGCCAGAGCGCAGAGGGTGAAGATATCCGGCTCGATATTATGATTTTCATATTTGTTTATCGATTGCTGGCTGATTCCGATAACACTTGCAAGTTGTTGCTGGCTGACACCCTTCTCGGTGCGCAATTTCTTTAAGTTTTTTATCATTCACCATCACCCGTATTTATTTTAACAACAAAACGGTGTATTATAAAACAACATTAAGTAGTTGTTGACAACAACCAAAAGGTGTTTTATAATTATCTTGCAAGATTGTGTGTAAAACCCACGGTGGCGATGAAATTTGTAGGGCGCGACGTCTCGACGCGCCGTGCAATATTGCAATTTTAGAAAACAAAAAATGTTATGATTAAATTCGTAGGGGTCAGCGATCGAGGCGGGAGTGAATGACGACACAGTGCGTCGTCAGAGCCGCCGAGCGTAATTCCCCCTGGAGGGGGAAATGTCCGAAGGACAAAAGGGGGCCGTCTCCGGCTAGAGGAACGAGCCGCAGCGAGACTCTCGACGACCCATGCAAATTTGATAAAATTTAAAGAAATATGAATATAAAAAAATTAGTAATTTTCATACAGGAGACGGAATAAATGAATGAAATCTTGGAATGTTTGGATAAAGATGCACTCATAAAAGAGTTGACTGATAAATGCTTTGATAAAAATTTTGGTACATTATCGAAATCGGAATTTGATCTGATACTCTTTAAGCATTATTTGGCGGCGGCAAACCAATATGTAACCGATTCAAACGGAGCGGTAAACACAAATAAGATATCTGATTACAAACTCGGGTTCGCATTAGGGGTAACACCGACACGAGTACGAAATTTGAGACTGAAGGTAAGCCTTACTAACAAGCAAGAAGCAAACTGGAGAAGCGAGCTTATAAAAGTGTTGGAAAATCGGAATAATATAAAGTTTAGCGGCGACTATTTTCAAATTGTGGTTCGTGATAAAAATTTATTTTTCGCTATTGAAGATTGGCTGGAAGACCGAGGGAACACCGCAGATATAACCCTAAACCCAAAGCAATTAAGAGTGGAAAAACGGGCTTTCTATGACCTGCTTAAAGAACTTAAAATGATAGATGATGAAAGCAGCAAATCAATTATATCGAAACTTCAAAAGTCTTTAAAGTTTGACGCGGTTAAAAACAATATAGTTGAGTGTGGAATATCGCTGGTCAAGGACGCTCTGAACCCAACAGAAACGATTGAAAAAATTGTTGTCGATCTACCGAAAAATGCAGTAAGGGTTTTTGAGAATATTTTATATGCTGTAAACGAAATAAAGAAGTAATGACAATGATGCAGGAGAATAGGAGATAATCTATGAAAAAACTTTTATCAGTAATTCTAACCCTGACCCTTATCCTTTCGGCCCTGCCGCTTGGGTTATTTAGCATCACCGCAAGCGCGGCTACAAGCGGGATAACAGGTGACTGCACCTGGACGCTTGACGGAACGGAACTCACTATTTCCGGAAACGGCAAGATGGAGGATTACGAGATCTATGAAATGGATGTTGTTGCTACACCGTGGGGTGATAACATAACCAAGGTCACTATCGAAAACGGCGTAACAAGCATAGGAGACTATGCCTTTTACAATTGCGACGGTCTTACCTCTGTCACTATTCCCGACAGTGTTACAAGCATAGGAGGCTGTACCTTTTACTCTTATTACCCAAATTTAAAATATAACATCTACGGAAACGGAAAATATTTGGGCAACGAAAGAAACAAATATGTTGTGTTGATGGGTGTAGACTCTACTACAATCACAGATTTCACATTTGCCAAAGGAACGAAGTTTATTAATTTCGGTGCCTTTGAAAATTGTGCCGGCCTTACCTCCATCGCCATTCCGGACAGCGTCACAAGCATAGGAGTTGGTGCTTTTGATGGTTGTACAAATTTAAAATATAATATCTACGGAAACGGAAAATATTTGGGCAACGAAAGAAACAAATATGTTGTGTTGATGGGTGTAGACTCTACTACAATCACAGATTTCACATTTGCCGAAGGAACGAGATTTATTTATAACGCTGCCTTTAGATATTGCACCGGTCTCACCACCATCACCATTCCTGACAGCGTCACAAGCATAGGAAGCTCTGCCTTTGCGTACTGCACCGATCTCACCTCCATCACCATCCCGGACAGCGTCACAAGCATAGGAGGCTCTGCCTTTGCGCACTGCACCGGTCTCACCTCCATCACCATCCCGGACAGCGTCACAAGCATAAGAAGCTATGCCTTTTTAGATTGCCCCGGACTTACCTCCGTCACTATTCCCGACGGCGTCGCCAGCATAGGGGACGGCGCCTTTTACGGTTGCGCCAGTCTTACCACCATCACCATCCCTAATAGCGTCACAAGCATAAGAAGCTATGCCTTTGAAGATTGCTCCGGACTTACCACCATCACCATCCCGGACAGCGTCACCGACATAGGGTTCCATGCCTTTTTCGGTTGCGATGCCCTTGCTGATGTTTATTATTCGGGTGCTAAGCCGTACGGAGACAAAATTTCAATCGATTGGGGTAACGGTGACTTAGCCTCGGCTACCTGGCATTATGTGTGCTATGGCACCACACCTCACAATGTTGGAACCGATTTAAACTGTACCGTTTGCGGTAAGTGTTGCCTTTCCTATACGGTTTCAGATGGAAAGGTTACAATCACCGGTACGAAATCTCCTGTAAGTGGAAGTATAATTATACCGTCCACCCTTGGCGGCGATCCGGTGGTAAGCATAGGAAGCTCTGCCTTTTACGACTGCGACGGTCTCACTTCGGTTACCATACCCGACAGCGTCACAAGCATTGGATACGGTGCCTTTAGAAACTGCACCGGTCTCGAAAAAATAATTTGCACAAAAAATTCAGCCGCTGATGCTTATGCAAAGGAGAACGACATTCCTGTAGAATATTTGGATTATATCAGCAAGTTCAACGCTATTGTAGACGTAAGCACTCCTATCGGTCAGGTAATACCCTTGGGCGTTGAGGCCACCTTTGAGGTCACCCCCTCCACCGCCGACGCCCACCGTCTGTTTATGGGCTTTTCCTGGCTGGTTTCCTCCGATGGAATCGTCTTTGAGTTCTGCCAAGAGGGCGACGTCTTCGAGGCAGGGAAATATTATGCACTTATAAATAACAGAGGTGTCTTGCAAGGAACCGACGGCGATACACTGCGGTATTTTAATGGTACACCTCTTGAGTACATGGAGATCACAATCGATATAGACGGTATTTTCACATCGCCTGAAGCAGTTTTCTTTTCTGGAATGCTTGTATCCTACACCCCCGGTGATCTTACGGGGGACGACAGGATAAACTCCCTTGACGGGCTTATGCTGATGCGTTACCTGAACGGTTGGAGCAATTTAAGCATCGCATCCCCCGAGGCTATGGACGTCAACGCCGACGGCAAGGTCAATTCCCTTGACGGCCTGCTGCTTATGCGACACTTGAATGGTTGGAACGTTCAACTGGGATAAAATAAAAAAGGAGAAAACAAAATGAAAAAGCTATTATCGATCCTTTTAATTATACTCGTGCTCTGCACGGCCTTCACCCTTCCTGCCTCTGCCGCAGGAAGCGGTACCCTCGCTATGTCCTCGGGATCCGCAAAGCAGGGAGGGACCGTTACCCTTAACGTCAATATGAATAAAAATCCCGGCCTCGTAACCCTCGCGATCTCGGTGGAATACGACACGAGCGTCCTTCAGCTCACCAAGGTCACCGACGCGGGTCTTGTGGTCGGCTCGCAGCTCAACACCTCCTATTCTTCCCCTTATAAGATCACCTGGGTCGACGGAGCCGCCACCAAAAACAACACCAAGACCGGCAAGATCGCCTCCTTCACCTTCAAGGTAAAGGATTCCGCCAAGGTCGGCGCCACTAACGTTACTCTTAAATTCAGCGAATCCTACGACTCGAACTACGGCGAAAACACCTTCTCGGCATCCTCGGGTAAGATCACCGTTACCTGCAAAAGTCATTCCTTCGGTTCATATACAAAGATAAGCGACTCTCAGCACAGCCGCACCTGCTCTGCCTGCGGCTACGTGGAGAAAACAAGTCACTCCTGGAACAGCGGCACCGTTACCAAGCCTGCAAGCTGTAAAGAAGCAGGCTCCAAGACCGTTACCTGCACCAAGTGTAATCACAGCGTAAAGCAGACCGTCAAAAAGACCACCGACCATAAATACGGCGCGTGGGAGGAGGTCAGCGAGCCCGACTGCGATACCAAGGGCAAGGAACAGAGGACCTGCTCGGTATGTAAAAAGGTCGAAAGTCGCGATATAAAGGCGCTGGGTCACAAGTTCTCCGACCCCGTTGTTACTAAGGAGCCCACCTGCACCGAAAAGGGCAAGGAGACGGGCACCTGCACGGTCTGCGGCGACAAAACGGAGCAGGATATTGCGATGCTTCCCCACAATTACGGCGAGGCGGTAGTGACAAAAGAGCCTACCGAGACCGAAACGGGCATCAGCACCAAGACCTGCAAGGACTGCGGTCATAAGGAGGAAGAGGAGCTTCCCGCAAAGGGCACGGCATCCGCCCCCGAAAAGGAAGAGACCTCCGAGCCCACGACCTCGACCCCCGAAAAGGAGGATTCCTCCGCACCCTCGGGAGGCGAGACCGGTACAGATACCGATAAGCCTGCAGACGCGACCCTTCCCTGGATACTCTTCGGAGCAGCGGCAGTTATAGCCGTCGCCGAAGCGATCGCTCTCATCGTCTTCGCTTTAAAGAAGAAATCTGAATAAACAAAAAACAGACACCTTCGTCTGAACTGCCCCAATTTGTGCGGACAATACAAAAAAACACCTATGGCAAGCAATATTAAGTTTTAACAAGCAAACTGACTTCGTTGTTCAAGCGGAGTCAGTTTTGTTTTTAGCTGAATACGATTATGGTTGTAGAAATGGATGTAAGAACTTATGAGGAGGCGAGCCTCCTCATAAGTTCGCGGCTTTGCTCGATGAATACACTCAGTTTTAAGAATTGAGAAGAAATTTTCTGCCATGGCATTGTCGTATGGATTTCCACGTCTTGACATTGACGGCGTAATGCCGTAAGATTGAGTTAGCTTGAAATATGCTGTGGATGTGTATTG
>CAZRHF010000067.1:0-11675 GCA_964599835.1 uncultured Eubacteriales bacterium | reverse complement strand
CGTCATATCCTTGCCGATCCACTTCGCGTTCAGGCCTGCCTCGTTCATACCAACAAGACCGATGGTGGAGAAGTGGTTGTTGAAGGTTCCGAGGTAACGCTTGGTGTAGGGGTAGAGTCCTGCGTCGAGGAGCTTGGTGATAACGGTACGCTTGACCTTAAGGGAACGGGCGGCAATGTCCATCATACGGTCGAGCTTTGCATAGAAATCTGCCTCATTTTCGGCGGTATATGCAATTCTGGGCATATTGATGGTAACAACGCCGACAGATCCGGTGGACTCACCGCTTCCGAAGAAGCCGCCCGACTTCTTTCTGAGCTCACGAAGGTCGAGACGGAGTCTGCAGCACATGGAGCGAACGTCGGAGGGCTCCATATCGGAGTTGATGTAGTTGGAGAAGTAGGGAGTACCGTACTTAGCGGTCATATCGAAGAGAAGCTTGTTGTTCTCGGTCTCGGACCAGTCGAAGTCACGGGTGATGGAGTAGGTGGGGATGGGATATTGGAATCCGCGTCCGTTGGCGTCGCCCTCGATCATAATTTCGATGAAGGCCTTGTTGACCATATCCATTTCTTTCTTACAGTCTTTATACTTGAAGTCAAGCTCTTTACCGCCTACGATACAGTTAAGCTCTGCAAGGTCGGCAGGAACGACCCAGTCAAGGGTGATGTTGGTGAAGGGAGACTGTGTACCCCAGCGGGAAGGAGTGTTTACGCCGTAAATGAAGGACTGGATGCACTGCTTGACCTCTTTGTAGGAAAGGTTGTCTACCTTAACGAAGGGAGCAAGATAGGTATCGAAGGAGGAGAAGGCCTGTGCGCCTGCCCACTCGTTCTGCATAATTCCGAGGAAGTTTACCATCTGGTTGCAGAGGGTGGAAAGGTGTGCGGCGGGGGCAGAGGTGATCTTTCCGGGAACACCGCCGAGACCCTCCTGAATGAGCTGTTTAAGAGACCATCCTGCGCAGTATCCGGTAAGCATAGAAAGGTCGTGAATGTGGATGTGGGCGTTTCCGATCTCGTCATCATAGATTTCAGATAACCAGTAGTTTGCGGTAACAGCACCCGAGTTTGAAAGGATAAGTCCGCCGACCGAGTATGTAACGGTGGAGTTTTCCTTAACGCGCCAGTCGTTGATGTTAAGATAGTTGTCAACGATAGCCTTATAGTCGACCATGGTGGCAGAGAGGTTACGGATCTTCTCTCTCTGACGGCGGTAAATGATGTATGCCTTGGCAACGTCGTCGTAGCCTGCCTTAATGAGAACCGACTCAACTGCGTCCTGAATATGCTCAACTTCGATCTTACCGTCCTCGATCTTGGGCTCAAACTGAGCGGTAACCTTAAGAGCAAGGAAGTCGATTATGTCCTGATTGAACTGCTTCTGGCAAGCGTCGAAGGCCTGAAAAATGGCGGTGCTGATCTTGGAAAGGTCGAAAGGCACAACTTTTCCGTCGCGTTTTATAACATTATACATACGTTTTTCTCCTTTTTTATCTCTTATTTTTTTGCGTGTACTCCCATTATAGTGCTCCGACCCCCTCTTGTCAAGGACAAAAATACAAGATATTGTGTTTATTTTTTAACGTTTCACCCATATTTAGTGTGCTAAAGTGCCCTCAAAACCGCATTATTCCAAGGTTTTTTCGCCTTTTTGCAACAAAAAAACACCCAAAAAATTTTTTCGGGTGTTACACTATATATTGTGCTTTATACTTCGATAAGCTCATATTCAAGGCATCCGAGCCCAATATCTGCCGCAGCTTTGGGCGTAAGACCGCCGTTTCGGGATTCTATGCGCCCGATGAGGTGTCCCTTGCCCTTATCGTCGGTTTTATAGACGAGATCCAGACAGGCCTTATCTATTGCGACGGGATCAAGGGAGGCCAGAATTCCTATATCTGCGATGCAGGGGTCCTCTGCCACGGCACAACAGTCGCAGTCCACCGACATATTTGCCATAACGTTTATATAGGCCGCTCTGCCTGCGAAGAGATCGGCAACGCTTTTTGCGGCATCTGCCATTGCCATAAGAAAGCTGTCGTGGTCGGCATTCCAGAAGTCTTCGGTATCTCCTACTCCGTGGATATACTGTTTACCGTAAGAGGAAGCAAAGCCGATAGAAAGCTGTTTTATGGCGCCGCCGTAGCCGCCCATGGGATGACCCTTGAAATGGGAAAGGCAGAGAAGGCTGTCGTATTTTTCAATTCCCCTTCCCACGAAGTTCTTCTTTATCTTTTTGCCGTAGGGTATGCTGAGCTCCAGATCCGGGGCCTCGGCATCTAATATCTCGGTATTAAAAAGCTCTGTCCAGCCGTGATCCGCAAGGGTCTGCTTATGGGCGGCAGTGGTATTGCGGGAGCCCTCGTAGGCGGTATTGCACTCCACCACGGTACCTCCTACCCTGTCGATCATCGGCTTCCAGAAGGGCGCGCGAAGAAAGTTCTGATTTCCCTTTTCGCCCGAATGTACCTTAACGGCGACCCTGCCGCTGAGCTCGATCCCAAGCTTTTCGTAGATCTCTGCTACTGCTTCGGGAGTGATGTTTTTAGTGAAATATACCTTAGATGCCAAATTTTTCTCCTCCGTTCGGATTGACAATATTTTATTCTCATAGTAAAATATCTATATGTATATTATATGTTATCCGAAAGGAAAAATCAATGACTGTAAACGGATTTCAGAAAATGACCCTCCTTGACTTTCCCGGAAAGGTTGCCTGCACGGTATTCTTAGGCGGCTGTAACTTCCGCTGTCCATTCTGCCATAACGCAGGACTTGTACTGGGAAGAAACGTCGAAAGCTACCCGGAGGAAGAAATACTTTCGTATCTCGAAAAACGCAAGGGCCTTTTAGACGGGGTCTGCATCACGGGGGGCGAGCCCACCCTTCGCCCCGACCTTCTTCCCTTTATCGAAAAGATAAAGGCCTTGGGCTATGCCGTAAAGCTGGACACCAACGGCAGTAACCCTGCCCTTTTAAAAAGGCTTGTAAAGGAAGGCCTCATCGACTACGTCGCGATGGATATCAAGAACTGCATGAGGAAATATCCCGAAACCTGCGGATATGAACAGCTCGATCTTGCCCCAATAAAGGAAAGCATAGAATTCCTTCTTAGCGGAAGTATCGACTACGAATTCCGCACGACGGTTGTAAAAGAGCTTCACACCGTAGAGGATATCGAAGCTCTGTCAAAGGAGATCAAGGGAGCAGGGCGCTACTTTTTACAAAGCTTCGCAGATTCGGGAGACCTGCTCTCTCAGGGCTATTCCGCCCATTCCTCCGAGGTTTTAAAAGAGATGCTTTCAGCGGCACAAAAAGAGCTTCCCGAAACAGCCCTTCGCGGCATTGAAAACTTGTAAAATTCACATTTTCGTGTTATAATATTTTATATTTTTAAGGAGGTGACCTGTATCTATATTCAGGAACACACCGCCACACCCGTACCTACCGAGGGTCCGTCCTTTTTCAGCTACACGGGAGGCGGGTTAAGCCTAAACGGAAATAATCCCGACCGTTCCGACGGCTCCGACTACATTTTATATTATATGTGGAAGGGTTCAGGAGAGCTTACGGTAGATAAAAGAATATACACTCTCTTCCCGGGCGACTTTTATATATGCCGCCCCGGCGACCTGAGAAGCTTTATCCCCAACCCCTCGGAGCAGACCGAATACTATTGGTTTTCCTTCACAGGAGACAGGGTAGGCGAGGTCCTTGCCGAAATAAACTTCACATCCAAGGAAAAATATTACATCGGTCACAGCAGTGAGACCACCTCTCTTATGTCCCGTATCCTTGAAGAGCAGAAAAACGGCGAGCCCAACTTCCCCATTATAGTTTCTGCCATGCTGGCCACCGTTCTGGGCGTTATGTCGAGGCTCGCAATACATATCATTCCCGAGGACCCCCTCCGCAACCACGAGAAGATCGCCCCCGCAATAAGCGCTATAAATTCCGACTGCACCAGCAAGATGGGGGTTGACGAATACGCCAAGCTCTGCAACCTTTCGACCTCCTATTTTACCCATCTTTTCACCAAAAACACGGGTTATTCTCCCCTTGAATACAAGACCCGTCAACGCATAAACACCGCCAAAAATCTTCTTGCCACGACCAACCTTTCGGTCAAAGAGATCTCCTCTATTCTCGGCTTTAAGGACCCCCTCTATTTCGGTCGTTGCTTCAAGCGCACCACCGGCTACAGTCCCTCGGAATACAGAGCGAAGAAGGGGTAAGCGACCTTCGGTCGAGGGAAAAGGAAGCAGATAGTAGATTTTGATAATAGAAATATTGCTGTTATCAATCAATAAGCCACCTCGGAACGTCGAGGGTCCCGCTGCGGCTCTGTCGCTCGTCGGCTCTGACGACGCACTGTGTCGTCATTCACTACCGACTCGATCGCCGTGCCCTACAACGAGGCAATATATTCTCGGCGTATAATAAACGGGAGGAGCAAGCCCCTCCCCTACAATTACTCCACAAATATTTAAGCGCGAGGAAAGTTATTTTTGTTTTACGCTATCTAAATTACGCGTAATGGGTGTCGAGCCCCTCGACCGTGGTGAAGGCACACATTAATTTTAAACTTTCAATTTTCCATTTTCAATTCACTAAAAAAGACCCTTTCGGGTCTTTTTTAGTTGTATTTACTTACCGCGGCGAAGTGGTGGGCGTAACGGTCACGCTCAAGCTCGCTTGCGGGGTCAAGGGTCAGAAGGGCACCGCCGCTTTCGGAAAGGGGTGCGTCCTTATAAAGGGCGGTGACCTTTACGTTATACACATCTTCTTCCTCGAGAAGAGGATAACTAAAGCTTTTTTCGGCCGTTTCGCCCATAAGGGTATAGTCCGAATCGTCGTTTTTTGCGACGTAGACCCTGTAAACAACATCCTTTTCACCCTGCCAGCAAAGCTCTGCCCTGCCGTCCTTCTTATTATAAGAAAGCTTTTCAGGGGCGGGGGCAGCGGAAATTATTTCGAAGCCCGTTATAATATAGGTCTTACCCTTTTCGGTGGCGAAGGAGATGAAAAGGTCGTCCTGATCGGCTATTGCGACCGCCTTTCCGTCGCAGGTGACCGAGGCTTTACCGATACCTCTGTAGCGCACCTTTACCTCGCCTCCCACGCAGGGGATTATTTTTATCTCCTTTGCACGGCCGTTTTCCCAGGCGCAGTCCACCGTAAAGTTACCTCTTGCCTTAAGGCCCTTGAATGAGCCCTTGCTCCAGACGGTCGGCAGGGTCGGAAGAATATTAATATATCCCTCGTGGGACTGCATAAGCATTTCGGCAACACCGCAAACTCCGCCGAAATTTCCGTCTATCTGAAATGGGGGATGCCAGTCCCAGAGATTGTCGTATGTACGGGTCTGAAGCAGGTTTTTAAGGAGCACAAAGGTGCGGTCGCCCTCCCCTGTTCTTGCCCAGGCGCAAAGCCTGTGAGCCAGCGCCCAGCCGGTGGAGAAATCTCCCCTAAGCTCCAATGTCTTCTTGGCGGCGTCCAACCAGGCGGGGGTGGAGCTTCCGATAGCCGCTCCGGGGATCACCGACATAAGCTGAGAAATGTGACGGTGACTCGGCTCACCTATCTCGCTGTAGAAATGCTCCTCCTCATATTCCTTTATCTGTCCGCTGTAGCCGATGCGAACGGGGGCATAGCGGTCGATCTGAGATTTTTGCAGGCGGTAAAGCTCATCGTCGGTCTCGCCCAGGAGCTCGGCGGTCTTTACAAAATCAAGACCGTTTTCATATATCATCTGCTGGTCGAAGGCACAGCCTACGGTGTGGTAATAGAACTGCCCGTGACTGCGGTTCGGAACCCAGGCGTTGCCTACTATCTGCTCGGGAGATGCCGAAATTGCGGCGCGGCAGATGCCGTCGTCATATTCCTTGACACATTTTGTAAGAAACTGTGCAGCACCGCGCAAGGCAGGATACGTCACCTCTTTAAGTATCTTCTCGTCCCTTGTAAAGTCGTAATATTCCCAGAAAAGCTTGGAGGTCATTCCTACCGTACCCGGTCCCGAATGGCGCATTTCGCTGCCCTCGGCGCCTATCTCATAAGAGTTGCAGGCGGTGGGAATAAGCCAGCCGCACTCACCCTCTCCCTCGACGTAGCCATCGGGATAGTTGGTCTTAAGGAAGTCGGCGGCCAATTTTTGCGCTACGGGAATATAGGCCTTATGGTAGGCCACGTAGGCAGGGAAGGTTTCGGCAAGATTCGTACTGAAGGCAGGCCAATAGTTCATCTGAATATTGATATTATGCCAGAAGCCGCCCGACCAGGGGGTCTTATCGTAGGCACTCCATACTCCCTGAAGAGATGAGGGGGTTGAGCCCTCACGGGAGGAGGAAATGAGAAGATAGCGGCCGAACTGGAAATAAAGCTCCTCCAGATATCTGGAGTCGGCCGATTTCTTATATTCGGCCATAAGGTCGTCGGTATAGCCCTCGGCCTTTCCGCCGAAATCTACCTCCACGCGGGAGAAAAGCTCGCTGTAGTCGGCAAAATGGGTATTATACGCCTTATCGTAGCCGTCAGCGGCGGCCTTTTTTATCCTTTCGGTAATTTTCTCGTGAGGGTCGTCTCCCAGAGCTTTTTTGGAAAAATCCTCGGTCAAAAAAACCTCGGGACAGAGCTTATAGCTCGTTCCCTGGGCATAGAATATCTCAGCATAGGTGGCGTTTTCCACCCTTATTGCCCCGTCCTCTTCGGTACGGATGCCGTCGGTCAGAACTCTTGCCTGACCTTCAAAGATAAGATCGCGTGTGCAAAGTCTGCCCCTCATTGTAATAAGGCCGTCTTCGGATGTAACGCACCCCTCCTTGCCGCCCTCCTCAGGGGCACGGTCGCCGAGATAGGGAACGGTGACCGAGAGGGTGAAATTCAGTTTTCCTCCCGAGGCGGTAAGCCTTATCCCCAAAATATCGTCGGGGTAGGAGGTGAAATATTCCCTGTAAAACTCGGTCTCCCCCACCTTATAGCGGCAGAAGGCAAGACCTCGGTTCAGATCGAGGCCCCGCTCATAGCCGCTGACATTTTCGTGACCGAAATCAAGCCATATATCGGCAAAGGAGGTGGTACCGCCTAAGGAAAGAGGGTTCTGAAGCTGATTTGAGGTCATCTGCACCCGTTCGCGGTCGTAGCGACCGAAGACGTTTGCCCCCATATAGCCGTTGCCCAGAGGCACCGACTGACGCTCCCAGCCCTCAATGGTGTTTTCGGCGGGCTGTGCATATTTTAAGACAAGCTCTTTCATTATTCAGCCTCGGCGGTCTTTTTTGCTATTTCATCCTTAAGGATAAGGCGTTCGCCCTCCTTCTGATAGAGTCTGACGTAGTCGATGTGGTAATCAATGGGGATGGGATCCTCGTCCACAAGGCTCCAGTCGGGAACTACCCAGCCGCCGTTGGGGGTGAATATCTCATCGTTGAATATAATAAAGTGGGGATCGTGATAGCACTGTGTGCCGGGGAGAACGTGGTTGGGCACCTGACAGCCCTCGTCGGTGATATCGAATTTAATGTACATTTCACCGTCGACGTAGAAATACATATATTTCTCGTCCCACTCAAAGCCATAGATATGGTATTCGTCGTTGAGGTTTTCATAGTCCTTATAGAAAAATGCGCGTCCGTTGGCATTTTCTACGCCGTCGAGGGAGGTGTGCTGACCTTGGCCCCATTTATGGATGTTGGCAACGACCTTATTGGGAGAGGAGAATATCTCGTAGATGTCGACCTCGCTGAACCAGGGAACGGTTCTGAAGGGGGTGGAGGACTGCATCCAGAAGGAGGGCCATGCACCGTGACGGAAGGGGGGCTTAGCCTTTATCTCCAGATATCCGTAGGTGAAAAGCATTGTGGCCGAGGTGGTAAGACCCTCGGAAAGGGACCAGGGATGCTCGGGGTCGTCGGTCTTATGAACCTGCAGGAGCATTTTTCCGTCCTCTATTCTGGCGTGCTTCTCGCTGTTATCGTAAATGCGGTCCTTACCTCCCATAGTGCGGCGGAAGTTCCACTTATCGTAGTCGATGGAGGGCTTGTCGAACTCGTCGTGCCAAACTAAGGTACGGCCCATTTTTTCATACTCGAAACCAAACTTTTCGGCTTCTTTTTTCATAATTTCAGACATAAAAATATCCCCTTTCGGTTATATTGGCGAGACCTTTTTTGCCTCTGCCTTTAAAATAACACAAAAAGGGGATTTTTGCAACTTTATATATTGGTTTTTTAAATTTTTTCTCTTGCCTTTTTATCTATGCGGCGCTCCTTAAGCTCTTTAAAACGAAGCTTAGCTGTTTTTCAGCGCCGCCGCTATCCTGCCTGCAAGAAGATGCTTTGTAGGCGGATGGATGTCGTCGGTTTCGGATATGTCGGCCGACCTTACCACGGTCAGACCCTCGGTCTTCCTTTCGGCGTCAAGCTGTGCCTGCTGTACCGCCTTCCAATGGTCGTCGTTTCGGTTATCGTAGTCGGCTATCTGTACCGCCACAAAGGGAAGGGCCTCGTCGGCAAAGTCTTTACGCCAGACCTCGGTCATAAGGGAAAGCATATCGGCATAGACCGCCGCGCCCTTTTCGCTTGTATTGCTTTCTCCCTGATACCACACTACAGCCGAGACCGAGAAGGGAATGACCTGCGACAGGGCAAAATCGTAGAGGATTCCGTCTTTGTTCCAGCGTCCGTAGACGGGATTTCTGTAGTCGGGGTGCTTTTCCTCGTCGGGAACGGCAATTCCTGCCTGCTGATAGGTGCCCTGCGGCACCCAGCTTTCTATCATTGAAGCGCCTTGATAACAACCGATCACACCCACGGCTACTCCTTGCTCTTTTGCAATTTCCCGTCCCACAAGATATCCAAGGGCCGACCAGTTTTTGACCTCGTCTTTTTTGGCGGTTACCCAGCCGTCCTCGGGAGTAAAGGGCTCCCCCTCCTCCATTCTGGCGGTGGAAAAGAAGCGCAAGGCGTCTATATCCTCTATCATTTCCTCGGGAGTGGTCGACGAACTGAGCTTGAACTGCATATTGGACTGGCCCGCACAAAGATAGACTCTGCCCACGAAAATATCATCAAGGGTCACCGTTTGGTCGGGGAATTTTACGGTTAAGGTATAGGGGCCGCCGCAGGGCATCGGATCCAGCTCGGCTATCCAGTTATCCGCATCGGTGCTCACCTTTACCGTCTGCTCCGCAAAGGAGATCTCCGCCAAGCCGCTACCCTCTCCGTAAATGCGGATGGGCTTATCAGCGGCAAAAACCATATGTGAAGTGAAAATCGCGTTTAGCTTCATAATATCACCTTTTATTCTCATTTTTTAAAATTATACCCCCTCCCCGGGCTTTTTGCAAGAGTAAACTATCCTCTTGACATTCTGTTATAACTTAAATAATATGCCCCCGAGGCCGAGCCTCGGGGGGATTTTATCATTTCGCCTTGATTTCTTCCCGATCATTCAAATCTATAAGATTTTGAATTCTTTCCGTGTTCTCGCTCGATGCCCATTCTTTAAGCATATCGCAAGGGAAGCTGCCGCATTTTCCGCAATGGGCAAGGTTCTGTTTTGCAGAGCAATCAAACAGATCGCACCTTCCGTTCCATACGCATTTCCCTTCGGGCGCAACCCTTCTGCAGCTTTGACATTTATTTTCCTTAAACAGCGAACATTTATCGCAGTCGATACCGCAAACAGATAGATTCATATTCGGCTCCTTTATCGGTTTTTTGTTATTATATCATACGTTTTCCCGTAGCACAACTGCCTTTTTGCCTTCTGCGGACGGGAACAAGCCTTAGAACTGTTGTAATGTTAAGAATTCACCGCATCCAACACCAACTTCATTGTGAATAAGCCGTTCAATCAATCTAAAAGTTACAGCAGCCTCGATTGCCTTGATCTTATGAAGAACATATTGAGAACGATTATTTATTTGCAATTCTACAATGTGCAAAGATATCAATTTATCCAAAACTTCCATCACTTCATCTTCCGTAAGTCCAATTTTATTCGATATTTGTCTCGGACTAAGAACTACCATAAAATATTCCGAACTTGCGCTATCAAACGGTGCAGAACTGTGAAAATATTCGTTGCAAATGTAGGTAAGCACTGTTCTTACATTTGCATCAAATAATTTTTTAATGCCGCACGCTATTTCAGGGTTTTGAAACAGTGAACCGATATCCGTAGGTGACGTGCCGGAGTCGATAATTGTAAGATCATCAGAAACAAATGCAGAACCTACCATATCTGATAAACAGCACAACGTAGTATATTGCTTTACGTGGTCAAATTTTTTGGTAGAATCATTCTTATGCACCTTTAAAAAATCCCATGAATTGCAATTAATTAAGTTTGTTTGTCGGCACATTGCATCAATAATCATAGCCTGTGCTTCTCTCGGAAAACTCCGAACAGCATTCATATTAAAAACATGTGATTCGGTTTGCAAGTGATTGACTGTCTGTTCTGTAAATAAATCATCTAATGTAATTTCAAGTGCACCTGCAATGCGAGGAAGCAACATGATATCAGGCATAGAAACTTCCGACTCCCATTTAGAAACAGCTTGATTGCTGACACCAACAAGTTTTCCCAACTCTTCCTGTGTCATATTAAGTAACCTTCTATGGAGCGCAATCTGACTACCTATACTCATACTTTACACCTCCGTTTTACAAAATAATTATAAGTCATTATCCCATTTATGTAAATGGGGTGTTTTTACATTTAATTAGGCTAAAACAGTAAAAAATCGCGGTTTGGTTGGGAAAGTATTTATATAATCCTTCTGAAAAAACGAACAACGCCCTTATCGCTTCAATTCCGAAGGACCGGATACAAAGAAATAACACGCATTTCTGCGTGCTATTTTTGATTTGATTTTGCGGTTTTAATTGAGGCAATAAGTAATACTCTGATTGTGGAACAAGTTTTACTTAAACATTTGTAAGTGGTTTCATCAATATAATCGGTCCTGAATAGCATTTCAAGCCACTTTCCTGTTTCGTTCGCTTCCTTTAAAGCTATTTCCAGTTTGGCAATGAAATCTGCTCGACTGTGACCGTATTTGCATTCGGCAATATTGGCACAAATGCTGGATGCACTTCTGCCGATTTGATTCGAAATTACGGTTTCGTGTTTCGCCCTAAGTTCTTTTGTCAGTTTCAAAACATCAACAGATAATTGCATAGATAAGTCGGAAAGTTTATCTTGCTTCAAAGGAATCACCTCATATGAATTATATCATACATCTTCGCGAAGTGCAATATTGTTGGGCGAAAGCCCACATCGTTTTTCCGCAGGAGAACATCGTTGATGCGACGCATCACACCGTTTGCGCAAAGCGCAACCTCGTTTTGTGTCCGCTATTGCGGAATGATGTTGACCTAACGGTCAAATGATGTTTTCGCTACGCGAAAAACGATGTTGCGTCCTGCGGACACAAACACAAAAAAGACAGACTGAAAAGTCTGTCTTTTTTGGTGTTGGCACCTTCCTATTTTCCCGGGCAGCTGCCCGCCAAGTATCTTCGGCGCAAGTGAGCTTAACTTCCGTGTTCGGGATGGGAACGGGTGGACCCTCACCGCAATCAGCACCAACTTTTATTCGGTTGTGACTTTTAATCACACCCTAAAAACTGAACAAAGTGAATGTTTGACGAAGTCAGAGGAACGA
>CAZRHF010000066.1:0-11774 GCA_964599835.1 uncultured Eubacteriales bacterium | reverse complement strand
CCCGGCGGCAACGATGAATCGGTCTATCTCTCCGACTTCGGATATATAACCATCGACGATTACCGCGACTTCCCCGAAATAATAAAAGTATTACTCTGAAAAAGACCCGCAAGGGTCTTTTTTATTAGGGAAAAGGGAAACGGGAAAGGGGAAAAGGCGAATTAAATAATAAATAAGAAAGAAGAAAGAATAAAAACGGTGTGCCTTCGGCACGGGATTATATAAATGTCCGTGATGAAGTGTACGGTACAGAGGGTCTTCCCTTGGGGGAAGGTGCCGAGGAACGAGGCGGATGAGGGAACCCGTAAGCACAAAACTAAACGGGCAAATTCACAGTCTTTTCGGTCTGTTCTTCCGCCGAGATCCCGCCTACGGCGCCCTGCGGGTTCGACAAGCTCAGGATGACCCGGCGAAGGAAAGCCTCGTTTACTCCCGACGCAGTCGGTACTCTTTTTACTCACGCGCAACGTTACTCTTATACATCCGTGCCGAAGGCACAACATCCATAGGCCCTGGGCGCTGGGCCCTTGTCCCTTGTTTCCCCTTTCCCTCGACCTTAAGGTTGCTGACACGTGTAACCTGCAACCTGTAACCTGATACGTCATTTTGCACAAAAATCTCTTAAACTTTTTTATGTTTTAAGCACTTTCAAATAATGGCAATAGGTGGTATAATTAGCATAAGGAATATTGTTTCCAAAAAACAGAAAGGAAGATTTTTGCATGAAAATCAAAACTTTAGGCAAAAAGGCTCTGGCCCTCGTTATCTCTTTGGCTGTACTGCTTTCCTGCGTTATAATCTCGGGAATCACTGCCTCTGCGGTAACCGTTTGGGACGGATCCACCAAACTCCCTGTCGACTCTGACTCGGACGGCGTTTGTGAGATATACACCGCCGAAGAGCTCGCCTGGGTCGCACAGACCGACACATCCAGCCAATTCATTCTTATGAATGACATCTATGTAAACGACCTTAAGGTTGAAGGCGAAACCATCACCAAGCTTGACGGAAGCCCTGTCGATACGGCTACCCTCAAGACCTGGGTTTCCAACAAGACCTTTAGCGGAACCATCGACGGTAACGGTCATACCATCAGCGGTCTTTACAATGCTGATGCCGCAACGAATAACTCGACCGATTGCAGAGGTCTTGTAGGTGCCGCTTACAGAGCTACCTTCAAGAATCTTCGCATTGCCAACACCTATATAAAAGACGGTTTCTTTATGGGTAACCTTTTTGGAAAGGCTACGGCCTCCGGCACCACGACCATCGACACCGTCTACGTTGAAGATACCTATGTTTCTACGGCCGCTACCGGTAACTATCCCGCGGTAGGCGGACTTTTCGGCTACGTACAGAACGGAGCTATAAGTGTTTCCAACGTTGCCGTTGTTGATACCTATCTTAACAATACCGCTGCAGCCGGCCGTGCAGGTGCCTTCTGGGGCGACTCCTGGAACTGTGCCACCGCCACCGTTACAAATTCCTACAGCGCCCTCACTTCCCACAATCCTTGGGGCTCGGGCAGAGGCGTTGCGGCAAGCAACGGCAGCTTCAACTCGGTTTGCTCTACCTCTAACATTTACGCCGCTAAGGTAGCGGACGCAGGTGCCGCAAAGCTTGAGGCAACACTTGTTTCTCAGGATTTTCTTAAGGGTCAGAATGCTCTTGTTTCTGCCTACGGTCTCGGCGAAAGCTTCTATACCACCGCAGGCTACCCCATTCAGGGAATCTTCCTCGATACTATCGACGCGGGCGTAAATAAGCAGCTCGGAACCGCTCCCTTTGAGGGCTCGGGTACTGAAGCTGACCCCTACCTTATCAAGACCGCTGACGATCTTAAGAACGCCATCGGAACCTACGGTATGGGTAAATACTATAAGCTTGCAAACGATATCTATCTTAACGACGTAGACAAGATCGATTGGGCTACCGGTGTTGCAGACGACGGCTATGACGCTAACGTTTGGTTCACTTCCGATCATTTCCGTGGCGAGCAGTATAACGGCTACGCAGGCCAAGGAGTCTTCACGGGAACACTCGACGGTGACGGCTATGCCGTTCACGGTCTCTACATTCCCTTCAGCTCCGTAAGCTCGTCTTCGGGTCTCGTTCCCGTAACCTCCAACGCTACCATTAAGAATATTGCTATCAAGAACTCCTTTATGGCAGGCGGTCACTGGACCGGCGGTATCACCGGATTTTCTTCCGCCGACACCACCTTCGACACCATTCTCGTTGACGAGACCGTAACCGTAGTCGGCTACGACGCAGGCAATAAATACTTTATCAGCACCAGTGTTGACAAGAACGACGCAAATAAGGCTGTTTCTCCCTATGCGGGAACCGTTTCGGGCGGCGTTCATTACGAGTCTGAATGCACAGGCGGAATTGTCGGCTACGTTAGCGGAACAGGTACCGTTTCCAACTGTGCCGTTTACGGAACCGTAAGAGCTATTGAGGATGGCGAGATCTTCGCTACCACCAACCCCTTAACCAACGGCGGAAATCCCGTAAACGTTAGCAAGGGCTCTCATATCTGCGCTATGGTCGGTACCGGCTGGAACTCCACCGTTACCATTACCGACTGCGTAAGCAAAATCCAGCTTCACGACTCTATCGGCGGCGCTAGCACCGTATTCTCCTGCACCGACAGCTACGCTCAGGCTAAGCACGAGTCTCAGACCTGCTGTAACGTAGTTGAAGAGACAAAAATGACCGGCAAAGAAGCCCTCACTAATCTCACCGGCCTCGATACGGCTGTATGGACTGCAACCTCCGGCTATCCCGTACCCAAGGTATTCACCTGCCTTAACACCACCGCTCATAACGGAGAGCACGACTGGACCGATTGGGCAGAGACCACCACCCCCGGCTGCGATACTCCCGGTGAAGAGACCCGCGAGTGCGTAGTTTGCGGCGAGGACGATTCTAATCCCTTAAACGCTACAGGCCATTCCCCCAAAAACGAATGGACGTCCGATGCTAATAACCACTGGCACGCCTGCGACAACTGCGACGATCATCTTGACGAAGCAGCCCACAGCTACGATCAGCAGGTAGAAAAGACTGAATACAGCGCAGGCTCTGCCGACTGCACTCAGCCCGCTAAGTTCTACTACTCCTGCGTATGCGGTAAGGCAGGTACCGCCACCTTCGATTCCGGCTCTCAGTTAGGCCATTCCCCCAAGACCGAATGGACCTCTGACGATACTAAACATTGGCATGAGTGCAACAACTGCGACGATTATCTCGACGAAGCAGCCCACAACTTCGATCAGCAGGTTGTAAATGACACCTACAAGGCAACAAATGCCGACTGTGACGATGCCGCTACCTATTACTACTCCTGCGTATGCGGAAAAGCAGGTACCACCACCTTCGCAAGCGGTGAGCCCAACGGCCATTCTCCCAAGACCGAATGGACCTCTGACGATACTAACCACTGGCACGAGTGCAATAACTGCGACGAAGATCTCGATAAGGCCGCTCACACCTTCGATAAGGAAGTAGCAACTGACGATTATATTGCAACTCCCGCCGACTGTGATAATGCCGCTACCTACTACAAGTCCTGCGAATGCGGAGCAAAGGGAACCGACACCTTCACAAGCGGTGAGGCTGACGGACACAGCCCCAAGACCGAATGGTCAAATGACGAAACCAACCATTGGCACGACTGCAATAATTGTGACGAAGATCTCGATAAGGCCGCTCACACCTTCGATAAGGAAGTAGCAACCGACGATTATATCGCATCTACCGCTACCTCTGCCGCAGCCGCAACCTACTATAAGTCCTGCGAATGCGGAGCAAAGGGCACCGAGACCTTCTCCTACGGCGATCCCTTAAAGGTACCTCCCACAGGCGATACCTCTAACGTAATGGTCTGGGTAGTGACCCTTATCCTCAGCGCAGGTGCAGTTTCCGCTCTTGCAATCTACAAGAGAAAGAGAACCACCCGCTAATTGACCCATAAAACCCCACCCCGTAAGCCAAAAACTTACGGGGTGGATTTTTTATGTAATGCAAAATTGAAAATGGAAAGTTGAAAATTGATGTGTGCCTTCGGTACGGTCGAGAGCTCGATACCCATTACGCGTAATTTAGATAGCGCAAAACAAAAAACATCTTCCTCGCGCTTAAATATTTGTGTAACAATTGTAGGGGAGGGGCTTGCTCCTCCCGTTAATTATACGAAGAAAATTTGTTGTTTCGTTGTAGGGTCGATTCGCGAATCGACCGAGGTGGATAACGATTTGATAACAACAATATTTTTATTATCAAATAAATCCGTATTGCCCCGTCAGTGAGCCTTCCCTTGACCCTTGGCGCTAGGCCCTGGACCCTATGTATATATCCGTCGGAGACACATCGCTACTGAAACCTGACACCTGTAACCTGAAGTTGTTGCAAAAAAAGTTGAATTATTAATTTAAATATAGTATAATAACATATTATTGCAAATTTTCTTAAACTGGAGATATATAAATGACCGATTTTACCCCAATAGACGCAAAAATAATGCCGGCCCTTGCTCTCCGCGGACTTGTTTGCTTCCCCGGAGTTATGCTTCATTTTGACGTTGGCCGTAAAAAATCCATTAAGGCCCTTAACGTCGCTATGGAAAAGGGCCAGAAAATATTCCTTGTTGCACAGAAAAACGTCTTCGACGAAGACCCCAACGAAGCCGACCTTTACAATATCGGATGCGTTGCCCGTATCTGTCAGGTGCTCCGTATGTCCGACGACAGCGTTAAGGTTCTTGTGGAAGGTCTTTACCGTGCCAAGGTCATCGGAATTAATAACGTGGGAAGCTATATGACCGCCTCGGTCAGAAAGTGCGAGATTCCCGTGACCCGTCACCGCCAGGTCTACCTCGAGACCCTTGCCCGCAAGATCAGAACCGAGTTTGAGGCTTATGCATCCAAAGGTATAAAGCTTGCTCCCGATATCGCCGCCACCGTTGCGTCAAACGATGACGTAGGCTTCCTTGCCGATTTCATAACCTTCAACATTCCCGTTCCCGTCGACGATAAGCAGTATATTTTGGAACAGCTTAATCCCGTAACCCGTGCCAAGATCGCCCTTGAGCTTTTAGGCAAGGAAGGGGAGATAATCGAGATAGACCGCAGAATAGGCGAAAAGGTAAAGAGTCAGATCGACGATAATCAGCGCGAATACTACCTCCGTGAGCAGATAAAGGCCATAAACTTCGAGCTTTACGGCGACTCTGCCGAGGACGAGATAGACGAGTATTATTCTAAGATCGATAAAATGAAGGCCTCAAAAGAGGTTAAGGACAAGCTGACAAGCGAGGTCCAGAAGCTTTCCAAAATGCCTCAGGGTTCCCACGAAGGAACCGTTGTCCGCAACTATCTTGATACCTGCATAGAGCTTCCCTGGGAGGAACGCACCGATACGACGGTAGAAATTTCCAAATCCGAAGCCATACTCGACCGTGACTTTTTCGGTATGGAAAAGGTTAAGGAAAGAATAATTGAACAGCTTTCTGTTTATACCCTGAATCCCGACATAAAGGGTCAGATAATCTGTCTTGTAGGCCCTCCCGGAGTCGGTAAGACCTCTATCGCAAGATCGGTTGCCGAGTGTATGGGAAGAAAGTATGCCCGAATCTCTCTCGGCGGCGTACACGACGAGGCCGAGATCCGCGGCCACAGAAAGACCTATATCGGCGCAATGCCCGGTAAGATCATAAACGCTGTAAAGCAGGCAGGAAGCAGTAACCCCCTTATTCTTCTTGATGAAATAGACAAGCTCGCCTCCGACTATAAGGGAGACCCTGCCGCCGCACTGCTTGAGGTTCTCGATAAGGAACAGAACAACACCTTCACCGACCACTTTATTGATATACCCTACGACCTCAGTAAGGTGGTATTCATCACCACCGCAAATACCGCCGCCACCATACCGGAGCCCCTTCTCGACCGTATGGAGGTCATCGAGCTTACTTCCTACACAAGGGAAGAGAAGTTCCAGATCGCAAAGAGACATCTTGTTAAAAAAGAGGTTAAAAATCACGGTCTCGACGGACGCAGGATCAAATTCACCGACGAAGCCCTCTATGATCTTATTGATTACTACACCCGCGAAGCAGGTGTCCGCAAGCTTGAACGCTCTATCGCGACCCTCTGCCGTAAGGCCGCAAAGCTGATTGCATCGGGCGAGAAAAAGACTGTAAAGCTCGGAAGTGAGGAGCTTAAAAATCTTCTCGGAAAGCATAAATACCGTCCTGAAGAGATACTTTCCTCCGATGAGGTCGGAATTATAAACGGACTTGCCTGGACCTCTGTCGGCGGCGAAATTATGCAGCTTGAAGTCTCGGTAATGGAGGGTACCGGAAAAATAGAACTCACCGGCTCTCTCGGTGACGTTATGAAGGAGTCGGCAAAGGCCGCAGTTTCCTTTGTCCGCGCAAATGCTGAAAAATACGGCATCAATGCCGATTTTTACAAAACCAAAGATATCCACATCCACGCAACCGAAAATGCCGTACCAAAGGATGGCCCAAGTGCCGGCGTCACCATAACCACCGCTCTTATTTCGGCCCTTACGGGAATCCCCGTCCGCCGCGACGTTGCAATGACGGGCGAGGTCACCATCAAGGGCAGAGTGCTTGCCATCGGAGGACTTAAGGAAAAGACCATGGCGGCCTACCGCGCAGGGGTCAAGACCGTATTCATCCCCAAGGCCAACGAGCCCGACCTCGCAGAGCTTGATAAGACCGTTCTTGCAAACGTAAACTTTGTCGTTGCGGAAAAGGTCGAAACGGTTATTGAGGGCGCCCTTAAAAAGGCGGACGAGGAAAGAGAAACCGAAAAGTTTATTCCCGTTCCCGAAATGGGCCGCACCGCAGGCAGAATAAGCCAGTAGGAGAATTTTTTATGAATTTAAGTATCGCCTTTTTCGAAAAGGCCTTCGGAACCTTTCAGCAGCTTGGCGCTTCCGACCTTCCCGAGTTTTGCTTTTCAGGTCGCTCAAACGTGGGAAAATCCTCCCTTATAAATAAGCTGACAAACCGCAAGGCTCTGGCCAGAGTCAGCGGAAAACCGGGAAAGACCGTGACTATAAATTTTTACCGCGCCGACGGTATCCGTATCGTCGACCTTCCCGGCTACGGCTATGCCAAGGTACCCTTTGCCGAGCGTACCCGTTGGTCCGACCTTATGGAGGGCTATTTCAAATCCGACCGCAATATCAAATGCGTTTTTGCCCTCATTGATATGCGTCACCCTGCTACCGATTTCGATATTGCAATGCTCGAATTTATGCAGGCTATGGATATACCCTACCATATAGTGCTTACAAAAAGCGATAAGCTTAATAAAACCGAGTATGCGGCCCGACTTGCCGCAGTTGAGGAAGAGCTATACGGCTATATCGACGATGCTGAAATAATTCCCTTCTCGGCACAAACAGGCGAAGGTTCAGATAAAATCAAACAAATTATTGAAGATATGATGTGATAAAAATGCTTACAAACAGTTACGCAGTAAACGAGAGGGGACACCTTACCATCGGCGGCGCCGATACGGTAGAACTGGCCGAGAATTTCGGTACCCCGCTATACGTTTTCGACGAAAACGATATAAGAGAAAACTGCCGCGCCTTTAAGAACGCCTTTGAGGAACACTACGACGGTAATGCAAGGGTATATTATGCCAGCAAGGCCTTTTCCTGCAAGGAAATGTACCGTATCGTCGACAGCGAAGGCCTTTGCACCGACGTGGTTTCGGGAGGCGAGCTCTATACCGCTCTTGCCGCAGGCTTTCCTGCTGAAAATATAGGCTTCCACGGAAATAATAAAACTCCCGAGGAGCTGGCTTACGCATTAGACTGTAATGTCGGAAGAATCGTTGTAGATAATATCTACGAGCTTCACACCCTTGATGCCCTGGCAGGAGATAAAGAAAAGGTTCAGAAGATACTTCTCCGCATCAAGCCGGGAATCGACTGCCACACCCACGACTATATTAAAACGGGTCAGATCGACTGCAAATTCGGATTCGCCCTCGAAAACGGCGAGGCTTTGGAGGCCGCAAGGCTTGCAACCTCTATGGAAAACGTTGAGCTTGTTGGAATCCACTGCCATATCGGCTCACAGATATTCGAAACACAGCCCTTTGTGGATGCGGCGGATATTATGATATCCCTTGCAAAAACTATTAAGGACAGCTTCGGTAAGACCCTGACCGAGATCAATTTCGGCGGCGGCTACGGTATTAAATACCTCGAAACCGATGCCCCCGTTTCCAAAAACGAGAGCATAAGACTTCTCTGTGAGGCTGTAAAAGAGGTCTGCAAAAAGCAGGGATTCCCTCTGCCCGCCCTTTCTATCGAGCCCGGCCGTTCTATAGTCGGTGCCTCCACTCTGACCCTTTATAAAATAGGCGTAGTTAAGACCATTAAGGATATCAGAACCTATGTGTCTGTGGACGGCGGGATGTCAGATAATCCCCGCTATGCTCTCTATGGGGCGGAGTATGAGGCAGTCGTTGCCAATAAGGCAGATAAGCCCCGAGACTTTACCGCCACCATTGCAGGTAAATGCTGTGAAAGCGGAGATCTGATTCAGGAGCACACAAAAATTCAGATTCCTGAGGTAGGCGATACCCTCGCCGTTCTTTCAACCGGAGCATACAACTACTCTATGGCAAGCAATTATAACCGCATACCCCGTCCTGCCGCCGTGATGGTTAAGGAGGGTCAGGCACGTGTTATAATCGAACGTGAAACCTACGAAGATCTTATAAGTAAGGATATCTGATTTTATGATAGAATTCAGAAGCCCACAGCTTTCCGACTATGAAAAATTCGCCCCCTTCTTTTTCAACGAGGGCGAGTTCTCCTGTGAAATGAATTTCATAAGCATCTACGTCTGGAAGCGGGTATACGAAAACGAATTTTATATGGACGATAAGACTCTTATCTTCAAAAGCTCAACCGATGACGGTACGGGTCACGTTTTCTCTTTGCCCTACGGAGATTTCGATTACGGTATGAACCTTATTTTCGACTACTGTAAGGATAAGGGTATAAGCCCCAACCTTTGGACAAGTCAGGGCAAACGCCTTTCCGAGTTTAACAAAAAATATAACTGTTTTGAAATAATACCCGAACGGGATAATTTCGATTATATCTATAACAGAGAAGACCTTGCCGAGCTTAAAGGCAAAAAATACCACTCAAAACGCAATCATATTTCAGCATTCTCAAAAGCATATAACTGGAGCTATGAGACTTTAAATGACGGAAACAAGGCCGATTTTCTTGCCTTTTCGGATAAGTGGTATAAGGATAGGGGGATCGACGATGACGAGGGACTTCAGGCCGAGAAAAAGGCACTCCGCGAAATTCTCGACAGCGACGTAGGTATAGAATATAAAGGGGGACTTATCCGCGTAGAGGATAGGGTAGTTGCCATAACCTTAGGCTCCCCGATAAACAGTAAGGTCTTCGATATCCACTATGAAAAGGCCGATAAGGATTTTGCAACAGCCTACACCCTTATAAACCGTGAGTTTGCCGCCCGCGAGCTTTCGGATTATACCTATATAAACCGTGAGGACGATTTGGGTATTGAGGGACTCAGAAAGGCCAAGCTTTCCTATAAGCCCGAGATCATTCTCGAAAAATACAGTATGATATATAAAGGTGACGAACTTTGAGTTTAAAAGAACGGGCTCTTTATCTTTATAAGACCGCTTTCCCGGAAGACTCCGACGACTTTGCGAACAAATTCATAAATCGCTTTTTCGAGTCCTCATGCCGCTATTTAACCGTAGAAGGTAAAATAGTCAGTATGCTTTTTCTTCTTGACTGCGAAATAAAGGCGGACGGCAAAGCTTTAAAAGGTAAATATCTTTATGCCGCCGCAACCCTCCCCGAATACAGAGGTCAGGGCCTTATGGCAGGGCTTATCGAAAAAGCCAAGCAGGAAACGGTAAAAAAAGGTAAATATCTTGTTACAAAGCCTGCAACCGAGTCGCTTTTCGCCTACTACGGAAAATTCGGCTTTAAAACCGCCGTGTTTTCTGAAGATAAGCTCGTAAAAAAGCAGGCCGAGGCCGAGCCGCTTAAAAAACTTTGCAGGGAAGAATATACCTACAAAAGGGAAGAGCTTTTAAAGGATAAGCCCCATGTAACACTTTCGGATATGGATCACGCCCTTTCGTTTTTCACCCTTTTAGGAGATAAAAATACTATTGCCGCCGTCGACACCGCCGAGACCCTGCCCGTAGTAAAGGAATTTGTCTCGGAAGACGAAAAGGGAAGGGATAAATTACTTTCGGCTTTAAACACCGATGGGGCAGTATTCCGCACCGAAGGAAAGACACCCTTTGCGATGGTAATTCCTCCGAACGGCACCGAAGCCCCCAAAAACCTGCACTTTATGCTGGCCTTAGACTGAATATTTACAAACCTCCGTTGCTGTGTTATAATTAAAGCAGTAAAGGAGGTTTTGTTATGAAAAGATCGTTAACTGTTTTGTCTTTGATTTTAGCCTTTGTTATGATTCTTTCAGGCTGTTCGGGCAACAGCGACAAACCCTCCGATCCCATTTCCAATATTAAGGAAATGGAAAGTATGCTTTCTAACACGGTTGAACCAAGAAAAACAGACGGCTATAATACCTTCGAATATATTGCACCTGGCTCTGTTGTGCCCGGCGATGAACCGGCTTGGCGAGTTACCTTTAAACTTCCGTACGATATGTTTGGCAAGTTTTACGTGAATGATGTAGGAAGTTATTATTACTTCGATCATTCGGTAAGTATATGCGAAAAGCTGACCTATACCGAATCGGAAAAATATTATTTTACGGTTAGAGTAAAACGGGCCGACGCAGATTATATGACCGAGCTTATTGAAATGAACGAAGAATACAAAGGGTATGTTGATGGTTATGATTATACGGTTTATGATAACGGCGTTGTTGTGCACGACGAGGTCATAGGCGAGTGGATTACCGCCGAAAGATATTTCGACTGTGGTTGCGTCGTTACTGTTGATGGCATTTTCGAAGACACTTATATCGATTTTGCATATCAACTATTATCCGATGCGGAAGTCAGCGTTGTCGATCCTCAAAAACCGTCTTTTAAGCAGATAAGCGGCGAAGAGGCGAAATTCGGCACACCGTCAAAAGATTATTACGGTTATAATTTCACCTGCAAGGATTGGCGTGAGGGAGAGCAATATAAAATCAATTTCAGTCTGCCAAAGGGAATAAAATACGAATGGTACGATTATTCTATGTCGGAAAACGCTCCCGACGTTTGCGGAATCCGGCTCTATGATGCAACCGGTTATTCTAAGGACGGCCACGCTTTCCAATCTGTTAGAATAGACTTTTTTGACTCATCCGAGCACGATTTTTTAAATTCTGATAAACACACCGATTGCGGTGACGGAGTCTATTACTATACCTCTGATCTCGAAGGTTCTGACAGCGTTAACGGTACCAAAGAGGTCTATTACAGGAGGGTGAACAAAGACTATCTCGCACACGCCGAAGTGTATTTTTACGAAGACTCGGCTCTTGGTGATCAAGGTTTTTGTGAGCGTGAGAAAACACTTATTTGCAATTTGTTAAAATCGATAAGAGTCTCAAAAAATTAACAATAACACCTCCTCCGTTGACAACGGGGGAGGTTTACATTGCGATGGTAATTCCTCCAAACGGTACCGAAGCTCCCCAACACCTCCACTTTATGCTGGCCTTAGACTGAATATTTACAAACCTCCTTTGC
>CAZRHF010000065.1:0-12140 GCA_964599835.1 uncultured Eubacteriales bacterium | reverse complement strand
ATAACTATCATAGGAGCCGTTTTTGTACTGTCCGCACAAATTGGGGCAGTTCAAACTCGAATCATAGCCGTTTTTCTTTTAATACACACATTTATTATAAATTCAAGAAAACTATAGATGCCGTACCTAAAACCATTCCTATCATCTGCATGACCGAAAGCTTTTCTTTGTAAAAGAATATACCGATAAGTGCGGTTGAAACTATTCCGCCTGCCGAAATAACGGGGAAAACAATGGCGGGGTTATATTTTGCAAGCATCATTACGAAAAGGTTTACAAGTCCGTTTGCCAAACCGCAGATAATATACCAATGTGCGCCGGTTTTGACTTTTTTTGCGAGGCCTTTGCGCTCGAAGATGACAGCCGCGGCACCAATAGCAATAATAGATATCAGCAAAGCAATAATCATAAATTCACTTTTATATGCTCCGTCAAAGGTCTTTTGCTGAATTGTCTGAACCGTACTGCAAGCGCCGTTTGCCGCAAAGGCTATCCCGACAAAAATGATCCATTTAAGTGTGATCTTCTTTTCAGCGCCCTTCTTTTCAATGTTTACAAGGAAAAGAGAGATAAACAGAAGGGCAAGTCCGATATAAAGGAAGGGTGAGGGAGGCTCGCCTATACAAAGTCCGTAAATAGTCGGAATAATAAGTGAATATTGCACCATCAGGGAGGTTATGGAGATAGGCCCCGTGGCGACGGCAAGGAAAGAACCTATGGATGCGGAACCGTAAGCTATGGCAAAGCCAAAACAGTAGGGGAGGATTTCGGGATTCCAGTTGAATCTTCCGCCCGAGGTAATAAGAAAAATAATAAGTGCAAAAAATATGCTCAGTGTTGTAAAGGTAAAGGTTCCGCCCGATACCTTTTTGTTATAAGCCTTTTTTGATACCTGCTGAATGGTAACGCCTAAGACCGAAGCAGTAAGTAAAGCAGTAAATTCCATTATTTCACCTCAAATGCCGCAAAGCCATAGGGGGCAATATCCGAAAGATATACCTTGTCGCCCAAAAGACGTCCCGTGCAGTTTACAAATCTAATCTCGCTGTATTCTTTGTCAAGCATAACAACGGGATCAAAAACATCATCAAGAAAAATGTTTGCCAGAGCCACCGACATTGCCTTATCATTTTTAGAAACGATGATATAAAGGTTGGGATTCTTAACGCAGACCGCGGGCAACTTTTTTTGTCCGATCCATTCGATGCCCTTAATAAGCTGAGCCTGACGGTAATAGTTTGCGAAAAAGTTGGTCTTTGGAGACGAAACATAAATGTCGACCGCAACCACCAAGAATCTTAGTCCTTCTGCATTCTCGTAAAGATATACCGAGGGGCTGTCATAGGGCATAAATTTGCTGAGCACCTTTGCTCCATCTTTACAAACGACCCTTCTGAGACCGAGCGTAGCTACGTTTAAAAGATGATCCTTTTCCTCGATAAAGATCTCTTCATCCGGCTCGCAGGGCTCTTCACTTACAAAGCCCGTGTCAATTCCGCGGCGTGAGAGAATATCTGCCGCCTTGATGTCAAGAACCGCGCCCCTCTTAAGCATTTCGGGGTCGATATACTTAGCGTTTTCGCCTGCTATGAATACAGGGCCGTCGCAGGGGTCGAAGGTAACGGGAATGGAGTTTCTTGAAATAAGCTCGCGGCAGGTAGCAAAGCAGGCACCCGTAAGGCGGGTGTGAATGCCGTGGGATAATTCTTTCGGGAGATCCCAGTTTTCAATAAGGTGGGGAACCTGAAAGACCTCAAGACCGCAGGGTTTCTTGTCGGCAAAAATTTCTTCCACCTGCGCCCGCAGAGGAGCGTTTCTTATGTAGCGGTCGACGTAGCCGGTTTCGTAATCCGGTTTTGATACGTAGTCGTAGACGTAGTTGAGAATTCCGTCACCCTCGTTGCCTGCAATAAGTATAAGGTCGAATATCTCCAAAAGCTTTGAAGGCACGTTATAGCGGGGACGTGGATAAACGTCACCCTCGGCCATAGTCTCGACCCCTGCATCACGGTGCCACTTAAACTGCAGACGGGAAATATCTATCTCGGGAATAAGGGAAGGATCACCGTAGGGCGCACCGCAAACACGGGTGTAGGGCTTTGTGTTTCCTGCAAAGGTTTTTGCGAGCTCTATCATATCGGTGCCGTTGGCATCCCAGTTTTCACAGGAGGAGCAGGAAGAAAGGCGGATGGTGGGATCCACCGAGTCAATGGTTTCGCGAAGCTTTTTGGCAAAGCCCAGAAGGGTGTCGCGCATAAGACCTCTGTAGGTGTCGCGGTATTTGTTTTTACCGCCCGTGTAGATAAGTCTTTCAAGCTGACTTCTGTCGGGAGTCTCGCCAAGTCTTTTGTAGTACTCGCTCAGATGCTTTTTGCAGAAGCAACCTAAATAGAAGTTTGCGCGAAGGCTTAAACGGAAATCGTCGTCTATCTGGATAAGATCGGGTCCCATTTCTGCGATCATCCTGATGCCTTTGGCATAGGCCTCGGCAAAATTGTCGTCATAGGGGCAGAAGCCGAATTTGGTGGTCTCGCCGCCCACACCTTCAAGGGGTGTGAACATATCCGATGTAGCAAAGCCCTTGTCGTGCTGTAAAATAACTCCGTGACCCAGCCCGCCGATCCAGACGCCAACCTCAAAGCCTTCCTGCTTAAAGGTCTTTATGGCCTTTCTCATAAATTCGTTTCGAGTAAATATTTTGCTTGTGGGAAGATACACGCTTCCTACGCCGCAGACGAAAACTCTGTGGACGCCGCTGTCTTTACAGCTTTTGATAAATATCGGCAGAGTCTCATCGTTTAATGTGTTCATGTGAATGGGTACGCTTAATTTTCTCATATTATTTCACCTCAAATGCTGCAAAGCCGTATGGTGCGATATCCGAAAGAAAGACCTTATCTCCCTTAAGCTCGCCGCTGCAGTTTACGAACCTGATTTCGCTGTATTCTATGTCAAGGGTGATCTCGGGCTCTAAAACGTCGTCGAGGAACACGTTTGCAAGCATAACCGACATAGCCTCATCATTTTTAGCCGCTAAAACGTAAAGGTTGGGGTTTCCTGCGCAAACCGCAGGAAGCTTCTTGCCCATCCAGCCTACAGCCTCAATAAGCTGAGACTGACGGTAGTAGCTGTTGAAATAGTTGGGGTTGCCGCCGCTTGCATAGTGGTCGAAAGCAAGCACGAAGAAACGCTGACCCTCGTTGTTTTCATATTTATAGGTCGCAGGAGAGTCGGATGGGGTGAAGCGGCTTAAAACCTCCGCTTTGTCGTCACATTCGATTTTTCTCAGGGCAACGTTCCAAAGATTTCTTATGGTGTCGTCGTCCTTTATGAAATATTCTCCGTCGGCAGAAAGAGCCTCTTCGCTTATAAATCCGGTGTCAACTCCGCGCTTTTTAAGAATCTCTGCCGCCTTAATATCAAGGATCGCGCCGCGGCTAAGCTGATCGAGGTCAACGTACTTTGCATTTTCACCCATAATATAGAGGGGAAGATCGCTTCCCTCGAAGCAGGTGGGGATGCTGTTTTTGGAAAGCAAAAGGGAAGATGCGGCGGCATTCTCATCGTGTAAAAGAGCCGCACCGTGACCGAGGGAGGAAAACCAGAATCCGACCTCTAAGCCTGCCTTTTTAAGCTCGTTTACGATAAAACGAACCTCCTCTTCGTGGGTGGAAGCGTAGTTGTCTTTAACCTTAACCGCCTCAAAGCCAACAAGGAAAACTCTGCTGACCTTACAGTCTTTAAAGCTTTCGATGTGTGCATCAATGTTTTCTCTTGTAATACGTTGAACGCTTACGGGAACCGATAATTTGCGCATAATGACCATCCTTGAGGTTTCTTCTGTGATTTTATTATAATTCTTTACAGTAAAAAATTAAATAGCAAATAGCACCTTAAAATATCAATATATTCCCAATATAGAAAAATATTGATATTTTTGCTGTGGAGATATATAATGGAAGACAAGAGGTGAGAGGATGCAGATAAATTACGACAGCGAAAAAATAAACGCCGCCCTTAAGGATTTCGTAAGCGCGACGGGTATAAATATTCAGTTTTTAAAAGGCGATCTCACTTCTATAGGTGTGGTCTTCTCCCAGAACAGCTACTGTGCAGAGATTCAGAAAAATCCGAACGGAAAGGCGGCTTGCTCACGGTCGGATAAACGGCTTATCGAACAATGCACAAAAACTTTAAAGCCCGAAATGCAGATATGCCACGCAGGACTTGCCGATTTAGCAGTACCTATCTTATATGACAAGGAGCTTATCGGATACCTTATTCTCGGTCAGATGAAAACTGATAAGGCCTTTGAAGAAATAGACGGATATCTTAAAAAGATCGGTGTCGATACCGAAAAAATGCAGCATCACTATTCTGCTCTGCCGCCGTTTACCAATGAGAAGATCGAAAGTGTGGCAAGCGTTGCCGAAATGCTGGCGAAATTTCTGTTGCTTGAAAATATGCTGAAGCCAAGTTATAATCTCAGCATACTGACTGCCGTGGAATACATAGACCAAAACCTTTCCTCACACCTTTCGGTAGAACAGATTGCAAGAAAGGGTAACATATCTAAAAATACCCTTTATAGGGGTTTTAAAAAGGAATTCGGTATGACGGTCAGCGGCTATATAACGGGGAAAAGGATCGAAGCGGCCGAAAAGCTTCTTAAGAATACCGATATGACGGTAGAGGAAATTGCCGATAAGGTAGGCTTTTCCACTGCCGCCTATTTCGGATCAAGCTTTAAGAAATTAAAGGGAATCTCACCGCTGAGATTCCGAAAGGAAGTAAAATAAAATGAACGAGCTCCTAAGAAAAATACTGGACGACTGCCGTCACTTTACTGCCGACGGTCGTCCCGCGTCATATATCCCCGAACTATTAAAGGCCGATACAAGCGACTTCGGAATAAGTCTTTTAAAGCCCGAAGAAAACCTTTCCTTTGCGGGAGACCACGCCAAGACCTTCACTATGCAGAGCGTCGCCAAGCCTTTTATACTTCTTCTTGCCCTTATGGACAGCGGCGAGGAGGCGGTGCACGATCTTGTGGGAGTGGAATCGACGGGAAAGCCCTTCGATGCCTTTAACTACAGCGACTTAGCTCTTAAACGTGACCATATCAACCCCATGATAAACACTGGAGCAATCGCCCTTTGTACACTTATAAAAGGGGATACCTATAAGGATAAATTCAACCGTCTCTTAGACCTTATGAAAAGGATATCGGGTAACGGTAGCCTTGAGGTTGACGAAGAGGTTTTCAGAAGTGAGACCGAAACGGGGAATAAAAACCGAGCCCTTGCCTATATGCTGAAGGCCTACGGAATGATAAGCGACGACGCCGAAGAGGTGCTTTATTGCTACTTCCGTTCCTGCTCCATAAAGATCACCGCCGACGACCTTGCCCGAATGGCCTGTGTTCTGGCCTTCAGAGGAAAGGATCCCGTAAGCGGCGAAGAGCTTATAAAACCCGAGCACGCAAGATATATAAACGCCGTTCTTATGACCTGCGGTATGTACGATGGATCGGGTGAGTTTGCCGTAAAGGTGGGAGTTCCTGCCAAAAGCGGCGTGGGCGGCGGAATAATGGCGGTAGTTCCCGGCAAAATGGGCATCGGACTCTACTCTCCCGCACTTGACACTAAGGGCAACAGCTATGCAGGAATAAAGGCATTGGAAAAGCTCAGCGCAGAGCTGGATCTCAGTATATATTAAGACCTATGAAATACAGTAAAACCGTAAAAGGAAAATTCATCGAACGCCCCAATCGCTTTATTGCCAAAGTTGAGATAGAAGGCAGAGAAGAGACCGTCCACGTAAAAAATACGGGTCGCTGTAAAGAACTGCTTATACCCGGCGTTACGGTCATTCTCGAGGTTTCGGATAATCCTGCCCGCAAGACGGGTTACGACCTTATTGCCGTTTATAAGAATGGTTTAGGCCTTGTAAACATCGACAGTCAGGCGCCCAATAAGGTAGCCTTTGAATGGCTTTTGACCCAAGGCTTCGATTATATAAAGCCCGAATATACCGTAGGTAACTCCCGAATCGATTTCTATATGGAAAGGGGAGAGGAAAAATACCTTATGGAGGTCAAGGGCTGTACCTTAGAGATAGACGGTATAGGCTATTTCCCCGACGCCCCTACCGATAGGGGAGTTAAGCACCTTAAAGAGCTTACCAGACTTCAAAAGGAAGGCTACAACTGCGCCGTTGCCTTCGTAATTCAGATGGAGGGTATAAAAGAAGTTCGCCCGAATATCCAAACCCACCCCACCTTCGGTGCCGCTTTGAATGAGGCAAAAGCCGCAGGTGTAGGTGTAATATTCATCGAATGTAGTGTAAAAGAGGACGAGCTTACCGTAAAGTAAATATTCCCTTGTTTTAAGATACGAACTGTGGTACAATAAGCGGAGTATAAACGAAAAGGAAATTTTGTTATGTTAAATCTTCTTTCAATTTCTGTGTCGGAGTGGTTTTCTTCGGTGTGGAATGCCCTTTCAGCGGCAGGAAAAACATTCTACGGTGTGTTCGAGGACGTGGTCTTATTCGTCTACGGAATCTTCAACAACGCCATTATTTCCATCCCCACAGGTGCGGGAAACAAGCTCGAAATATCCCTGCTTGTAATAATTCTCGTCGCTATGGGAATATTCTTTACAATAAGAACGAAATTCCTTCAGGTGCGCCATTTTCCTAATATGATACGCACCGTAACTGAGAAAAGCAACAAAAGGGACAAGCGCGCACTATCCGGCTGGCAGGCCCTCATTGTCTCTACCGCAACCCGTGTGGGAATGGGTAATCTTGCAGGCGTCGTTGCCGCAATTACCGTCGGCGGAGCAGGTGCCGTTTTCTGGATGTGGGTCACCGCCATAGTCGGCTCGGCCACCGCCTTTGTTGAAGCCGTCCTTGCTCAAAAGTATAAAGAACAGGATTCCATCTACGGGGGCTACCGCGGAGGCCCCGCCTATTATATCCACGCATTTATGGAGAAAATAGGAAAGAAGAAGCTTCAAAAATCCCTTATGGCAACCCTTTTTGCCATATCGGGTCTTATCTGCTGGTGCGGTATCAGCCAGGTCGTAGGAAACTCGGTAACCGAAGCGGTAGAGGCCGAATTCGGTATTGAGCCTATTTATACCATAATCCTTTTGGTTGCCCTTGCCGCCGTAATCATCCTTCGCAAAAACGCTACTGTCAAGGTACTGGATATTATGGTCCCCGTAATGGCAGGAGCCTTCTTCCTTATAACCCTTGTTATCATCGCCATCAATATCGCAAAGCTTCCCGGCGTTTTCGGACGAATCTTCTCCGAGGCCTTTGGCCTCAAAGAAATGGCAGGCGGCGGAATAGGCGCGGTAATAATGGAGGGAGTAAAGCGCGGCCTTTTCTCCAACGAGGCAGGCTCGGGCTCAGCCCCCTGTGCGGCCGCCGCGGCCGACACCGACCACCCCGCAAAAAGCGGACTTATGCAGTCGCTGGGTGTATTTATCGACACCCTTGTTATCTGTAGCTGTACCGCCTTCATAATCCTTTTGGTACCCTCCGAGGTAACCGAGGGCCTTGGCGGAATGTCTCTTTTGCAGGCCGCTATGGACTATCATTTAGGCGAGTTCGGCGGAATCTTCATCACCGTGACCCTCTGGCTCTTCGCCTTCTCGACCTTCATCGGCGTGCTTTTCTATGCCCGCTCAAACGTCTCTTACATATTCGGAGATAAGATGAAATATCAGACTATGTATAAGGTGTTGGCCCTCGTAATGCTCTTTATCGGCGGTCTTGCCGCCTACGAGGCAGTATGGGCACTAAGTGACGTAGGAATTGCCCTTATGACGGTCTTCAACGCCATCGCAATAGTGCCTATGTGCAAGGAAGCTATTGATATTATGCGGGGCTATGAATCAAAACGCAAGGCCGAAAAGCTCGGAATTTCTGAAGAAACAAAAGAATAATAAAAAAGGACTGTTTCAGTTTAACAGTCCTTTTTTACTCGAAAAATATTTTGTATTCCTTGGATAGTATTATATCGACGAAATCCTTTTCGTCTTTCACCCTGCGGAAGGTATCGACCCCCGAAAGGCTTGTTTTCCTGCTTCCGATATGATTATCGGTTCCTGCGAAGGGGAGAAGTCCGTAGTTTTCGGCATAGAGCTCTGCCATTTTGTTTGAGAGCTCGTCGTTGCAGGAGTTAACTATCTCGGTGCCGTGAACCCGATCTGGGAAAAGCCTTATATGGTCGAGATAGGCGGGATTTCTGAAGGGGTGAGCCTGAATTACCAGTGCGCCGTTTTCGGCCAGAAGGGTGAGCTGATCGCTCTTTTTCATAAGCATTATTTCAGGGTGGGCAAGCCACCATTCCTTAGAAAGTCCGTATATGAGAAAATCGGTGCCTTTGTAGGACATTTCAACTCCGCAAAATACGTCAAAATCAATTTCCTTGCCGAATTCTTTTCCCCGCTCAAAGTCGGAAAAATAGAAGTTTATCTTTTCCTCATAAGAAAGGTCGCCGTCAACGTTTATATTACCGTCTAAAAAATGGTTGGTAATAAAAACGCCTTGGTAGCCGATATCCTTATAGAATTTTACGGCATCCTCCACTCCGACCTGTGCGCAACGGCTTACGGGATAGGTGTGTAAATGGGTCTCATACCTGAACATTTTACTACTCCTTTATTCTGAGTATTGCAAATCCCATGGGTGCAAGCTCTAAATATCCTCCCTGAGGTCTGTTTCCGCAGATTATTTCCGCGCCGTCAAACTCAAAGGGAACGGTTATCCAGTCGGTCTCCTTCCAGCGGTTTGTTGCAACAAGAAGCTTTTCTCCGTCCTTTTCACGGATATAAGCCATTGAGCCGAGACCGCCGAGTATGGGATAGAATATTCCGTCCTTCAGGGTCTCGTTTTCGCGGCGGACCTTACCCAGCCATTTGTAAAAGTCCAAAAGCTCGGTGTTTTCCTTACCCCAGGGATATCCCGCTCTGCAGAAGGGGTCTCCGAAGCCTTCAAGACCGGCCTCGTCTCCGTAATAAAGGGAGGGGACACCGGGAAGGGTATACTGAATTACCGCCGCAAGCTTCTGCTTTTTAACCGCCTCGCTGTATTGCTCTTCAGTTAAAAAGGAAGCCGACTGCTTGACTCTGGACGAGGGATATTCGTTGGTACCGAGCTTGGTTATAAGTCTTGCTGTGTCGTGGGTTCCCAAGTGGTTCATAAGAACGTTTACGGCATCTATGGGATAGTCCTCCAAAATGTCCGAAACCCTGTCTATAAAGTCCTTTCCGTCGCCGCCGTTAACGTAGCCTATGACCGCGTCGGCAAAGGGGTAATTCATAACCGAATCCAGCTGACGGCCCCGAAGATATCTTCTTCTGCTGCCGTAGCTTATTTTGTTTGTAGCATCCTCCCAGACCTCACCTAAAAGGAAGCCTTCGGGATCCTCAGCCTTTATGGCAGTTCTTATATTATCAAGAATACTGTCGGGAAGCTCATCCGCAACGTCAAGCCGCCAGCCCTTTACGCCCCGCTTCATCCAGTAGCGAATAACACCGTTTTCTCCCGTGATAAAGCGGTCGAAATCCTCGTTTTCCTCAATGGTTTCGGGAAGGGTGGAGATGCCCCACCAGGAATGATACTGTGTAGGCCAGCTTTTAAACTTGAACCAGCCTATATAAGGGGAATTTTGGTCGTTGTAGGCGCCGCCTTTACCGTAACGGCCCTGACGGTTGAAATAGATGCTGTCGTCTCCCGTGTGGGAGAAAACGCCGTCTAAAATGACGTAGATCCCGAGCTTTTTTGCGTCCTTGCAAAGCTTTTTAAGATCCTCTTCATTACCGAGAAGCGGATCGATCCTCATATAGTCTGCGGTGTTGTAGCGGTGGTTGGAATGTGCTTCAAAAATGGGGTTCAGGTAGATACAGCTGACCCCTAAGGAGGCGAGATAGGGAAGCTTTTCTCTGATTCCCTCAAGGTCTCCGCCGTAATAGTCGTTACCGAGGGAGCAGGGGCCGTTTTGCTGACGGTATTCGGGCTGTTTATACCAGTTGGCGGTAAGATATCTGTCCTCGGGAACGCCCTTTTTGACTTTGCCCGAGTTTTTAAAGCGGTCGGGGAATATCTGATAAATTATTCCGCCCTTTATCCAGTCGGGGGTGGAATAATCCTTTTCATAGCAGGTGAGCTGCCACCATTTGCCCTCGTTCGATACGTGACCTATGTTATGCTCCATTGCGGTGATATTAAAATCACCGTAGTCACTGGTGTAGCTGAAGCGGTAAAAATAAAGACCTTCCTCAAAACAGCGCTCTATCTCATAGATTCTGTAGCCCTCCATCCAGCCGACGGGGTTCATTTTTATATAAACGGTGTCCTCGCCGTCTTTTCTGAGGTTTAAAAAGGCCTCGTGGACGCAGGCGTCGGAATGGAGTAAAAGCCGCAGCTTCAGGCTTTCGCCCGAAGCCACAGCTCCGAATTTCGACTTATAAAGCGGGTCGCGTGAATTAAAAGGATAGTACACGGTGGTTTCTCCGAATGTTTATTTTAAAGATGTAAGACCCCAGATGCCCTTAACGTAGTCCTCAATGGAACGGTCGGCGGCAAAGATTCCCGAAGCCGCAATGTTGTTAAGGCTCATGGTGTTCCACTTTGTGCGGTCGGCATAGAGTGCGTCGACCTTATCGTGGGCGGCACAGTAATCTGCAAAATCGGCCGCAGCCATATAATAGTCTACGTCGGAAAGGGTGCGGTATATGCTATCGAAGGACTGTCCGCCGATGCCCTTGCCGATAAACTCAAGGCAGGCCTTAAGGTCACTGTTGTTGGCGATATATTCTCTGGGGCTGTAGCCGCGTTTTCTGAGTGCCATGACCTCGGGGGTGTGCATACCGAAGATAACGATATTATCGTCGCCTACCGCCTCGTGGATCTCAACGTTGGCGCCGTCCTCGGTTCCCAGGGTTACGGCACCGTTCATCATAAACTTCATATTACCGGTACCGCTGGCCTCGGTGGAGGCAAGGGAGATCTGCTCGCTGACCTCGGCGGCAGGAATCATAAGCTCGGCCATAGTAACGCGGTAGTCCTCAAGGAAGAATACCTTAAGCTTATCCTTGCAGGCGGGGTCGCTGTCTATGACCTTTGCAAGGTAGGAGATCATCTGAATTATCTGCTTTGCAAGGAGATATCCGGGAGCGGCCTTTGCTCCGAAGACGTAGGTCTTGGGAGTGAAGGGAGCATTGGGATTATTCTTTATAAAGAGATAGTCCTTTATAATATGAAGGGCGTTAAGATGCTGACGCTTATATTCGTGAAGGCGCTTGACCTGCATATCAAAGATAGAGTTGGGGTTGAGAACCGTGCCGGTCTGCTCCTTGACGTATTTTGCAAAACGCTCCTTGTTGGAAAGCTTGATGGCCTCTAACTTCTCTAAAACCTGAGCGTCCGAAGCGAAATCCTTAAGCTTTGCGAGCTCGGAAGCATCCTTTACAAATCCGTCGCCGATAAGCTCGGTGATAAGGGAGGAAAGGGCAGGGTTAGACTGGCAGAGCCAACGTCTGTGGGCAATACCGTTGGTAACGTTTGTGAATTTTTCGGGGGTAACTCTGTAATAGTCGTTAAAGAGGCTGTCCTTAAGGATCTCACTGTGGAGACGGGAAACGCCGTTTACGTGATGAGAAGCGATGACCGAAAGGTTTGCCATCTTAACAACGCCGCCCGAAATAACTGCGGTACGTTCAACCATACCTGCGTCTCCGGTGCGTTCGTACATCTCATAGCGGAAGCGGTTGTCGATCTCCTTTACGATCTGATAGATTCGGGGAAGTCTTGTCTTAACAAGATCCTCACTCCAGCACTCTAAAGCCTCCTGCATAACGGTGTGGTTGGTGTAGGCAACCGTCTTCGTAACGATTCCCCAGGCCTTATCCCAACTGTAGCCGCATTCGTCTAAAAGGAAACGCATAAGCTCGGGAATACAAAGGGCAGGGTGGGTGTCGTTGATGTGGATAGCGACCTTGTCGCTTAAATTTTCAAGAGTGTTATACTGATTGAGGTGGCGGCGTAAAATATCCTGAATGGAGGCCGAAACAAGGAAATACTGCTGACGCAGACGTAGGGACTTGCCCTCAAAATGGTTATCC
>CAZRHF010000064.1:0-12173 GCA_964599835.1 uncultured Eubacteriales bacterium | reverse complement strand
GCTTTTTACGGTCGGGGTCGAAGGCAAGCTTGTCCTCAATTTTAGCTTTTGTGCCAAGAATTGGAAAGGTTACGCAACCCGAAGAATGAAATTCCACGTTATCACCCGCAAACTCGGTAAAGCCGTGCTTTTCGCGGAGCATAGTTACCCTTTTCTCTATCGATTCACGGTCGCAGGGGATATTGTTGTCCTCTTTAATTTCAAGCTCGGCGGTTTCGGGATTATATTCGGCATACTGCATTCCGTAGTTTCCTAAAATATCAATGGGGAACTTTCCCATCTGACCGAATATGCGCATACACATACCCGCTCCCGCCATAAGAAGCTTATACTTTTTTGAAAGCTGTTCCAAAACGGCACGATGCTCCTCCGAAAGAGGGGTTCTGTGCTGGGTAAGGGTGCCGTCAAGGTCGAAGGCAACCAGTTTTATCTTATTTTTATCGAAATTCGTCATTACATATCTCCTCCGTATTTATAATTAAGCCAAAGGACGGTATAGCGGTCTTTAAGGTCTTTTCCGTATAAAACGGCATCCTTTATTTTGTCTTTTCCGTAAAGCTTTATGAACTCGTCGAAATCAAGACCGATCCTGCCGAGGAGAGACATAATATAGTCGTAGGAGGGGCAGTCGGCAAGTATCTTTTCTATCTCCCCACGGTTTTCTTCTATGGCGGCGGTATCGTCAGCTGTATAGAGGCCTACCTTATTCTGAAGGGCGATACATTCCTCGGCAGAGGTGGAATAGATCCGTTTAATTTCCTTTTCCCACTCTCCCCTATCCTTTTGAGCGGAGGAAACGCCGAGGCTTAGTATCATTTCACGAAGCTTACAGGTAACGGCGGCGGAATACATAACGTCGATGCCGTGAGCAAAATATTCTTTATTATCCAAAATCCCGGTAATTTCGAAGAAGTGTGAAAGGTGGTGCTCACTTCCCGAGGCGGGACGGGAATTTCCTACGTAAGCCATAGCGATTCCTACGGCAACAAGGGCTTCCATCAGGGAGCCTACCGCAGCGGGTTTGCGGGCAAGGATATCCTCGGCAAGGGGCTCGACCTCTTTTACACAGGACATCGTAAGGTCATAGACCGCTTCACAGAAATACTCCCCTTTTATGACCTTGGCAAGAAGCCAGTCGTTTAGGCAGGAATATTTTCCGATAATATCGCCGTAGCCTGCCTGAAGCATTGACGTGGGGGCGGTGGCGAGGACCTCGGGCTCGGCAATTATGGCCTTGGGAGGACGGGCATTAAGGGTTATCTTCATACCGCCGAGGATAAGGGCAGAGCCTACAGAGGCATAGCCGTCCATACTGGGGGCGGTGGCTACGATAAAGTAGGGCAGGTCGTTTTTAAAGCTGACCTGCTTACAAAGGTCGTTTATAACACCCGAGCCGACACCGATGATGAGATCTGTGTTATTCATTGCCTTTTCGATAACTTCAAGCTGAGCTTCGTCGGGTATAACAACATCGGTCTGCTCCTTGAGGATAAGCAATTCTGCGTTTTTAAGTACATCCATAACAGCCTTACCACAGGCAGCATAGGTATTCTTATCGCAGATCACGAGAACATTTTCATATCCTTTGCAATAATCATAAAGACGGTTTATTGCGCCTTCGGCAATATCGACAACATCTATGGGGCAGAGATGGTCTTTACCGCAGGAACAGTTTTTTATGCCTTTAAGCAACATCTTAATATCCATAATATACTCCTTTATTTATGTAATCCCTTTTTCCGTAGGATCTCCAGAACCTCGTCGGGGTTGTTACAGGTTATAAGCTCGCAACCCATTTCGACCGACTTATTTATGTTCTCTTCGTTCTCGGCGTAGGCTCCTGCCCAGATTCGGACGCCGGTATCTGCGTGAAGTCTTTTCACCTCTTCAGCCGTGACCCCTCCGCTCGTTATACCGAAAATGCAGGTGCAATAAGCCGACCTATAGGGGTCAAGCTCATAACTTCCGCCTAAGTGCCTTTCGGGATAGAAGGTGTGCTGTTTGTATTTACCCTGATACTTTTTATAAATATATTCATTAAGCTGACCGCTGAAGGAGTTGGCTACTATGCGGTCGGTAAAGCCGTAGCTGTCGACCATACTCAGAATCCTGTCGCAGACGCTGTAGGCAAGTGTTTCTCCTACCTTCTCGGGATACTCCTTAAATTCAATGTCAAGCGTAATGGTAGGGTGGTCTTTAACAAGCTCCAAAAGCTCTCTTAACGTGGGTATCTGCTGTCCGCTTCCTGCATCAAGCCTGCGAAGCTCTTCGAAGGTATAGTCGATGACCGCACCGCTGCCGTCGGTAGTACGGTCAACGTCGGCGTCGTGGATAAGCACCAGCTCACCATCCTTTGTAACTCTGACATCGGTCTCGATCTGATCTACACCAAGCTCCAGCGCGGCCTTGAATGCGGCCATTGTGTTTTCCGGGTATTTCGCGCACCAGCCACGGTGTGCGGCAACAAAAATATTGCTTTCACTTTGAGTCCAACAGTTCATTAAAGCTCCCCCTATATTGACAAATACTTTAATTATAAGTATAATAAATCCGTCAACAAAATGCAACTATTGTGCACAAATAGGCGTTTTATCTTCTTATTGTGCACGTTTCGGTCAAAACCGTGCAATTTTGGGAGGAATTATGCTTAAATATGAGCGAACCGAAGAGATTCTGAATCTTCTTAAGGAAAAGGGCAGTATGAAGGTCAGCGAGCTTTGCGACCTTCTTTACACCAGCGAATCAAGTATACGCAGGGATCTTATCCGTCTTGAGGAAAAAGGTCTTGTAAAGCGGCATTACGGCGGAGTTGAGCTTAAGAGAAGCAGTTCGATAATCCCGTTTACCGCACGCTCGCACCATAACTCCGCCGCTAAACGCATAATTGCTTCAAAAGCGGCCGAGCTGGTCCATAAAGGGGATATCGTTTTTCTTGACCAATCCTCCAGCGCCCTCTATGTTGCCGCCGAGCTTGCAAACAAAAGCGGCATCACGGTTGTTACAAATAACGCTGAGATCCTTTCTTTGCTTGCTTCTTCGGGCCTTGAGGTCTATGCCTCGGGCGGATATCTCAGCCCCGACAACCGAAACTGTCTTATGGGAGAGGATGCCCACGGGGTCTTTAAAAATATGCGGGCGGATATCCTTTTCTTTTCGGCAAAGGCACTGTCGGAGGACGGCAGGATATACGACTGCAACCGAAGCGAGGTCTGCATAAGACAGACCATGCTGGACGGTGCTGCAAAAAGAGTCTTTCTCTGCGACAGCGAAAAATTTTTTAAGGTCTCAGGGTATTTGCAATGTGAGCTTTCCGAGATCGACAGCATTATCTCCGAGGGTGATATACCGCCGGAATTTGAAGAAAAGCTGAGAAGCGCTACACCGTAACCGAACAAAAAAGCAGATATGCACAGGCATATCTGCTTTTGATTTTAGTCAAGCATAAGCTTTATGAAGAGGCCGCCCTGAACGGTTCTGTGGCGGAAGCCGCGCATCTGTGCGATGTCGGCAAAATACCAGTCGGTCATAGGGACGTAGGTACGCATTGAATTATATGCCGACCAGAGGCTGTCGGTAAGGAGACAGAAATCCTTTTTATTGTCGGCAAGGGAGGCCGCCCATACCAGCCAGTCGGACTTGGTGTAGGTCTCGCGGGAATCAAGAGGCACGCCGTAGGGCAGAAGCTCCTTTTTGTAGCGTGCGATCTCGCCCTGATAGAAGCTTTCGGGGAAAAGGTTAGTTTTCCAGATCTTATCCCAAATAGCGTTATATTTAAGGGAGAAGGTTCCCTCGCGGTCGTAGGCAAGGCGGAAGCTTCCGTCTTCGTTTGCGGCACGGAGGATAAGAGAATCGGCATATTCCTTTGCCTTTGCCATCATCATTTCGCTCTCGGCGGTATCACCCAGCATAGCAAGTATTCTTGCGTAGCCTGCAATACCCATAATTGCCTTTATGGAAAGGTTTACGTTGTGGGCAAGGTGACCTGCAAAGTCGTCGGTGCAGAGCTGATGTTCGGGGTCGAGACCGTATTTAATAAGATATTCGTTCCACATCTTTATGGTGGGAAGATACTCTTTTGCAAAGTCGGCATTGCCGTCAATGTCGGCGAGAGCGGCAAAGAGGATTATCATATTTCCGCACTCTTCAACCGGCATCTGTCCCTTAGGATTGATGAATTTTGCGGTGCCGTCGGGATTTCTTTCTACCCAGTAGACCTGACCGTTAACGAGAGGATACTGTCCTACGTCGTGGGGGGCAAAGTCGAGGTTCCATTCGTCGGAAAGCGCATAGCGCATTACGGGACGAAGCATACCCTTTAAGAGCTCGGGGTTATAAAGGAGGAAGAGGGGTGCGGAGGGATAGGTTACGTCGACGGTGGCGGCGCAACCGTTAGAGTGACACTCCTTGGAGATAAAGAGGTTATTACCTTCTTTATCTACGACAAGCTTATGGGCGGCCATTACCTGACGGACGCTGAGCATCAAAAGCTCGGCATACTTCTGATTTCCCTTTCTTGTTGCCTCTGCCTTGATCTTCGCAGAGAAGTTGTTTGCCTTTTTAAGGGTGGAGCGATAGTCCTTTGCGGCCTCGGACAAGGCTTCCTCGATAGTCTTGCCGTCCTTTTTCCAGTAGGCCTTCAGGTTTTCGCCGAAATACTGTATGCTTTCGATATCGTCGTATCCAAAGAGGAAAAGAGCCTCGTTTTTAAGCTCAGCCTCAACAAAGGCGGCGTACATATCATTATACTTAACGTTGAAGAACTTACCTGCGCCGTAGTTACTGGTGACGTCGCGAAGGACGGTGTGTCCGACACTTCCCCTGCCCTTTACTGCAAGATAGAGGTAGCCCCAGTCGATGCGGATATCGTCTCCCGAGCAGTGGAGAACGTGCTGACTTCCGTTGCCCATTTTAATTGCGGTGAGGCCTTCGATCTTCACGGGGTCGGCAATGGCTCTGCCCTCGCCCTTATGCTCTAAGACCAGCTCTTCGGAGGCGACGAACTTAACGCTTACGCTGTGTTCCTTGCCGTCGATACTCTCGAAAGAGGTCTTGCAGTATGCAATAGGACGGGAAGAAAGGTAAAGGTCGTCCACAAGGGTGGGAGAGGTGAAGTGAGCGGTCAGACGGATGGCATCGTTTTTGCAGGTGATAACGGTGGAATAGGCATCTACTTCGACCTTTTCGATCTCCATATTAGGAACCTCGGGAGGTTGTTTACGAAGCTGAAAATTTTTACCGAGAAAATGATATTCAGCGCCGTCGACAATTACTCTGCCGCACATGGTGTTGGGCTTACCCGTCCAATGAACGGTGTTGCCGAGGACAGAGGCCTCGGTCCAGATGGAAAAATAGGGGTCGATATTTATTATTGGGGTTGCTGGTGGACGCATTTTCATATTATTTCCTCCTTGAAATAACTTGTCAATTGTATTATAATTCAAATACCCCCAAATTACATAGATATTTCAATTTAAAAAGTGAGGAATACAATTTGAACGAGGTTCGAAAAGCCTTCCCCGCCCAAAAGGACGGCTCTCCTATTCATATTTCGATGGCGGGCATCACCTACCCCGATGCCGACTATCATATCAGGCGTCCTAAGTCATCGGTTTCGGTTATTGAATACATAATCGAGGGTGACGGCTACGTTATGCTCGAAGGCGTCCCCCATCACGTTAAAAAGGATACCATATATTTTTTGTCTGCAGGAAGCGATCACGAATATTTTTCGGATAAGGACACCCCCTACACCAAAATTTTTATGAATATCGACGACTCGCCACTCAGTATGCGGCTTATTTCGGCTTTCGGGCTTACGGGAAAATTCTTTTTTGAGGGAAACGGGCTCAAATCGCTTTTTGAAAAGATCCTGATAACCATTCACTCGGATATGACCGATGGGGAGATGCAGTCTACCTTTCACGGAATTCTTACAGAGATATTCTCGCGGCTTCAGAAGGCCGAAAATATGGCGGCGCACAGTGGTGAGGCCTTACGTCTTAAGGAATATCTCGATGCAAATCTTAACCGCATAGTTACGGGCAAGGAGCTCTCGGCGGTGATATTCCGCTCCCCCGATTACTGCCTGAAGCTCTTCGGCAGAGAATTCGGCACAACCCCTTACGCCTATCAGCTTGACCGCAAGCTTCAGGTGGCAAAGACCCTCCTAAGCGACACCGGCCTTTCGGTGGGAGAAATTGCCGAGTCGCTCGGCTACTCCGATATGCACTATTTTTCAAATCTGTTCAAAGAAAAATGCGGCGTTCGTCCTCTTGAATACAGAAAAAAACGCAGTACTTAGGTACTGCGTTTTTGTTTTAGAAATTCAGATGACCCGTCTGGGAGAAATCGGTCATGGAGAAGGTTGAGATTCCATAGCCCGATACCAGATAGAAATAGTCTCCGATATAGACGAAGCGGCAGTTTGTAAGGTAGTTGTCGCCTTCGATAACCGTATTGTTTTTAAGCTCGAAGCCCGTTTCCTTATCGTAGCCGTAGACGTAAAGCTCGGCCTCACTTCCGTAGCGGTAGGCGGTAAAGGCGATTATATCCTTTTTAGCATCGACCATAATTGCCTTGTGGTCGTAAGAAGCATCGGAGTAATCGGCATCTAAAAGCTCCTTGTCGGCCTCGGTCACGTCGTAAGGGTCTGATACGTCAAACATAGAAAGCTTCAGTCCCGTTACAGAGCCGCTGTCGGTAGCTTCTTTACCGAAACCGAACAGCAGACCGTCGCCGTAGGGGTGGAGATATTCCGAGAAGCCGGGAATTTTAAGGGCACTCATAACGGTGAGCTTTTCGGGGTCGGAAAGGTCGACGGTGAAGAGTGGGTCGGTCTCGCGGAAGGTTACGAAATAGCCGACCTCGCCGTCGAAACGGACCGAATATACCCTTTCGCCTTTGGCAAGATCTTCCACGCTTCCTATAACCTTAAGGTCTTCATCCAGGACGTAGAGGGCGTTGGAGGTGCTGTCAGAAAAAGAGCTTACAGCACTGTCGTCTGATGCAGAAGAGCTCATCTGCTCGGTAGCTTGTCTCTGAGTGGTGACGATGCGAAGGTTGCCATTATATTCGTCCATGGAGAACTGGTTTAAGGGATAGCCCTTTACCGAGCCGGTGGCAACGCTTTTTATCTCATCCTCAGAGAGGGAAAGCTTTGCAATGGTGGAAACGGTATTTGAGGTTCGGGTATTGTCCGTTTCTTCACTTTCGTAGCTTGTGAAGGTGAAATAAAGGTTTTCGGAGGTGCAGTAAACGTTTTCGGCACCGCCCAGAACGGCGATCTTCTCGGTGGACTGTGCAGTGAGCATATCGACGGCAGAAACCACCAGATAGGTAGGCTGTTTAAAGCCGCTTATCATAGAAATATCCTCGGCGGCAATGGGACGGGAATTAATGCAAGGAACATACTGCTCGGGACTGTCGCGGTCGATGCTGTCGCTGTAGATATAGTGGTTTGAAATAAGATATACCGTGCCGTCTATCATACGGGAGCTGTGATGGGAGCCACTCTGAAATATAGTAGCCATTTCGAAGGGGGCGGTCTTATCATCGATGCTGTAGACCGAAATATAGGTGGCATAACCATTTTTGTAGCCACTATAAATGATGGCAAGACGGTCGCCCTGTACGTACATATTGATAATACCCTTATTACCGCGTTCGATATAAGTTTCGGAGACCTTTACGGGGGAACCCGAATTTGTGTCGGTAATAATAAGACGACCTGCACTTATAGAATAGATATAGCGGCCGTCGTTTTTAACGATGTCGGCTTCATCTACGCCGACCACCTGATTGTTGGTGGTGGAGTGTTCGGCGTCTGAGGCAGTTCCGTTTAAAGACTCCTCGGCCGTTGCTCCGTCCATTATGGATTCGGTAGTGCCGGTAGCCATTTCGTTTTCGGCTTCGAGCATAGAATCATCGCCCCCGATACCGAAAAGCCTTACAAAGCTTTCAAAAAATCCGGGTTGACGGTTTTGCTCCCTTAATATCTTATTGATAGAGCTGTAAATATCGTCGTAGGTGACCGATGCCGTAAGGGTCTTTTCGGGGGTGGGGGTGAAGGTGGGTTCGCCTTGCCCTGCTACCAAAACTATCCCCAGAATAAGACAGGCGGCAAGGGCTGTGGCAAGAATGCTTCTGAAGGCAATCTTACCCCTGCTCTTTTTGGGTCCTGCCGTCAGTCTTTGCTTTATGGCTTCCTTAGCGCTTTCGTTTAAATTTATGTTTTCGTTATCGCGTATATACTTGTCCTTAAACACCGAGATCTTCTCCTTTCAAGGCTTCCTTAAGCCTTTCACGGGCTCTTTTGAGCCTGGTTTTTACGGTTGATTCGTTGGTTTCCAAGATGGCGGCGATCTCTGTGCAGGAATACCCCTCGTAGTAGAAAAGATGTACTACGGTGCGGTATTTGACGGGAAGCTTTAAAACCTCGGAATACACCTCGAAGCCTTTATGATCGTCGGCGGCATAGTCGTCCTTGATCCCCTCGGTAAGGCGCATCCAAGCCGAGGTCAGAAGATTTTTGGAGGTGTTGGCCGTAACCTTAATAAGCCAGGCCTTAATGTGCTCGGGCTCGGCAAAGCAGGTGTCGGTTTTCATAAACTTTAAAAATACGGTTTGCAGAACGTCTTCTGCATCGAATCGATTCCCTGTGCGGGCGTAGGCCAGACGGTAAACGGCGGTATAATACCGTTCAAAGATCCGGTCGAAGGTCAGTCCGCAAAAAGTTTTGTTACACAAGAGCTCACCCTCTTTCGTATATAACACAGTTCTGACGTCCGAAAGGTTTCAAAAAAGTTTAAAAATTTTCCTCTTTTGGAATTTTTTTGGATAAGGCGTAGTTTCGGTAGGACTTGTCCCCGGTCACCTCTTTTACCACAGTTAGGTATTCGGGTATGGAAAACTCCTCGTCCTCACTATTAAGCTCAATTTCCAAAAAGGCCTGCCTGCTCCAGAATGGGAAAAGGTCTATCTCCAGAAGATGACCTTCGTAAGGAATGCGGTAGCGGGTCTTTTTAAGCTCAGAGGTAGCGGTCTTGACCAGCGTCTCGTACTCTTCTTTGGAGATCTCGCTTTCTTCCTCTATTCGGGTAAGGTCGGTAAGGTGGGTCTTGACCGTCTTTATGTAGCTTACCTTATCTCCTTTCCGCCAGATGCGAAGCCGCGCACCGCTCGCCGTATAGGTCTGGATGATGTCGATCCTTTCGGCCGCTTCAAGCACTTCGGCATCGGGATATTTTATAATAAATTTTCTTTCGATCTCAAGGTTATCGGTACTCATATATTACCTCACGTTAAAAATAAAGGAAGTCTTGTTATCAAAAGCTTTTCAAGACTTCCTTAAAATAATTATAGCATAGCCCGCCGCTTTCCACAACACTTATTTCTTTTCGGCGGCGGTTATCTCGTCGGCTATGGCGGCGAAAATACTGCTGCAGGGACGGTCGGCGTTAACGCTTAAAAGGGTTACGGCATATTTGGGCTCGTCGAGGGGGAAAAATCCGCAAAACCAGGAATTGGTTACCTTTTTGCCCTGTCTTATTATTCCCGTCTGAGCGGTGCCGGTTTTTCCTGCGGCGGTGGTAAGGGTGGGTGCGGCGGCCGCTCCCGTTCCGCCCTCGGTAAGGACCCCGGAAAGGTCGTTTTTGAGCCTTGCGGCCGTAGTCTCGTTCATTACGGTTATTTCGGCGGGCAGTGGTCTGGAGGTGAAAACACCGTCCTTTATCTCGCCCTCTATAAGTGAGGGTGTGCGGTAGCGTCCGCCTCCTGCTATGGCCATATAAAGATTAGTGATAGCCAAGGGGGAAAGCATAAGCTCTCCCTGACCGATGGAAAGGTTTGCAAGGGAGCGCCTTGAAAGGGAATATACGGCGGTACTGCCAAGACTTCCTGCCTTGCAGACAAGACCGTCGGCAAGGGTTATACTGCTGTCAAAGCCTGCCTTTCTCGCGATATCGATGACCGCACCGCCCCCTACCGACTGTATGAACTCGTAAAAAAAGGAGTTGCAGGAGTATTTTAAGGCGGCGGTCATATCTACCTCTCCGTGGCCGCCCAAATTATGACAGCTGAAGGTAAGTCCGTCAATATCGGTATAGCCCTTGCAGTTTGTATAGTAGTAGAGATTTTTTTCATAGCCTGCGGCGGCAACGTAGGGCTTAAAGACCGAGCCTACATTGTAGGTACAAAGGGCGCGGTTCAAAAGCGGCTGAGCCTCGTCGCTCAGAGCCTCTGCCACCGATAAGGGGCTGAAGCCCGGACGGCTTACAAGGGCTCTTATCTTGCCCGAAGCTATTTCTGTTATTACCACGGCTCCCTCGTCGATGGTTTCGGCATTATTCTCGGCTATAGCCTGAAGCTTTGCGTCAAGGGTGGTCCTGACACCGTTTTTTTCGGTTTTATAGTCGTAGGAAAAGGTGGGCTCTATCCCCTCGAGCATTTCTCCCCTGCCGCTCAGAGTAAAGGAGATGAAATTTTCTTTCTCCGAGGAAAGCAGACTGTCGAAGGACTGCTCCAATCCGCAGACTCCCTTGCCCTTATAATCGGTATAGCCGATAAGGTGGGTGGCTAAGGTATCGCCGCTTACCTGCTCGGTCACGGCGTAGGAATATATTCCCTCGGCCGTAAGCTTTTCCTCGGTGTAGCGCACAGCAAAGCCTTCGTTTCTTATTTCTTCGGTCACCTCCTCTATCTCATCGGAGGAAAAGAGGTCGTAAAGGGCAATAAGGGCGGTGGGCTTATCCATTATAAGGTTACAGTAGACTATTTTTGCGTTGGTTAGAGGCGTGCCGTAGGCGTCGTAGACGGTGCCTCTCGAATAGCCTATGGGTATTTTCCGTGACGCCGCCGTTTCGGCTACGGTTTTATATTCGGGATCGAGGGCGATGGAAAAAAGCCGCAGGATACAGACGAACATAAGCGCAACCACTAAAAAATAGCAGGTAGCTATACGTTTATGGTATGAATTCATTAAAAAACCTCCCCCGATAGTATGAACGGGAGAGGTATGACGTTATTCACTTTTCATACGGAGCATTGAGCCCGGTTTTACGGGGCGCGTGAAAGGAATTTTAATTTTCATCATAGGATGGGGCGCCGATTCTATTTCGTTTCCGTCGCCGTCAAAAAGCTCGGTCGCAGTAACCGTAAAGGGCTTGCTTTGGGGCTCTAAGCAATCCAGCTCCTGCCCCTTACAGAACTTGTTTTTGAGGGTGGCGATTATGCATCCGTCTTCATATCCGTCTACCGTAGCGGCAACGGCATAGTCTCTTACATAGCCTGCGTGGGCGTAGGTCTGGGCGTTTTCAGGGCGACCGAAATAAAATCCCGTGCTGTAGGTTCGGTGGCTTATTTTATTAAGCTCCTCGGATACCCATTCAGGCAGTTTCCAGTTATCATAGCTTTGGGCAAGGCTGTCGAGGGCGCCTCTATAAGCGTTTGCGGTAACGGCCACGTAATACTGCGACTTTGCACGGCCCTCTATCTTGATACTGCCCACGCCCGCCTCGTACATTTCCTTTAAATGTTCAGCCATACAAAGGTCGTTGGCGTTTAAGATATAGGTTCCCTTATCGGTTTCGGTAATATCGAAATGCTGACCCTCACGATTGGTCTCAACAAGGGAATAGGACCAACGGCAAGGCTGAGCACAATCTCCGCGGTTGGCGTCCCTTCCCGTCATATAACTTGAAAGGAGACATCTTGCCGAAAAGGAAACGCACATGGCGCCGTGGGCAAAGCACTCCAGCGTTAGCTCTTTAGGTGTTTTTGCTCTGATTTCGGCAATCTCAGTCAGCGTTAGCTCACGGGCGGTTACTACGCGATCGGCACCCATATTATAAAAGGCGTTGGCCGTTTCGTAGTTTACGACGCCCGACTGCACCGAGACGTGAAGCTCACACTTAGGGGCGTATTTTTTGACCATACCGATGGTTCCAAGATCGGCGGCAATAACGGCGTCGGCACCTGCGTCCTGCACCGTTTCGAGAAATGCGGGAATGCGGCAGATCTCGTCGTTATGGGGTAACGTGTTGCAGGCAACGTGGACCTTTACTCCCCTGTCGTGGGCATATTTAATTCCCTCCCGCATTGCCTCTTCGCCGAAATTAGAGGCGGCGGTACGCATACCGAACTCCTCACCTGCAATATATACCGCATCGGCACCGAAG